>JAQGHQ010000045.1 GCA_028288765.1 Gemmataceae bacterium | reverse complement strand
GGACTGCCTGTGCCGCCGGGGTACCCGCTCGCGGGTCGCGCGGCACCTACCAAACCGAATGCGACAACCCTTCCGGGTTCATGTATGAGGCAGTCACCTTGGTCTGGGTGGCATGTTCACAGCTTTGGGTGGACATGATTGAGCTGGGTCGGGCGAATACCCGGTCCTGATCCGGTATATGGGGCGCACGCATGTCCACGCCGAGCCGTGGACATGCCATCCGGGCCATTCCCCTCCTCCCTCGCCCTCAATGGGGAAAGGGGGACCCGAAACGGACACCGTCACCGGGTTCCGGTATGAGGCGGGCGCATTCGGGTTGGTCAATGTCGTGCCGGACCGACTCGGCAAGTTGGCGGGATGACCGGTTTGGCCCCAAAGCAACCGGCCCGGCCGGGGCACGGTCCCCGCCGCCCGCCGATCCCGGCAAGGTCGGCGTTCGACGGGTTCCGGCCCCGGCCGGGTAAGTTGCGGCGGGCAGCGATCCGCCCGTCTGACGCTCGTATCGGCTCGGAACGCCCGGCCGATTACCTTTCCCCCAACTCCTCCCCGAAGCCTAACCCGTTGGTGCGGCAAAGCCCGCAGGCCCGTTACAGTCCGCCTACCTTCACATATCCCACACGTGCCCGAAATGGCCGGCCCCGGAGGCCACAGCTACAATTCAGGTGAACGTCCGGTCCGTCCCATTGCACGCCGTATTCTTTATGACCCTGGCCCAGCTGCAACAGATCATCCGCGACATGTACGGCTCCAAGGACGGGGCCCGGGGGGCCGAGGGGACGTTCATGTGGTTCATGGAGGAAGTCGGCGAGCTATCGGCCGCCCTCCGTGGGGGCACTCACGACGAGCGGGTGCTGGAATTCGCGGATGTTCTCGCCTGGCTAGCGACCCTCGCGAACATCGCCGGCGTAGACCTGGAAGAGGCCATGGCCCGGAAGTACGGGGCCGGCTGCCCCGGCTGCGGCCAGACCCCGTGCCGGTGCGGGACCGCCGCGAAGCCGTAACCGGACGACGGACCTCACCCCCGCCTCCTTTCCCGGAACGGAAAGGGAGATGATATCCGGCCCTCTTCCTCCCCTCCCTGCCCGGGGAGCGGCCGGCGAGGGGTCTATTTTCCGACCCGAGAGACCCGCATGCGGACGGCGGCCCTGTTCACCTCCTCCTTCCGCAGTCTTGTGGCGGTCGCGTGCCTGATTGCCGCAGTCGGGCCCGCGGTCGCCGCACCGCCGAAGGTGAAGATCACGGACGCCCGGGTCGGGCTCCCCCCCCACGCCCCGGATGACCCTTCGGCCACCCCGGTTTGTAAGTTCGCCGCGTGGGCTCCGGTGTACGTCGACCTCGAAGTGCTCGACGGCGTGACCGACCCGGCCGAGCTGGTGGTCGAAACCCCGGACGCGGACGGCGTCGTCACGACCCTCGCCGTCCCGCTCGACCTCGCCCGGGTCCGCCCCGGAACCACTCTCTCGGCCCGCGACCTCAAGTTTCTCCCGTACCTCCGCCCGGCCGGCGGCACCGGGGAAACGACCGTGACCGTGCGGACCACCGCGGGCACCGCCCTGTCGGACCCGTTCCGCATCCGATCCCTCCGCCCACGGGCCCCGCTGGTGTACGTCGTCCTGTCGCTCGGGAGCCGGTTGCCGGGGTTCGACCTGCCGCGGGCCACGTCCGGCACGGACGAAGCCGAACCGGCGACCGGTCCGGTCCGCGGCGGCCGGGTGGAGCTCGCCTCGATTACCGACCCCGACACGCTTCCCGACCAGTGGTTCGGGTACGAAGCCGCCGACCTGGTCGTACTGACCACCGGGACGGGTTCCGCCGAGTTCCTGCGCCGGCTGTTCGACGACCCGGTGAAACGGCAGGCACTCCTGGAGTGGGTCCGCCGGGGGGGCCGACTGGTCGTCTCCGTCGGGGTCAACGCCGGGGCTGCCGCCCAGCTGCCGGCACTGCAAGACGTTCTCCCGTACTCGATCAAGACCGACGCCCCGGTCCAGCAGGTGGCCCGTCTGCCGCTCTACTGGTCCGCCCGGGAGACGAGCCAGGCCGGGCCGATCAGCGGGAACCTCACCGCCAAGGGCACGACCGTCCCGGTGGCGAACCTGGCCCCGAAGGCCGTCCGGGCGGCCCGGGTCCTCATCCCCCCGCCGGACCGCCAGCGGGGTGAGGACCGGGAGGCCGTTGCGGTCCAGGCCGGGTACGGCCTCGGCCGGGTCACCCTCGTCGCGTTCGACCTCGACCGCCCCCCGTTCACCGAGTTCGCCCAGCGGCAGGAGTTCTGGGACTGGGTGCTGCGGCAGGGCGGGGCGGACCGGGCGTCCGTCGGGGGCGAGGGCAAGATCCGGGCGGCGGCATCCGGCCCGACCGACGACGAGGACGAGGTCGCCGTCTCCCTGCGGACCCACGTCGACACGTTCGACGGCGTGCCGGTCATCTCGTTCGCCTGGGTGGCGGTCCTCATCGGCCTTTACATCCTGTTGATCGGGCCGCTCGAGTACTACTTCCTCACGAAGGTGTTCGGCCGGCTCGAACTCACCTGGGCCACCTTCCCCGTCATCGTGCTAACGGTGTGCGTCGCGGCATACCTCACCGCGGCCGCGGCCAAGGGCCGGGAACTGCGGGTGAACAAGATGGACGTGGTCGAGGTGGCGGCCGAGTTCGACCCCCGAACCGGGAGACACGGCGGTCGGCTGCACGGGACGACGTGGTTCACCGTCTTCAGCCCGAAGCTCGATGCCTACACGGTCGGGGTCACTCCGGCCGAGGGGTGGACCGCCGGGGCCGAGCCGGGCGCCGCCCTCGTCGGCTGGCTCGGCGGGCCGCGCGCCGGCCGGGCCGGGCTGATCCGCCGGCGGTACGCCTACCACGTCGACCTCAATGCCGGGCCTCCCCCGGGGGAATCGGCGGTGCCCGGGGTCATGGCGGACGGGCTCGAAGGCGTCCCGGTTCAGACGTGGTCGACGAAGTCGTTCACCGCAGAATGGACCGGGGCGATCGACCCGGCGGCCCCGGTGGTCGAGTCGCGGCTGGAGCACCCGGTCGGCGACCCGTCCCGGGCGATCGGGACGTTCGTGAACCGGATGCCGTTCCCCGCGGTGACCGACTGCGTCGCGTTCTATGCCGGGCAGGCGTACCCGATCGGGACGATCGTGAACGGGCAGGAAGTCCGGCTCGTACTGGACAGGGGCGTTCCCGCGTCGCAATGGCTCCAGGAGAAAGGCCAGCTCCCGGACCTACTCGGGCTGACCCAGTCGGCCGCCCCGGGCTCGCCGCCCGGGGCCGCCCGGGCCGGGACCGACTCCCCCGCGGCGCCGCCGGGGTCGCTCCCGCTAATGGGATTGCTGTTCCACGAGGCCGCTCTGCGGCACGACGAGGGCGTAATCCCGCGGAACGCCTCTCTCCGGCGGCTGGACCAGTCGTGGCGGCTGGCCCAGGAGAACCGCGCAGAGGTGATCGTCGTCGGGCGTGTGCTCCCGCCCCGGGGGCCGGCCGAGGACCTCTTCGGCGGGCCGGCATCGCCCTCGCGGGTGTGGCTGAAGGGGCTTCCCGGGCCGGGGAAAGACCGCCCCGCGGTCCCGGGCACCGGCCGGCAGGAAACCTACGTCCGCCTGTATCTGCCGGTGCTACCGGCGGGGGTTCTGCCGTGAGCCGGACCGCCCGAACCATCCCCTTCCCCACCCGCGCCGACGGGTACGCCTGCCGGGAACCGCACCGATGATCGAGACGAACGACCTGACGAAGAAGTACGGCGAGCTGTACGCCCTGGAACGGCTGACCCTCAAGCTCGACCGGGGGGACGTGTACGGCTTCATCGGCCCGAACGGGGCCGGGAAGACCACCACCATGCGGATCCTCGCCACCCTGCTCAACCCGAGCTGGGGCGAGGCGAGCGTGTGCGGGTATTCGATCTACACCGGGTCGAAGGAGATCCGCCGGGCGATCGGGTACATGCCGGACTTCTTCGGCGTGTACGACGACATGAAGGTGACGGAGTACCTGGAGTTCTTCGCCGCCGCGTACCGCATCCAGGGGCCGGACCGGCGGAAAAAGGTCGACGAGGTACTCGACCTCGTGGACCTGGGGTACAAGCGGGACGCCCTGGTGACGAGCCTGAGCCGGGGGATGACCCAGCGGCTCGGGCTGGCCCGGGTGCTGCTCCACGAGCCGCAGGTACTCCTCCTGGACGAGCCCGCGAGCGGGCTCGACCCGCGGGCCCGGATCGAGATGCGGAAGCTGATCAAGAAGCTCCGCGGCATGAACAAGACGATCATGGTGAGCAGCCACATCCTCCCGGAGCTGGCCGACATCTGCAACAAGATCGGGATCATCGAGCGGGGCAAGCTGATCTGGAACGGGACGGTCGACGAGGCCATCCGCGAGGTCCGCGGGCGGGCGGTGTTCGTCGTCTCGGTGGGCAGCCACCGGAACGAAGAAGCGGCCAAACGGATCGAGGACTACCCCGAGGTCAAGGCGGTGAAGCCGGACCCCCAGGGCGAGAGCATCGAGGTCCAGCTCAAGGAAGGGTACGAGGACGGCAGCTTCATCCCCGAACGGCTGATCACCGCGCAGTTCCGGCTCAAGTCGTTCAAGGAGAAGGAAGTGAACCTCGAGAACGTGTTCATGGAGATCACGAAGGGGATCACCAACTGATTCGTCCTTCGTCCGGTTCGTCCTTTGTCCTTCGTCAGACTCGTATGGCGGTCCGGAGACCACCGGAGTGCTGCTTGGGGTCAGCGCGAGGAGCGAAGGACGGCGGACGAAGGACAAAGGACGAAGGACGATGCGAATCCTGGTCACCGGCGGGGCCGGGTATATCGGCAGTCACACGGTCCGGCTCCTGCTCGCCCGCGGGCACGACGTCACGGTCCTCGACAACCTGTCCTACGGGCACCGGCAGGCGGTCCCGGCCGACCGGCTGGTCGTCGCCGACCTGGGCGACATCTCTCAGGTCGACGCCCTCCTCGTCGACCGGCGGGTCGAGGCGGTCGTGCATTTCGCCGCGTTCGCCTACGTCGGGGAGTCGGTCACGGACCCGGCGAAGTACTACGCCAACAACCTGCTCAACTCCCTCGCCCTGCTCGACGCCTGTCGCCGCCGGGGGGTCCAGAAGTTCGTCTTCTCCAGCACCTGCGCGACGTACGGCGTTCCGGCCGTAGTGCCGATCACCGAGGACGAAAAGCAGGTCCCGATCAACCCGTACGGGAACACCAAGCTGGCGTTCGAGCGGGCCCTGGCCGATTACGCCGCGGCGTACCCGTTCGGGTACTGCGCGCTGCGGTACTTCAACGCCGCCGGGGCGAGCCCGGACGGGACCATCGGGGAGGACCACCACCCCGAGACGCACCTCATCCCGCTCGTGTTCCAGGCGGCCCTCGGGAAGCGACCCCACGTCGAGGTGTTCGGGACGGACTACCCGACCCCGGACGGGACTTGCGTCCGGGATTACATCCACGTCGACGACCTGGCCGAAGCCCACATCCTCGCGCTGGACCGGCTCGGCCCGGGGGCGCAGTTCCGGTACAACGTCGGGATCGGGCGGGGGTACAGCGTCCGGGAGGTGATCCGGACCGCGGAGGCGGTGAGCGGGCTCCGGGTCCCGGTCAAGGAAGGCCCGCGCCGGGTCGGAGACCCGGCGGAACTCGTGGCGGGCGCGGGCCGGATCCGCCACGCCCTCGGCTGGGCGCCCGCCTACACCGAACTACGGCCGATCCTGGAAACCGCCTGGAACTGGCACCGCACCCACCCCGAGGGGTTCGGGCCGAATGCATAAGCAGCCGTCCGCAGTATTCCCGGTAAATCTGTTCGCATGGTCCCACTCCCCCTCTTCGCCGTCCACCTGTCCGACGGCGCGATCGCGACGCCCTGGCTGATCGGCGGGTTCGTCGGGGCGGGCGTTCTGCTCGCGATCGCGGCCGCCCGGCTGACCGAGGAGTGGGTGCCCCGGATCGGCGTCCTGACCGCGGCATTCTTCGTGGCGTCGTCCGTCCACATCAAGCTGGTCGTGTTGCCGACGAGTGTGCATCTCATCTTGAACGGGCTGGTCGGGGTCATCCTCGGCCGCCGGGCCCCGCTCGCGGTCACGGTCGGGCTCGCGCTGCAATACCTGCTCGTGGGCCACGGGGGGCTCTCCACGCTGGGGCTGAACGCCTGCGTCGTCGGGCTCCCGGCCGTTCTGGCCGGGCAGCTGTTCCCGGTCCTGCGGCGGGCCGGCGTGCCGGCGTTCCCGCTCGGGTGCCTGCTCGGGGCCGGGGCGGCGGGCGCGGCGGTCGGGCTGAACTTCCTCGTCCTACTCGCCGGGGGGAAGGACGACTGGACGACGCTGGCGGAACTGGTCCTCCTCGCCCACGTTCCCGTGGTGGTCGTCGAGGGGCTGATGCTCGGCGTGGTGGTGCGATACCTGGAGAAGGTCAAGCCCGAGATGCTGGGGATCGCGGCCCGCGGGCCGGTCGGCTCGATCCGCTTGGGTCGTTGACGGCGTTCTACTCCCGGCGCTCGGCAACCACAAGAATTTTGGAAAAGTCTTTGGATGCCCCGGGAGGGCGCGATCCTTGAATTGAGCGGGAGTGTCAGGTTTTATAGATTCGAGTCATCGATAGATTCGATCCGAGTCATCGGGGGGTGAACCTTGCGTGGTACGTCCAGGTCGCCGATCTACCCTGAACTCTTCTTAGCGAGTATTCCCCGTCAGCCATCATAACTGCCCAGTCATCCACCGCCGCAGGCGCGAACCCCGATCCGGCTCCGTTCGCTCACGTCCGACCGGGGATTCCCGGCTCATCCTCTCGTGCCAATTTGATGACAACCCGATGACCGTCGGCCCGCCCGAACCACCGACTACCCCGTTGCTTGCCGCGGTCAACATTTCCGGACATGGCGGGCCCCGTCGACATTGTCGGGTTCCGATCCGGCCCGGTGGTGCTCGGCTGGGATCTCCCACGCGAGCCCGGGCTTCTTTCCCGGCCGCGAGAAGCCGCCCATGACCTTCTTCCAGACCCTGCCGCGGGTGAGCGCGGCACGTTC
>JAQGHQ010000508.1 GCA_028288765.1 Gemmataceae bacterium | reverse complement strand
GCCGGAGGGCGAGCTCGGGCGGCGGGGGCTTCGCCTCCGCCGCCCGCCGGTACTCGGCCAGGGCCTCGCGTGGGATGCGGATCGTCCCCCGGCGGAGCCCATGACGCTCGTGCCGGATCTTGCCACTCTTGCACAACAAATAGACCAACGACGGCGACACCCCCAGTTCCGTCGCCGCGGCCTTGACGCTGAACATGGCGATCGAGCCCGATGAAATTTCGTCGACCATATTATTACTTCAATAAAATATTAATATAGGTTTGTCGCACCATAAGGCGGAGGGAGTACGGGCCTCGCGCACCAAGTCCTGGTCTCCGCGAGGTGCGAGGTCTCCGGAGGATCACGAGCACCGGTCGGAAATCCCAGGACCCGGTATCCGCGGGAGTGCGAGACGGTCCGTCTCACCGTCCGCCGTGAGCACGGTCGTTCGTGCCTCTCTTTCTCGGCGTGGGAATCCGGGGCGATCAGTCATTCACCTCCTTATCGGCGACGATGGATCCCGGGCGTGGCCCCGCGCGTACCGCGGGCGTGGCCGAAATGGCATTTGCCACCCAGCGTGATGGACGCCTTTAGAGCGCGGGTCGGCCGGCGGGGGGCGGGCCCGTTGCGGGCCGGGCCCGTTGCGGGCCGGCGTGGTGACCCCGCCGGCGGCGGAGTGAGGCACGCCGCGACACACGTAGTCGGGTTTGCGAGTTCGCAAGGCGGTCGACGTCGAGCGAACCCGCTCGAGGAGAGAGTCGTGAACGGCTCAACAACCCGGCCGGTAGCGGCTCGTATCCGGGGTGGCACCAGTCGGGGTTTACCAGCAACCGGCCCGGTAAACAGGCGTTCGTGTCCTCTCGGATATCGGACGTTGGGAAGGTGACGTCGGGCGAAGCCGACAGATAGTCCTGCGGGTCGATATGGGTGCTCGACAGAGAAGAGTCCCTGCCTCTATTTGTCGGCACGATATTTGCTAAAATTGACATAGGCGGAGCCATGTCGCTCGGGCCTTCTCCTCTCTCCCTGAGGTAGTGGCCCAATTCCTCTCGGACCCTAGCGCACGTCGCTTCGTACCGGCAATGCGCTTGCCTCCATATCCTCAGTAATTCATCGGAAGACGGGATCTCGGCGAACTCAAGGTTCTTTGCCGTCCTTTCGATCTCGTTGATCACTTCCTTTTGGTTGGAGTGGGCGTAAGACGGGCCGAGGTACGAGAGCCAACCCAAAACGGTCTGGCGAGCTCGTACCGAGGGGTAGTCCGTACGGTGTGCCTCTCGGAGGCTCTGTCGAAGGTCGTCCCAGACCACCCAGTCCGGACTTCAACGTGAAACCAAGCCACCTTGCGGAATCCCTCCCCCGGAGATCAGACACTGCCGGGGCAGGGTCCTGTTTGAGCGGCATCACACCCGCATCAAGCATTTCGTTCAATTCGGCTAGGGCGGCGTCCGCCGTCGCCCGGTCCTTGCAGAGCAAAAGGAGGTCGTCGACCCACCGGAGCAGCGGAATGTTCGGATGCCGGGCCTTCCAGGGCCGGTCGACGACTTCATCCAAAAACAGGTTCAAGAGTAACGAGGATAAGGCCGAGCCCTGGGCGATTCCCACCTCCCGGTTGGACCGGACCATCGCCTCGATCAGTCCGGTCAGGCGGGTGTCCCCGAGCCGGGCACGGACAACCGCCATGAGCCGGTCGTGAGGGACGACGTCGAATGCCTTTCGGACGTCCGCGGTCACGACCACCAGCCGCTCCCGGCCCGCGAGCTGGGTAGCCAGGGCCAGGGCATGATGCGTGGATTTGCCCGGCCGGCCGCCCAGCGTGGTCGGCGAGAACTGCGGGTCCAGATACGGCTGGAGGACGAGTACGAGCGCCCGCTGGAGTACCCGGTCGGCGAGGAGCGGGATCGACAGCCCGCGGAACCCGCGTCCGCCGGGCTTGGGGATCTGGACCTTCAGCTCGTCGCCGGGGTGATACCATCCGCGGCGAAGAGCCCGGCGGAGGGACCGAACGAGGGTCCACCAGTCCCGGTCGTTGAGGTCATCGGGCCCGATCCGGTCCGCCCCCCGGGCCGGACCACCGTCCCGGGCGACGTCCCGCGCGGCGAGGCCGAGGATGCGGGTGTCGGAGACCCGGTCGAACAGGTCCTCAAGGAAGGCGGGAGGGGGTTGCCCCCCCGCTCGGGCGACCTCCGCCGCTTCCGCCACGTGCCGGGCGAGGACGGCCTCCCGGGTCCCCGCGTGGGCGAGGACCGGGAGCCGGCGGCGCGTCGGGGTGCGGGGAAGGAAGCAGCTCACGGGTGCTCTCGTTGCCGTCTCGTGCGAATCGGCAGCTGGTTCTGGTCGCCGCCGAAGGCGGAGCATCGCATTTTCGGGGATAACCGGCTATCGGTTGTCCGTGCCGGACGGGTCAATCACGGCGTCATTCCGACCAGGTCCCACCCGCGGTCGGCGTATTCCCGGAGCCGCTGGCGGGTCCGGATCACGGCCGGCCGGGGGGCGCGGTCCGCGATGTCGACGAGCACGACGGTGCGGTCCGCCTGCTCGGCCGGCGGCGGGAACCCGGGAAGCGTGATCGGGCCCCACCCGCGGGCGTCGACGAGGACATCGACGTCGAGCCGGCCGGCCCGATCGGCCCACGCCTCGGTCACGATCACCCGGTCGAGCCGGCCGGCCGTGTCCGACCCGACCAGACGAACGTCCCAGCCCGCCAGTATGCCGGCAAGATTCTGGGTATGACCAGAGTTCTCGACGAGGACCGCGACCCGCCGCTCGCCAGCGGTCATCGGCAACGCGATCCCGAACCCCGCCAGGACAGCTGTGTCCCCGCTGGATAGACCGTCCGCCACCCGCGCGATGAGCTTGTTCCGCCGGCAGTTTGCCCAGACGGCCGCCCGCTTATACCCGAGCGGGTCGACCGCCGGGTCGGGGACGAATGTCTGCGGCCTGGGCGGGACGACCGAAACCACCCGCACCCGGGCGGTCGTGCGCCCCCCGGCTTCGAGCGTCTGGGCGAAAAACGCCCACAGCCGGCGCTCGGTCCCGGCCGGAAGCGGCACGGTCCGGTGCAGGAAGCCGAACGTCGGGACGAACCAATGGCGGATGAACCGGTAGTCGCGCGGGGGGTGTGGGTCGTTCAAGTCCGGGGGGCGGGCATCGACCCCGAGGAGCGGGCTCGCGTCCGGGAGAATGACGACGTCGGCCAGCCCCGGCTGGAAGTGGTCGAGCCAGTGCAGGGAGGTGACCGCGACGAACGGTCCGCCCCGGCATTCGAAATGCTCGGTGCCCGTTACGACCGGCCGACCCAGCCCGGCTGCCCGGAGCCGCCCGGCCCAGCTGCGGATGCGATCCCGGTTCGGCAGCGCAATGACGACCCGCCCGCGGGTAAGCGCGGACGAGATCGGGGACGAGGCTGTGTGGGTGCGCATCACCGGCGAAGCGGATCAGAGCGCCGAACGCGGCCCGATGGGTACGGAGCAGCCTGGCAAGGGGTCCGGGCGGCGTGCTGAGGACACTCTCGTCCGGGAAGGTTGGTCGTTCCCGGCGTGCGAACGTGATTTTGGGGGCATGGCCTTCACCAATCAGGGCGCTGGCGGTCATCCAGGCGAGCTTGCTGGGGGAAAAAAATCTTCCGCCTCTGATCGGCCGAGCGAAAATTCCGTCCGCCGGCCGCGTACGCCGTCCGGGCCGGCGGCGAACAGGTGGCTCGGGTCGCGGAGAAGCGGGATCACCAGCGGGGCGTCCGCGGGCGAGACCGAGGCCCGCATCCCACGTAGGTGGATTGTGACCGGTCGAGACATCCTGTCTGGCGAAGCCGGGTATAGTAACATAGGGGGAAATAAATAGTTGCCAAATGAAACACAATGGTTTGATTACCTAATCGAAAATAAAGTTATCAAGCCACCGACTGCCCCACAAGGGCTTTCAGGCCGCCATCCGGGAGCCAGAATGCCGCGTCCGCCCAAAGTTCCTTTAGGATCGACACGTACGATCCTCTTCCGGGAGGATCAGATCCGCGTACTCGAAGATGCGGCAAAGGGTGTCGCGGTCGATTTTTCGGACGTCATCCGGGCGACGATCGACCTGCTTTTTCCTCTCGACCCAGCCTCCCGTCGGATCAAGATCCGTGCGGCGCTCGAGCTCCATTGGCATCAAGTCGTTCGCAAGTCGGAGCTCCTCTGCGCGGTCGTGGCCGGGTGGTCGGGTAAGGAGATGACGTTACCGCTCGGGTCAGCGGTCCGCCGAGATGCCCGCTTGGTCCAACAGGCCGTCGACATGATCCACCTACTCGAGCTTCCCCCGCCGCCGAAAGGGTTCCGGTCGCCGGACGATCACTACCTGCCACAGGACTGGGCAACGACCGCCCCGGATCGGCTCTTGGTCGTCTTGGCCAGCCCGGCGACCCGCGCGGCAAGTTTCCTGGGCGACGGACGACCAGGGGTGGTCATCGCATCCCATCGGATTCTCCCGCCCGGGGCAGGCAGCCCACCGGACGAGGACCCGTCGGACGCCCGGGTCGAAGCGCAGTACGAGGAGCCCGCTGCGCGGTTGAGCGAGCTCACGCGGAACAAGGAGGTGTGTGACGTATCCGCGACGTTTCTTGGTCCCCTCCAACAGATATTGCCTTGGAGGGTCTACGAGATCGCCTGGGGGCTATTTGGGACCAATCCCACCGAGCCGGGGCTCGTTGGGTCAGGAGGACGAACCGGGAGCCGACCGGAACGGGAGAAACGGGAAAAAGGCCGCCGGTGAAGGCCGCCTCGGGAGGGGTAGCAAGACAACCGGCAGTTTGGGATCTGCCCGCAAGGTACGCCGAGACTCCCAATTGCTTCGGATCTCACGACTGCCGGACCCGTCCCCTGGCTGTCCGCGCGGTCAGAGGGTGGACGTGGTCCCGGGAAGCATACCCAGTGACTTCCAGAACGGGATCGACACCGGGCCTGTACCCGGTCAGGTGATCCGGCAGAACGGGAGAACGATAGCCGGATATCATCGGTCTATAGACGGCAGCCGGCGACAGCCGATCTGATCTGGGCCGTACCGATCGATCGCCCTACCTTGGTGGACCATTCCGCAAGTGCCGGTCCTGGGTGTCGGACCGAACCAACTCACCGGCCATCACCCTCGACCATTGCCTGCCGGGCGGCCTCGTATCGGATCTGGGCCGCGTCCGTCCCGTCCCCGTACAGCCGCTTGGTCGCCCCGGACAGGTGCTCCAGGACGTGATACACGTCGACCACCTGCCGGCACCCCGGGATTTGGGCCGCGGCCGCGTTCCAGATCCACTCGGCCCCGTCCCCGAGGACGGTCGGGGTCGGCCCTGACCCGATCCCGAGCCGGTCCGCCCACCCCCGCCAGGCCAGCCGGAACGTGTCGATCCCCTCGACATCGGCCAGGACCACCCGGGCGTTCGGCCGGGGCAACGACCGGGTCGCCCACTCGCCCGGGGTCGCGGCCGGCCCGCATAGCCGCCTGGCGAACCCGACCACCTTCAGGTCCCGCCACCCGCCGGTCGTGTTCACCTTCCCGGCCGCGGTGCAGTGCCGGCGCAGGGTCTCCCTGTCGACCGCCACCCGGTCGAACTCGAATAACCGGGCCGCCGCTAGGTGAGTGGGACGACCTGTTCGTGGCCCCCTCCGTGAGCGGCTGGCGAAGGATGGGGTCGCCGAAGACCAACTCGAAGAGCAGTTCCGGGCACACGTCAACCGCGGGGTGATCGCGCTCTTCGGCTTGGTGAAGGGGCCGAGCGACTTGGTCGACCTCGCGCTCCGACAGAGCCCGACCCAGTCGCGCTGCTAACTAGTCAAGATCGCGGCCACCACTCTCGTCCTGGATAACGCCCGGTACCAGCACGGTACCAAGGTCAAGGACGAGGCCCGCCGGTTGGGCATCGACCAGCTGTTCTGGCCGTCGTATTCCCCGAACCTGATCGAGCGGCTCTGGAGGTTCGCCAAGAAAAAGGCCTTGCGGGGGAAACACGACAAGGACTTCGGGGCATTCCAGAAGGCCATCGACGACTGCCTCGACCAAACCGGGACCAAATACCAGGCCGGGATGGTGTCCCTGATGACCCTCCGGTTCCAGACCTCCGATACTGACTCATTCCTGGCCGCGTAAAGAATAACACCGGTGGGCCTCGACGATGTTACGCGACGTGGGATTTCGCCGAGAATAGCGACATCAGGTTTTGCCGCCGGCCGGCGAGCCGCGCTCGCGCGACACGGACAGACGGCCGATCCGCTCGGCCGTCAACTCCTCCGCGCGGACCCGCTTCAGCACCTCGCCCCGTTCACCCAGGATGGCCCACGCGAGGGTGTCCGGGTCCAGCGTCACCCAGACGGACCGGCCCGCGTGCAGCCGGCCGACCCAGAGCCCGCGGTCATATATCGAGACCTTCCCGTTGACATCCACCCGACCGGGGACCGCCACCCCCGACAGCCACTCCGACACACGGGACAAGTCCCACCCCCGGGCCTCGCCCCGGCGGGTGTACGCCCGGCCCGAGTGGGCCAGCCCCGGGTCCGGCCGCCGATGGCCGGGTATTCGTCCCGCTGGAGACGGCTGACGTCATCCACCCGGGCCTGCAACTCGGCCGCCGTGGCGCACGTCCCGGGCTCGGCCCTGTCCTGGCCGAAGTCCTGCGACCGCTCGACCACCCCGTTCCGCCGGGACGACCGGGGCGGGTTCCAGATCATCCCCACCCCGAGCCCGATCCGCCACAGGGCCAGGGCCGTCGACAGGCCCCCGGTCGCCCCCCACGGGGTCCCGTTGTCGACCCTTATCCGGGCCGGGGTGCCCCACCGGGCGAAGGCCCGGCGGAGGGCCTCCTGGACCCCCGGGGTGACCCGGGCCCAGGTCCCGAGGGGGAAAACCGCGGTCCCCAGGACCGCCCCCGTACACTCGTCGGTCATCCGGAACCAACTCGCCTCCCCCTGCCGCAAGGCCAAGTGCTCGCACGCGTCCATCTGCCAGACGTCGTGCGGGGAGGTGGATCGGCCGTAGCCGGTCCGCGGCGGGCGACCGGATGGTGCCGGGCCCAACCCGGCCTGGCGGAGCCACCGCTGGACGGTCCGGGCGGCCGGGGGTCGATGCCCCAGGCGGCGGAACTGGAGGCGGAGGAACGCGGCCCCCCACGTCGGGTGGCCGCGGCGGAGGTCCAGGGCCGCGTCATGCACGTCCTGCTGCGGACCCGGTCGGGCCCCCGGCCCGGTGCGGTAGCTCGGGGCGAGGAGGGCGCCCGCGCCGAGGCGGGCGATCAGCGATCGGAGGGTGCGGACCGGGAGGGTGAGCTCGTCGGCGATCTGGCTGGCGGGTTGTCCGTCCTGCCAGCGGTTGCGGAGTGCCAGGCGGACGGGGGGGAACCGGGCGTGGCATAGGTCGGCTCCCCGGCAGGGGTGTGGGCCGCGATCCGTCCCCATTATCCCGGGACCCCCGGCCCGGCAAAACCTCGTGTCGCTATTCCCGGCGAAACTCCATGTCGCGTAACAAAGACTCGACCCACCCTACAAGAACTCCTCCGCCCGGGACGAACAACCGACGTCATCCCGCGGCCCGCTGCTCGGAAACCAAATCCAACAGCTGTCGGGGTTCGGTGACGACGTGGTCCGGGCCGCTCGCCCGGAGGACCGCCTCGGCGTGGAACCCCCACGTGACGGCGGCCACCGCCACCCCTGCCTTCCGCGCGGCCTCCACGTCCCGACCCTCGTCCCCGACGTACAGAACGTCCGCCCGCGCGAGCCGTTCGGCCCGCAGGATCCGCCGCAGCGCTTTCGCCTTCCCGAACAGCCGCGGGTAGCCGATCACGAACGCGAAGGACTCCTCCGCCCCGTTCGCCCGCAGACACCGGCGGATATTGTCCTCGCGGTTGGACGACAGGATGCCCAGCCGGACGCCCCGCGCCCGCAGCCCGGCGAACACATCCGCCAGCCCGGCGAACAGCACGAGCTTGTCGGCCTCATCCGCCGCCGCGGCGTGGAACCGCCGCACCAGCCGGGGCAGCCGCCACAGGGAGATCCCGTGCTGCCGCAAGAATTGCCGGGTGCCCAGGCCCCGGGCCGCGGGCACGTCCTCGACCGGCCGGAACCCCAGCTCCGGGGCCAGCCGGTTGAAGACGGCCACGCTCGCGGCCAGCGAATCCGCGAGCGTCCCGTCGAAGTCCCAGACGATCAGGCGGGGGGTCGTCATGAGTGCCGAGGGGTTATGAGTGCCGAGTGTCGATCGAGTCGCGCGCTGCCGACCTTCCACTCTGCTTCGGAAGACCCCGAAGGGGTCGCCAGTCAGTGGGGGCTCCGATTCTGGTGTCAGCGACCCAGGAACCCAGGCCTGACGGCCTGGGCTATTCTCTACCGCCCCTTGGGGCTGAAGCCCACGCGCCTCCCGCTCCCTGGTTCGGAAGACCCCGAAGGGCTCGCCAGACAGGGCACCTATTCTATCCCCGCTCACTTGTCGGCGGTCTTCGGCTTCTTCTTCCCCGTCTTCACCCCGGCCAGCGCGGAGTCGAATACCCGGACCTTGGCCCAGGTGTCCTTGTTCTCCTCAATGAACTTCAGGTGGTCGGGGTGGTCCTGGTACTTGTCGTGGGCGGCCTTGTTGGCGAACACCAGGTGCAGGGCCACGTCCCAGTCGCGGTCGTTCACCTCCCGCTTGAACTCCTCGGCGACCGACCCGGCCGAGTACAGCACCGTGCCCTCGTGCTCGGACAGGTACTTGTCGCACGCGTCGATCAGCTTCTGGCGGCCCTCCGGGGAGCTGTCCTTCAGTTTGAAGTAGACCATGTGGCCGATCAGTGGTCCGGTCTTCTTGCTCGTCTTCTCGGCCTTGTCGGCGGCGACGGCCTGGGGAGTCGTACCCCAGGAGAGGACGAACGCGGCCACCGCGGCGAATAACAGACGGGCCATCGGGGAGCCTCCGGTGAAGGTGCGAAACCGGAGGAGATTCTACAGGACCGGCGGGTGCGGGACGCAAGATGAACTGACGGGAGCGGTCACACGCTGGCGACCGGGCGGTGCGGGCTCGTCCCGTACCCGGCCGCGCGGGGGAGGACGGCCACCCGGCCCGGCGACCCGCCCGGCAGGCGGGCGGCCAGCCACCGCTCGGCCTTCTCCTCGTCCCATCCAGCCGCCGGGTCGAACGCGACCGCCCCGGTGAACGCGGCCACCCCGACCCCGGCGACCTTCTCCCGCACCCCGGGCTCCAGGTCCACCCACCCCGCCACCGCCGCCCCGGTTTCCGCCGCCGGCCAGCACGCCGTCAGCCGGTCCGCCGTACGGACCCACCGGCACTCGCCGCACGGCCGCAGCAGGACTTCGCCCAGCTGGGCGAACAGGAATGCCTTCGCCTCCGCGACCGGGGTCGCGGCCGGGAAGGCGATCTCGGCGAGGACCGGCTCGCCCGCGCCGGCGGTCGCCACCCGCAGTTCGACCTCGGGCCGGTCGAGGACCGGTTCACGCGTCAGCTCCCGCCGCTGGTCGGGGGTCATGTGGGCGAGCCGGAACACCAGCTGGCCGCCCTCGATTGCCCACGGTTCCCGGTCGAGCAGACGCGCGAGACGAGCCAGGAAGGTCAGGGCGGGCGGGCGGCCCTGCCGCGCGACCGACCCGGACCCGTTCCCGCCCGGCCGGAACTCCTCGGGGCGGGCGGCGTCGCCGGCCAGCACCCACCGGCCGGCGAGCCGGGACAGCCGGGCGAAGTCCGGCTCGGTCAGTTCCTCGGCGTGGTCCAGGACGAGAAGGCCGAACGGGGGCGCCGGCCGGTCGGGGTCCGGTTCGAATACCGAATCGGCCGCGAGACTGCCCGGGGTGCCGACGACGACTCGCATCTCGCCCAGGAACCGGCGGACCAGCTCACCCCCGGACCGGTCCAGCTCGTCGAGCCGGGCGCGGGCGGCGGCAAGTTCCCGCTCGGCGTCCGCGCGGGCGGCGGCGGCCGGCCGGTCCTCGTCGGGGCCGCCGGGCGCGGACCGGGGTTCGCGGAGCACACGCCCCAGCTGCTCTTTCTCCTCGGCGAGCTCCCGGAGCCGGAGTTCGAGGGCCGCGCGGCGGGCGGTGATCTCGTCCGCGATACTCTTCTCCCGCTCCTCCAGGAATCGCCCGGCGGCGGCATCGATCCCGGCCTGGAACTTCGCCTCGCGGTCGGCCAGGTCTTTCACCTCGCGTTCGAGGTCGTGAACCTGTCGGTCCAGGTCGACCGGGTCGGCCGGGTGCTTGGGCTTGCCCAACAGGCGGGCGAAGAAGCTGGGCTTCCGCCCGACCTCGACCGTCATTCCGGTGATATGCTGGCGGGCGGTCGCGAGGACGGCTTCCTTCTCTTCCCGCAGGGCGGCGGCGGCGGCCCGGTCGGCGGCGAGCGGGGCCGAGATCGCGTCGCAGTCCGCCCGGAGCCGGGCGATGGTCTCGGTCAGCCCGGTCGGGTTCGGCTTCCCGTCCGCCTCGTCGCGCACGGCGGCGGCGAGGCCGTCCAGGCGGCGGACCAGGTCCGCCTGCTCGCCCTCGACCACACCCAACCGCGCATGAAGGTCCTGTACCTGTCCCAGCCGGTCGGCCGCGACGACGAGCCGGGCGAGCTGAGCCTCCCACCCGGCCACGGCCGCCGCGGCCTCCCGTTTCAGCTTGTCGACTCGCCCCATTCCCACGGCGACGGACGTGAGCCGACTGACGACGGCCGAGGGCCGGTGCGGGTTCTCGTCGTCGGCGAGAGCGCGGACGACCGGGATCGCGTGGTCGGCGGCGACGGCTTCGGCGAGCCGGTCGGCGGCGGCCGGGTCCGGGGACAGGGCGAGGACCCGTTCCCCACGCCCCGCCGCCGCGCGGATCAGGTCGGCGGTCACCCGCTCGCGGACGATTCGGTCGGGGGTATCGATCACGAACAGGTCGTGACAGGTAAGGGCACGGGCGGCGGCATCGGCCTCGACCGCGGCGCGGTCGGCAGAGGGAATGCCGGCCGGGACGAGGGCGGGAAGGACCAGCTCGCCCGTGAACAGCCGGGTCAACCAGACCCGGCCGACGGGCGCCGGAGCCGGGGATGCGTTCGGGTGATCCGTGGTCGGTCGTCCCTTGGTGGCGCGGGTAACTAGTGGGAGGGGCATTAACGGGCCGTCGGTTCGCGGGGCGAAATCCGGGTGCGATGACTGTCTCGGGTCACCGGACGGGGGTGGGTGGGCGAGGTCCGGCCGCGGTAGGTGCAGGGCGTATTGTTCTCGGTCGGTCATCCCGACACCTACCCCCGCCCTGACGGTCTATACCCGGCCCGTGCTCTCGATCTCACCGGCCGAGTGGAGAGGGACCGAAACGCGGGAGGTCGGCTTGCCGCTCTGGTGCCGCCGTAACGCCCGTCCGTATGCCCCCGTGCGCGAACTTTCCCGAGTATAGACGCTCGTTCGGGGGGAAGCTATCGCACACGCAAATTTCATCGGTCTCCGGCGACCGGCCCGGCTCTCCCGCAGAGAGCTCTCCAGGAGACGCCGCGAGGTTCCCCGCCGGGATCTCGTTCTCCACCGCGTCAGGTCACGGGCTGACCTTCACCACCTCGAACGCGGGTTTCGCCATCAGCACCCGCAACACCGGGAGGAGGGGGGCAAGTGTCTTTTCATCGTGCCACGAGTGGTCGGTGATCTTCACGTGCCCGGGCCCGACCCCGCCCTGACCGAGCGTCGGGTCGAGCGGCACCCACTGACCGTCCGCGAACGCCTCGAACCACATGTGATAAGCCAGGAAGGGTTTACCACCCGGCCCCGGGGCGTACACCAACCCGAGTACCGTCCGCGACGGGACTCCGACCGCTCGACACATCGCGGCCCCGAGCATCGCGTACTCGGTGCAGTCCCCGCTCAGCGTCTTAGCCACATTATCGGCTGTTGCCATCGCCTGAGAGAAATCAACCGCTTGCATGTTCTGTTTCACCCACCGCTCGACCGCGCGGGCCTTGTCCCAGTCCGTTGACCCCGGCGGCAGTCCGGCCACGGCTTTCGCCGCGTGGCCCTTCACCCCCGGGTTGTCCCAGTTGATGAAGAAGTTGCTGCCGAGAAATTCCCCGGCCGGGGCCGGTTCGGGCTTCGCCCCCTTCACCGGCCCGTGGACCGCGGACACATGCAGATCAAAGGTCTTCGCCTTCGCGTCGAGGTTCCGGACCTCCTGCCGGGCGTCTGCCGCGAACGCGGTCGCCGGGTCGTCGTCCCGCGGGACCGACACCTTGTAGACGACGGCAACCCGGGAATGTATTCCCGGAATTTCGCGGTCGAGCCGGATCGACTGGGCCTTGAACAGCTCGACCGGTCGGGCGACCGGGGCCTTCGCGGCGTCCTCGGTGGTCCGTAAGAACGTAACCCGCCCGCCGAGCCCTGGGAAGTCGAACTCGACCCGCAGGGGCTCGGCCGACTCGGCGTCGCACCAGGTGGTCGCGGCCGGGAGTTTGAAATTGCCGACCGGCTCCATCTTCGAGACGAACCGGCGGAGCTTCCGCGGCGGGGTGTCCGGCCAGAGAACGGTCGCCTCCTCGCCCTCATACGTGACCGTCACCTTGACCACCCGGTTCACCTGCGGAACATAGGTGCGGTATTCGAACGCCTCGCCCGGCTTGAGCTTCTGGTCCTTGAAGAGCCGCGGCTCGCCCACCACGCCGGTCACGCCGCCCGGCCACGGGATACTGCTGCTCGCCTCTTTGGCCATTCCCTCGCCCCGGACCTTGAGCGTCTTTCCGTCCACCACCCCGGTGAGGGCGAGCGCCTGGTCCTTGCCGAGCCCCTGCCGCATCGAGGTGAGCAGCACCTCGCCGTCAGGAGTCTCGACCGTCGATTCCTCCCCGACCTGTGCGACCACTTGCCCGAACCGGGCGACAGTGAACCGCTGGTACTTTGTCCCGCGCCATACCTTCTTCCCG
This sequence comes from Gemmataceae bacterium, assembly GCA_028288765.1. GTDB lineage: Bacteria > Planctomycetota > Planctomycetia > Gemmatales > Gemmataceae > Urbifossiella. The sequence goes on along the minus strand of JAQGHQ010000508.1, from coordinate 11,227 downwards.
CCCATCTCGACCTCGCGGGCGGTCCAGCTCAGGTACCCGATCCGCTCGCCCTCGACGGCGGCGACGAACCAGTACTCGAACAGCACCTTGCCGTCCTGGCTCTCGGCGGCGGGTTGGACGGGATTCGGCTGGAGGACGGCCGGCCCGGCCGGCGGACTCATCGGGGCCGGTTGGACCGGGGCGGTCGGCGCGGCGGGTTCGCTCCGCGGCCGGATGACGATGAAACCCGGGGGGTCCTTCGGGATAGCCTGGGCTGTCCCCGGGGCTCCCGGGTCGCCGGAGATCCTCGGCTTGATGACGATCCGGGGCGGGTCGGACGGCGGCTGTGCGGACGACGCGAAGCCGCCGGCGACGGCAGCCAGGAGTACCGGGGTGAACCAGGTCCGCACGATACGACCTCCGCGGTACGCCGGGCTTCCCAGGGTGCTCGCCGCCTGGGTCGGGTCGGGCCTGCGCCCTGGGTAGGCTTTCGGCCACCGGGGCCCGGAGCTTGACCCGTTTACACAACCCCCGACGATACCGGCTTGTGAGCTGCGTGCCCAGCCGACTCAACGATTTTCCTTCTTTCGTTCATTCCCTTTTCGTCCGCCCGCAGGGGCCGACCTCGGGCAATCCGCGTGGGCGGGGATTCCCCACAATCCGAACACCCGGGCTTCATGGTAGTTTCGCGCCAACCGGACTCGTGGGCGGGGTAGAATAACGACGGCACGGACGCCAGCGACGGGAACTAGGGACTATATTTGTGTGCCCGGGGCTCCCAGACGCCGCCCGCCAAGACGCGACACCACCGACCCTCCCCGCCCCGGGCCGGACCTTCCCGCTGTCGCGAGGTGTTCTAGTGAACCCTGAACGGCTGGCCGCGCACCTCGAAGTCAACCGCTACGGCGACTTCACCCTGACCGACGCCGTCCGCCCCGGGGCGGGCCTCCCGGTGCGCCCCCGCCAGGGCTACCGGGTCGAGGTCTTCCGCGACCGCCGGGCGAAGCTGCGCCTCCCGATGCTCTCGGCCGCGGTGTCGGCGGAGCAGGTGTTCGACGTCTTCCTGGCCCTGATCGAGCCGGTCGGCGAGGTCGTGCATGTGGTCCTGGAGAGCAGCCACGGGGTTTATGCCGACCGGCACCGCGACCTGCGCCGGAGCCACATCGACCTGCCCGTCCTGGCGAGCCACTTCTGCGAGTTTGAGGAGCTGCTCACGCACGACGGGTGTACGGGGGTGGCGGTGCTGGCCGACGGCCGGCCGGTCGAGGTGCAGTTCGACGAACACAAGCTGTTCCACGTGTACGCCCCGGACCTGAAGCCGTTCCGGCGGGCCCTGCGGCGGCTGGGGGTGTTACGGCGGAAGGTGTTGCCCCTGATCAGCGAGGCGGAACACCTGCACCACTCGACCGACGACCACGCCGCGGCGTTCCGCCAGCTCTGCATGCGGATCGGGGTCGGCGACTTCGATCGGGTGTTCAGCGACGAGAGCTGGTAGGCCGGCAGTCATATCACGAGAACGCGAGAACCCCGGTTTCTTTGAGGAAACCGGGGTTCTCGCGTTCTCGGCCGGTCAGGCGGGGTGGCATGTCCACGGCTTTGCGTGGACATGCCACCCCGCCCAGCCAGCCCGGTGGACATGCCACCCAACCGGACATTTCACGGCAGCGGGACGTCCTTGAACTCGAACGTCACCTCGTGGGTGACCTGGAGCCACTCGTTGAAGATCAGCTTCACCGGGGGGCCGAGCTTTTGCGGCTGACCGCGGCGGTCGTTCGCCGCGAACGGGACCGTCATGTGGACCGCCATGCCGTTGTTGTTGACGTTCCCCCAATTCGCCCGATACCGGTTCCCCTTCTCGTCCACCAGCTCCAGCTTCTGCCAGAGGTTGTTACTCCAGTTGTAATCGATCCCGTTCTGGTCGTCGGCCCCGACCTTCTTCGCGGTCAGGGTGGCCGTGTACTGCCCGTTCTGCTCGGCCAGCGAGTCGAAGTCGATCTCGACCGTCCGGCCGACGATCTTCTTGTTCTTCGTCTTCAGCGGGTCGAGGATCACCACCTCGGGGACCGTCCCCGCCAGCAGGATGATCCCCATCTTCGCCTTCAGAGTCTTGATCGTCGTCGCGTCCCGGGCCCCGCGGACGAGGTTGATGTTCCCGTTCACGTTGTGCCGCTGGTAGCTCCCGTTGTAGTACCCGGCCCGGTATCCGTTGTTCTGGTCCTTCGGCGGGACCATCGACGCCCCGGTCTCGTCCGCCGCGGCGAGGACCTCGGCCATGTGGTTGGTGGTCCCCAGGATCGGGTTCTTCGGCTCGGACTGGATCGTGAAGTTGATGTGGACCGACTCGTTCGACCGGTTCCCGATCCCCCCCCGGTTCAGCCCGGACAGCTGGACGTTCCGGTTCGAGCTGATCGAGTTGGCCATGAACCGGAACGGGCCGGCGTAGGCCACGTACGGGTTGGCCGACTCGCTGAACGCATTGACCCGGATGGCCTCGTCGTCGTACTCCGTGGTCGCCGTCGTCCCGGTCTTCTCCGCCACCTTGTCCACCACCTGCCAGAACGGGACCTTGTCGAACTCGAACGAGTACTTCTGGTCCGCCGCCGGGTTGCCCTGGAACTCGATCCGGTATCCGGACTGCTTCGCGATCTCGTCGAACACGTCTTTCGCGGACTTGTTCTTGACCGCCAGGGTGACCCGCTTCGGGGCGACGAGCCGGTCGTGGTCCATCCGCCGGACGAGGACGGCCAGCCGGCGGGCGACCTCCGGGTTGTCGGCGTCGGTCATGGCCCGGCGGAGGTCCGGGAGGATCTTGTCCCCCTTCGCCTCCAGGGCCTGCCCGGCCTTTTCCCGCGTGCGGTAGTCCGGGTCCCCGAGGGCCGTGACCAGGTCCGCGACCGTCGGGTCGATCGGGCCGGCGGCCACGGTCGGCTGGGCCGCCGGGGGGGCCGCGGCCACGACCACCTTCTGGAACGCCCCGGCCGTGAGGACGCCGGCCCCCAGGATTCCGATCACGGCCCAGCCCGCCGCGGTGCGCATGGGTTACCCCTTCGAGCGGTCAAAATGGTCGTCCGGACCTGCGGTTCAAACGGATTGTAGCCTACCAGCCCGGTAATCCGGTCTCAAGGGCCGGGATGACAGTTCGTTACCGGAATCGCGCGAGTTATGTTCAAGATTGCGGCCGGGGTGCTGGCCGGCCGGCGGGGGCGGTCGCACCGGTCGGGCGGGTCGTTCCGACCAGGCCGGCCCGCTACCCGGTTGGACATTCACCACAGAATGGGTATCGTCGAAGGTGGTATTGGCGAGCGGGAAGCTTGAGCCCCTGATAGTAGCCCGCGGCTCCGCGGCGGATTCCGCGTGAATCTGACCCGTCTGCGAAGGCGACTGTCAGTTAAGGCCCGAATCCGCCGCGGAGCGGCGGGCTACTATCAGAACCCACGGGGAACCCGCCCGCCCGGAGGGGGCGATGCCCGAACAACTGTCCGGCGTAATCGAGCGGATCACGTTCCACAACCTGGACACCGGGTACTGCGTCCTCCGGGTGCGCGCGCCGGGCAACCGCGACCTGGTCACCGTCGTCGGCACCTCCCAGCAGGTGATCGCGGGGGAATACGTCCAGGCCGCCGGGGAATGGGTGACCGACCGGACGCACGGGCTCCAGTTCAAGGCGGCCGAGATCAAGACCACCCCCCCGCACACCGCCGAGGGGATCGCCAAGTACCTCGGGTCCGGGCTGGTGAAGGGGGTCGGCCCGAAGTACGCCCGGCGGATCGTCGACGTGTTCGGCGAACGGACGCTCGACGTGATCGACCAGTCCCCGACGTTCCTCACCCAGGTGAAGGGGATCGGGCCGAAGCTGATCGAGAAGATCCGGACGGGCTGGCGCGAACAGATCGCCGTCCGGTCGATCATGGTGTTCCTGCACTCGTACGGGATCGGCACCGCCCGGGCGGTCCGGATCTACCGCCAGTACGGCGAGCACGCGATCGAGATGGTGCGGGCGAACCCGTACCGGCTGAGCACCGACATCTGGGGGGTCGGGTTCCAGACCGCCGACGAGCTGGCGCTGAAGCTCGGGGTCCCGCGGGACTCCCCGTACCGGGCCCAGGCGGCGGTCCGGCACGTCTTGCAGGAGGCCCAGGGGGACGGGCACGTCGCCCTGCCGGAAGAGCTGGCGATGGAGTTCGCCCAGGCCCTGACCCAGATCACCCCCGACGGCATCCGCGACGCTATCGAACAGCTCCGGATCACCGACGAGATCGTCCGGGACTCGCCGATCCTGGCGGGCGGGGGCTTCACGAACTCGGAGCGCGGAACGCGGAACGCGGAACAGCCCGCTAGCGACGAAGCGGCGGCGGATTCTCACTCCGCGTTCCGCGCTCCGAGTTCCGCGCTCCTGGACTCCCTCCTCTACATCAAGCCTCTCTTCCTCGCCGAGCTCGGGATCGCCCGGCGGATCAAGGCGCTGGCCCAAGGCGGGCACCCGCTCCCGGCGGCGAACGTCGACGCCGCCATCAGCTGGGCGGAGCGGAAAATGGCCATCTCGCTCGCCGACAGCCAGCGGGAGGCGATCCGGGAAGCGGTGACCAGGAAGGTGATGGTCGTGACCGGCGGACCGGGCACCGGCAAGACCACCATCGTCCGGGCGATCCTCGAAATCTTCCTCGCCAAGTCGCTCCGGGTGATGCTCTGCGCCCCGACCGGACGGGCGGCCAAACGCCTGACCGAGTCCACCGGCCGCGAGGCCAAGACGATCCACCGGTTGCTGGAGTTCGACCCCGGTACGAACGGGTTCAAGAAAGGTCGGAAGGTGCTGGTGACGAATGAGCAGACCGGCAAAGCAGAAGAACAAATCAATTGCCTTGACCTCGACCTGCTCGTCGTCGACGAGGTGTCGATGGTCGACGTGGTGCTGATGAATCAGCTGTTGCGGGCGGTCCCGCCGTGGGCGTGCGTCGTGCTGGTCGGCGACGTGGACCAGCTGCCGTCCGTCGGGGCCGGGGCGGTGCTGGCCGACCTGATCGGGTCGGGGGTGGTACCGGTCGCCAGGCTGACGGAGGTCCACCGGCAGGCAGGGGAGTCGTGGATCGTGCGGGCCGCGCACGCGGTGAACCGCGGGATTGAGCCGGAGTCGGCCCCGCCGGGGCAGGGCGATTTCTACTTCGTCGAGGCGAACGACCCGGCGACGATCATTGCCCGGATCGTCCAGATGGTGAAGGAGCGGATTCCGGCGAAGTTCGGGTTCGACCCGTTCCGCGACGTGCAGGTGCTGACCCCGCAAGTGAAGACGGAGCTCGGGGTCATCAACCTGAACCGCGAGCTCCAGGCCGCGCTGAACCCCGGCGGGCCGGGGGTCGGGGAGACGAAGAAGTTCGACACCACGTTCCGGGTCGGGGACAAGGTGATGCAGACCCGGAACAACTACCAGCGGGAAGTCTTCAACGGCGACATCGGCCGGGTGACGGGAGTCGATCTGGTCGAGCAGGTGGTGTTCGTCGACTTCGAGGGCCGGGCGGTCGAGTACGACTTCGCCGACCTGGACGAGCTCCAGCTCGCCTACGCGGTCAGCGTGCATAAGAGCCAGGGGAGCGAATACCCGGCGGTGGTGATCCCGGTGCATACGCAGCATTACGTGATGTTGCAGCGGAACCTGCTGTACACGGGGATCACGCGGGGGCGGAAGCTGGTGGCGCTGGTCGGCAGCCGAAAGGCCCTGTGGCGGGCGGTCACCAACGCCGACACGCGAATGCGGTTCTCGCTCCTGAAGTGGCGGCTCCAGAACCCGGAGGCGCCGTCAACAAAAGGGAATGTGGACTAGGCTGCTGGCCGCCCGGGGTAAAACCCCGGGCGGCCCCGACCGCAACCCGACCAGTCACCTCTTCATTCACTACCGCCGGTACACCCCGCCCGAGTAGCCGTAGCCGTAGCCCGGCATCGTCCCGTAGTGGTAGGCCTCGCCGTAGCCGGTGTTGTAGTGGTACGCCCCGCCGTAGCCGGTGTTGTAGTGGTAGGCCTCGCCGGAGTGATACGCCCCCCCGCCATACCCGTATGCCCCGGCGTGACCTCCCGAGTAGGCGCCGTAAGGGCCGACGGCGGCGCTACGGCCGTAGTGGTACGCCCCACTCGGCCCGACGTGGGTGTAGCCCACGTGGGCCGCCCCCCAGGCGTGCACCTGGGTGGGCGTCAGCAGGGCTGCGACTCCCGCGACGATCGCACCGACGAACGACTTACGCAACATGGTCGGTCTCCCTGGTGAGGTGGTTACTTTACTCGCTTCAGCCTGATTTCCTTCACGTCCGGGATCGCCTTTCCGTCGCGGGTGCGGTCCTTCGCCTGGAAGCTGATCGTATCCGCGTCGATCACGGTGATGACGTCCGTGGCGGTCGCCTTCTTGCCGTCCGGCAGGACCGCGGCGGTCTTGATCGTCCACGTCTTCCCGTCGCGCGTCCAGGTGGCCTCGCCGAACCCGCCGTTGGCGTGGAAGGCCCACGACCGGATCGTCTTCGCCGCGGGGTCCCACCCGATCCACTGGGTCCCGCCGCCCACGGTGACGTTCTTGTGGGTGGTCGCGAACGTGGAGGTGATAAAGTTCTGGGTCTCCGACCAGGCGAATGAAACGCGGGCCGTCTCGGGGCCCCCCGCCTCATCGGCCCACGACCCGATGAGTCCTTCGAGTCCGCGCAGGTGCTCGTAGTTGCTCGGCGGGACGTAGGCCGCTTCCCGCACACTGCCGAGGTGCCACTGCCCGTCCTTCTTGACGTGGACGATGGTGTACTTGGCCCGACTCGGCGGGCCGCTCTCCGGGGCAAGCACCGTCGTGACCCCGTCCTCGATCGCCACCTCCGGGGTGATGAACCGGAGCGAGTCGATCTCGATCCGCAACTTCGCGCCCTTGTTCTCGGCAAAGAACGCGCCGAACGATTTCTGGATCGCCCCCCGCCCGGCGAGCCGTTTGCCGGTCACGTCGGTGTAATCGCCGTCCGTCGTCCAGAACGCGGCGACGGCCTCGGCGTCCCCCTTGTGGAAGGCTTCGACGAACGCCTCGGCCCGTTTCAGGAGGGCCGCCTCGTCCTCCGGGTTGCCCCCCTTCGGCGGTTCAGCCGAAACGGGTCGGACCGCCGATCCGGCGGCCAGAACGGCCAGGGCCAGGAACGATGTCGCGCAAGTTCTCATCGGATGCTCCTCGTGGTGCGGAATGGCACGCCGCGGGTTGATCGTCGGCCCGGTGGGCTCATGCCTCCTGGAGCTGCGCCGAGGCCGTGTCGATCTCGGACACGTCGAAGGACTTCACCTTGGCCGGGGTGAGCGAGCCACACACCTTGGCCATCCACCTTGAAGGCGGACCTTGGGTAGTACCGGCACGGTCAGGACGGTACCGATCGTGAGCAGCCACCCCGGTACGTCCCGCTTCGGGGCATTCTCCCAGCTGTCTTCCTCTTCGACTACGATTCGGCAACGGAGTGGGCGCCCCCATCGGAGCTGTGGAGCCGATCAACCCGCCGACCCGAGAACGAGAAGAGCTTCGAAGTGTGATCTACCGAACGGGAGTGGCTCCCCGGGATGTTATACGCCTCCCGGAGTGTGGCCCCGCGAGATGACCACGATTCGGACGCCCCGCCGGGCGTCCTGTGGCGGCCCCAGAGTCCAGAGGCGCCGACAGCCCCCTGGGAGCGCGGCCGTCTCGGCCGCTTTTTAAGGCGAAGGTGAAGAAGCGGCCGAGACGGCCGCACTCCCAGGGAAAGACCACAAGGCCCCGCGACGAGCTGTCATATTCGCCTTGAAACCCGGCGAGAACTTGCCGCCGGATTTTTGGTAATACTTTTTATTTCCTCTTGCCCGTCCATGTCACTGGTATTACAAACGAATAACGTAGTTGTCGCGGATCGATCTCGTTAGACAAGGAATGTGTCTCGGCGGCATCTCCTGGGAGTTGTGACATGACATACCGAGCGCAGATACGTTCCCACAAAGCGTTTACACTGATCGAGTTGCTGGTGGTCATTGCCATCATTGCCGTACTGATCGGCCTGCTCCTTCCCGCCGTCCAGAAGGTTCGCGAGGCCGCCGCCCGCATGAAATGCTCCGCCAATCTCAAACAGATTGGTTTGGCCCTGCACTCGTATCACGACACCTACACTGTCTTTCCGGCCGGTTATGTCGATGGCAACACCGACATTAACAGCACCCCCGACAACGACATGGGGCCGGGCTGGGGCTGGGCAGCCTACCTGCTGCCTTACCTCGAACAGAACAACGTCTACACCCAGATCAATTTCAGCCAGCCGGTGGGGACCGGCGTGAACGCGCAGATTTCCCAGCTGCCTCTCACAATCTTCCTGTGTCCCTCCGATCCCTACCAGCAGGCCTTCTCCGTCTACGACAGTAGCTTCACCAACCCCGTCGCCACAGTGGCGTCCGGCAACTACCTCGGCTGCAGCGGGTGGGAGGAATGCTTTACCGGTGCCAGTGGGAATCCCCAGGCCAGCTGGGGCACGGACGGTCTGGCCGGCGGTTTCGGCCAGAGCGGCGTCGGCCTGTTTTATCGCAACAGCCGAAACAAAGTCGCGAGCGTCACCGATGGCATGAGCAACACCATCTTCGCCGGCGAGCGATCCTCCAACCACGCCCCCAGCACCTGGACCGGTGCCGTGCCGGGAGGAAGGTGCCCCGCCTGGATGGCAACCCAACCCTTCACCGCGCCCAACACGCCCCCCTCCCAGGCGCCCACCGGGCCCAGCGGGTCCGCCTACGATAACGCGGATTTCGGCGAGGCCCTGGTCCTCGCCCACTGCAACGCCACCCACCTGCCCAGCGCCGACTCCCCGATCTTTGACCCCGACGTGTATTACAGCATGCACACGGGCAGGGGGGCGAACTTCCTGTTCGGCGACGGCTCGGTCAAATTTCTCACCAGCGGCATCGACCCGAAAACATACCAGTATCTCTCCACAATCGCCGGCGGCGAAGTGCTCAGCGATTGGTGATCCGGGTGCCCGGCAAACAGCGGCCGGGGTATCTGCGCCGGCCGCCGGAAAGATGGAGGACTCGAGCCATGCGCCTGCGGACGTGTCTGGTTCTGGTGCTCGGCCTGGTGGCGTGCGCCGGGTGTGGCAAGCAGCCGAAATCGACCCCCGAATTGCTCAGCGATCTGAAGGGATCGCAGGAGAAAGACCGGGTTATCGCGGTTCGCACCTTGCCGGAGCGGAAGGGGGACGCGGACCAGGTCGTTCCGGCGCTGATCGAAGCCCTCAAGGATAAAGGGGCCGACGTCCGCTGGAGCGCGGCCATCGGGCTTGGGACGTTTGGCGACCAGGCCAGGGACGCCATCCCCGCCCTTCAGGCGGCGCAGCACGACCGTGACGCGAGGGTCCGCGAAGCCGTGGGGAAAGCCCTGTTCCGCATCGATCCGGTAAAGTTCCCAACTCCCACCCGGCCATTGGCACACAAGGGCAAGTAAGATCGATTTTGCAAGCGTCGGGGTCTTGCCCACGGGAATCTTCAAACGCTGAGCCACCGGGTCCGCCGGGTGGGGTGATCACTCACCCCACGAACTGCACCGCATGCACCGGCGGCAGCCGCGACGGCACCGCCTTCCACCGGTCGCCCTGGTCCTCGGACACCCACAGCCCGCCGGTCGTGGACCCGACGGCGAGCCGGTCGCCCGTTTCGTCCACCGCCAGGGCGTGCCGGTAGATCAGGTCGTAGGCGTGCTCCTGCGGCAGCCCGTCCCGCAACACATCGAACGTCGCTCCCCCGTCCCGGGTCCGGCTCACCACCAGCTGCCCGTCCGGCGGCACCCGGCACTGGTCCTTGACCGCCGGGGCGAACCACGCCGTCCGCGGGTCGGCCGGGTGGACCGCCACCCCGAACCCGAACACCGACGGCACCGCGGTCGCGACCGTCTCCCACTTCCGCCCGCCGTCGGCCGAGCGGAAGACGCCGTTGTGGTGCTGCGCCCACAGGTGGTCCGGGGCCGACCGGCACTGGGTCATCCGGTGGACGTCCTGGATCGACGGGTCGGACTGGCGGTCCGGCGGCATGTACTCGGCGAACAGCCCGTCGCCCGCGATCTGCCACGTCGCGCCGTCGTCCTCCGTCAGCCAGACCCCGCCGCACGACACGGCCACGCGGACGGACCGGGAGCTCCGCGGGTCGCGGCAAATGGAGTGGATGCCGGGGGAATCGTACCCGCCGCCGAACCAGTTCGCCCGTTCCGGCCGGTCCCACAACCCGCGGACGAGGTCCCACGACCGCCCGCCGTCGTCGGACCGGAACAGCCCGCCGGGGATGGTGCCGGCCCACAGCCGCCCGGGCTGGTCCGGGCCGCCGGACTCGAGCGCCCAGATCAGTTTCAGCGTGGCGGGGGTGGGCGGCTTGCCGTCCGCGGTGGTGATCTGTTCCCCGTCCGGGTATGCCGGGACGGCCCGGTCTTCCCACGTCCGCCCGCCGTCGGGCGAGAACTTCAGTTTCACACCGAAGTGCCCGAGGTTGAGGGCGGCGTACCAGCTGCCGTCACGCGGGTCGGCGTGGGCGAGAGTCACGTTCTCGCCGAGAAACGCGGTCTGCCGGACCTCCCACCCGGTCGGGCCGCGGTCCACCGTGAACAACCCCTTCCGCGTCGACACCAGTAACCGGTCGGCCATCGTTCAACCTCCCGAGAGGGCCTGGAAAAGATACACCTCGCCGTCGGCGGGCACCGGTTCGTCGAGCGCGGCCTTGTCCCGGACCGCGACCCCATTCACGAACGCGACGACGTGGTGCCGGATCGCCCCGTGCTCGTCGGTGACGTAGCCCCGCAGATGCGGGAACTCGGCGAACAGTGCGGCGAGGACGTCGCGGACCGTCCCGCCCGGAACGACGCAGGCCCGCTCCCCGGCCCCCGGGGTCGGGACGGCCGTGAGCCAGCGGGCCAGTGACGGGGCGATGACGACGGTCGGCACAGGGTATCCGGAGTGGGATGAAGGTCGATCCGCCGGAAGAGCGTACCAGGGCGCACAATAAGTGAAAAGGTCGTTCGCTCCGGCTCCCGGGTACGTGGTCCTCGGGTCGATGGCAGGGCGAATCGTCTTCCGCCCCAACGGGGCGACAGAGAATAGCCCAGGCCGTAAGGCCTGGGATTTCGGCCGAAGTTCGGATCTCCACCGGGGCGACACGCGGCGGCGCGATCCGCCCAGGCCGCCCAGGGCTCACGCCCTGGGCTATTGTCTGGCGACCCCTTCGGGGTCTTCAAAACCTCTTGTAGGGTGGGTCG
>JAQGHQ010000596.1 GCA_028288765.1 Gemmataceae bacterium | reverse complement strand
ACCCGGGCGGGACCGGGGTGCTCCTCGGGGACGGGTCGGTGCGGTTCATGCGGGACGCCGTCGACCCGCGGGTCCCGGCCGACATGGCCAGCCGAGCCGGCGGCGAGGTGGTGGCGGGCGAGTGATCAGCTCACCCCGTGGGGGCCGAGCGGGGAGTGTGACCTCAAGCTTGCGGAGCTTCCACAGGTGAGAGGGGGCCAGATTTCGGATGTCGTCCGGACTGATAGGTGACCACATTCACATCGTAATCCTCGCCGAAGGCGATCCGCTCGAACTCCCTGGCCCGGATCATAAACCGGGTCGTCATTTGGGCTGATAAGGTCTTGGCGGGTATGCAGGCGCTTCACAGCCTCGCGTTTCTTTTCTCCCCGCATTCATGGGCCGGTTGCACACCCACCATTTCCTCGGCGGCAGGTCGTCTCTCATTTTCTCTTCGGTAGGGGGACGTGACCGGGGTGGGGCGTCCCGTTGATCGGGGGCAGAACGTGAGGGACGACGGGCGGGGCCACCCGGACCGGGGGAACCGCGGGCGCGATCGGGGGGGCGGGGCGCGGGATATGAGCTGCCCGCCGGTCGAACCCGGGATGGAGGATATCCTCCGGGTGCGGGAGCATACCGGGCAGCTTCGGTATCGGCTGCGGCGGCCGGGTCTCGATCTTGGGATTGATCAGTGGCGGGCGCACCGCGGTTACCGCAGGGCGGGGTTCGGGCTTCCGGGTCAGGTCCGGCAGCGGGTGAACGGGACGCTCCGGCACGACCCGCGGACCGAGTGGGGGAACGTTCGTAGAGCGGGTAAACCGTGGGAGGTCCGGCAACCGGACCTTCACCGGGGGGCGGGCCACAGCTGCCACGCCCGGCCCCAACTCCTTCAACCGCTCCTGCTCCCATTTCGCGCGGAGCGTCGCAAGGGTTCGAGTCGCCCGGGCGTGTTCGGCCATCGCCGCCACCCGGGCGGCGTCGATCCGCTCCAGCTTGACCGGCAGGTCTTTGGCCGTCCGGAGCTCGGCGAGCGGCCGGACCAGTGCCGGGTCGCCGCGGTCCACCGTGCCCCGCACGTAATCGCGGTAGAGCCGGGCCGGCCGGGTCGCCGGCTCGTCCCGCCGCGCGTAGTACACCTGCCGGAGCCGAGCCTCCCAGTCGATGTGTTGCCGGGCGTACACCCAATCGGTGTGGGCAAACAACGGATCATACCCGAACCGGGAGGTGTGGAACGAGAACCACGGGAAATACCCGGCCTGGAGGTAGTCCCTCGCATAGTAGTCGCCGAAGTAGTATGAGCCGGACCGGAGGTGGACGAACAAGGCGTACGGCAGGTACGCGGTGTTCAAGGCCAGGCGGGGGCTATAGGTCACTTTCTGTTGGACGACGGTGACCGTCACCGGGGCGAACAGTAGGCCCCGCCGCCAAAGCGGACAATCCCAGAACCCCGAGATAAACACGTAGCCCAATGGCGACCAGGAGTAGGACGCCGGCGTCCACACCCAGTCCGGGTATCCGGTGGTCCAGAAGCCTGGCTGCCAGACGTACCCGTTCGCCTGCCAAAGCCAGATCCCCGGGACCCAGATGTCATCGGCGGACGGGGCGTCCCCAGGCGGCCCCGTCTCCAGACTCGCGGGTGGTTCCGGGAAGTACTGGGCGTCCGTCGTACCGACCTGAGCCCAGTACCCGCTCGCCCACTGGGTGCCCTGGTCCGTCTGACTCCAGTACCCCGGGACCCAAACACGATCCGGAGGCAATTGTCTCCAGAACCCGCTCACCCAGACAAATTGTCGCTGTTCGTCGTCCCAGCCCCAGTACCCCGGGATCCAGACAACGTTGTTCCCGGCCGGCCCCTCGTCGGGTGGGACTTCCTCGACCGGGGGCGGTGGGTCCTTGGGGGCGACTGGGCCGGGTTGGGGGTCGTACACCACGGGTCGGCCGAAGGCCTCGTGAACAGGGCCGCGGGTGAGCTCCTCAACACCGGGGGGGACGCCGGGAACCGGGGCCGAATCCGGTGCCGGCGGCGGGGGCGGCTGCTGAGCACTGAGGAGGGCCGAACCGATGAATAAGGCAGCCAGCGGGACCACCAGGGCGGACCGCATTGGGATAGCGGTCATAACATGGCTCCGGAGAGGGAGCGGCGACGAGACAATACGGAAAGGATCGTGCAACCGGCATACCAAATGACATGACAACCCGGTCGGACAGGGTCCGGAAAACGCGCTCCGAAGAACTGAGTGGAGACTGTTCTCCCATGCCGGCCTTCCGGGACGTCGTCCTCGTCGCCTACAGGACGGTCCTCCCCAGACGAATCTCCCACCGGCGGACGACACCCCCCCGGAAAAATCATCTCTTCGCTTGCGGGTGCTGCCGGCGCCTAACTGCGGCCGCGGGCGGGTCGTACCGATCAAGTGGGTATCCCTGGGCTTACGCCTCAGCCCGGGGCGTAGATCATCCGCCCGCCGTCGACGGGCAGACACACCCCCGTGACGAAGTCGTTGTCGAGGAACGACAGGACCGCAAGCGCGACGTGGTGCGGGCTGCCCTCCCGCTTCACGAGCGTCGCGGCGATCGCGTCGCGCTTCTCCGCGTCGGTTAGTATGGGCGGCAGCATCACCGGGCCGGGTAGTACGCAGTTCACCCGCACGTTCGAGTTCCGCATCCCGAGTTCGACGGCCAGGCACCGCGTGATCGCGGTCACCGCCCCCTTGCTCGGAAAATACGCTGCGAAGTCCGGGTACGGACGCCCCTCGGCCCAGTCCCCGACGGTCACGATCAACCCGCCCTCGGGTTGCTTCACCATCGCCAACCCGGCCTGTTGTGAGCAGAGGAAGGTGCCAAGGGCGTTGACGTCGAAGTGCCGGCGCACGTCCGCGGCGGTTACCGCTTCGAGGGGTTTCGGCTCCCAGATCGCCGCACAGTTCACCACCACGTCGATTCGCCCGAACCGCTCGAGGATGCCCCCCACCATCCCCGTCACGGCGGATTCGTCCGCGAGGTTCGCGCGATAAGGGATCGCCTCGACCCCATGCGAGCGGAGGGCCGCAGCCGTCTTCGCGGCGTCGGCCGCGGACGTGTGGTAGTGAACCGCGATTGCGTACCCCCGTCGGGCGAGCGCGTCCGCAACCGCCGCACCGACCCTCTTCTTTCCACTTCCCGTGACCAGCGCGACCCGTGGTGCCGGCATCGATGCCTCCCGCCCTGAGCAGTCAGCCCCCTGCTCCTGTCATAGTCAACCTGGCTTGACGATGCCGCCCGTAGCCAATCAAAACAGTGAACACCGCAGTTGACCGTCTAGCAGGAGACGGGTACACTACTAACGCGACAAAGATGGTGAACTATTGGGATTGAATGCCCCTGCTCCACGAGATCGAACCGTGTGGGTCAAGTTAATCTTCGCCGCCGCAGGTCTATACGTTATCGCCGCCGGTGCGTGGATCCTCTCGGCGGGAGTGGTCCATGACCGTTCCGGCGTCGAGCTGTTGAACGTCGCCTGCGACCCCACCCGCGAACTGTGGCGCGACGTGAACGCGGCGTTCGTCCGGGATTACGAACAGAAGCACGCGGTCAAGCTGACGATCCGGCAGTCGCACGGCGGGTCCGGGAGTCAGGCCCGGGCGGTGGTCGACGGGCTCGACGGGGATGTGATCACCCTCGCCCTCTGGACCGACACCGACGCCGTCCGCAAGGCCGGGCTCATGGATGGCGGGTGGGAGGAAAAATTCCCGAACCGGTCGCTCCCCTACGTGTCTACTATCGTGTTCGTGGTCCGGAAGGGGAACCCGAAGACCGTCCACGACTGGACCGACCTTTCCCGCCCGGACGTGACCGTGATCACCCCGAACCCCAAAACGTCCGGGAACGGGAAGTGGAGCTTCGTGGCGCTGTGGGGGTCGGTGGTGTGGCGGGGCGGGACCGAGGACCAGGCGCGGGAGTACGTCCGCGGGGTCTACGGCCGGACCCCGGTTCTCGACGCGGCCGCCCGCGGGGCGACCATGACGTTCGCCCAGAAGGGGTTCGGCGACGTCCACCTGACCTGGGAGAACGAGGCGCAGCTGGAGGTGCAGGAGGCCGCCGGGGGGCTGGAGATCGTCTACCCGCGGCGGCCCGGGGACGCGCGGCCGCTCAGCGTCCTGGCCGAGCCGCACGTGGCGGTGGTGGATAAAAACGTCGACCGGAAGGGGACGCGGGCGGCGGCCGAGGCGTATGTCAATTACCTGTACACCGAACCCGCCCAGGAACTGATCGCGAGGAACTTCCACCGGCCGACGAACGAGAAGGTGTTCGCCCGCCACCGGGACCTCTTCCCGGACGTCGACTTCCGCCTGGCGACGTCCCTCGTCCCGTCCGGGAAGTGGGACGACGTCCAGAAAAAGTTCTTCGCCGAGGGCGGCGTGTTCGACCAGCTGTATACGAGCCGGAAGAAATAATTAGTTAACCACAGAGTCACAGAGGGCACAGAGGAAAGAGGAAGACAAGAGTATTTTGTAGAACAGACTGTTTGTCTCTCTCTGTGCTCTCTGTGACTCTGTGGTTAATCTGGTCTCCTGTTTTGAGGACCCGATCGTGGTCGCGACCGTCAGACGAAACCCGACTCTGGATCTCGCGCCCGAAGCCGAGGCGTTCGTCGCCGAGCTCGCCCGCGCGGCCTACGAGGTGGCCTTACGGCACGGAATCACCGGGCCGTTCGCCGACCTCGAACTCGCCTTGTGGCGGGAGGTGCGGGAGGTCGTCCGCGAGCACGAGTCGGGGATGTGTCCGGCGGCCGGGGGCCCGGCATGAGCGGGGTCAGCCGCCGGGCATTGCCCGGGTTCGGGCTCGGGCTCGGGTACACGATGTTCTACCTGAGCGCGCTCGTCCTCATCCCGCTCGCGGCGTGTATGCTCAAGGCCGCGTCGCTCGGCCCGGCGGAATTCGTTGCCGCCACGTGGAACGAGCGCGCCCGCGCGGCCTACGCGCTCACCTTCGGCGTCTCCCTGGCCGCCGCCGTTGTCAACGTGGGGCTCGGGCTGGTCGTCGCGTGGACGCTGGTCCGGTACGAATTCCCACTCAAACGGCTGGTGGACGCGCTGGTCGATATCCCGCTCGCCCTGCCGACGGCGGTGGCCGGGCTGGTGTACGCCAGCCTGTACGTCGAGAACGGGTGGCTGGGGCAGTTCCTCGTCCCGCTCGGGATCGAGGCCGCGTACACCCGGCTCGGGATCGTCCTCGTCCTGGTATTTACGGGGTTTCCGTTCGTCGTCCGGACGGTCCAGCCGGTGCTCGCGGACCTGGACGCGGAGGTCGAGGAGGCCGCCGCCGTCCTCGGCGCAAGCCGGTGGCAGACGTTCCGCCGGGTGCTCCTGCCGACCCTCATCCCGCCCGCCCTCACCGGGTTCGCGCTCGCGTTCGCCCGCGGGCTCGGGGAGTACGGGTCGGTGATCTTCATCTCCAGTAACATGCCGTTCAAGACCGAGATCGCCCCGCTCCTGATCGTGTCGCGGCTGGAGGAGTCCGCGTACGCGGAGGCCGCGGCGATCGCGGTCGTCCTGCTCGCGTTCTCGTTCGGCCTGCTCGTACTCATCAACCTGCTCGAACGCTGGAGCCAGCGCCATGCCGGTTGAACCCGGGACCGAACCCGCCCCGCCCGCGCCGCCCGCCGTGCGCCCGGCCGCCCGCCGGAAGGCCGCGGACCCGTGGGTCGTCCGGTGGGGGCTGGTCGGGGCGACGCTCCTGATCGTCGGCGGGCTGGTCGTCGTTCCCCTCGTGGCGGTCTTCACCCACGCGGTGGGGAAGGGGGTCGGCACCTACTGGGAGAACCTGACGAACAGCCCGGACACCCGGCACGCGGTCTTCCTGACGTTCGTGGTCGCGCCGGTGGCGGTCGGGCTGAACGTGGTGTTCGGGGTCGCGGCGGCGTGGGTGATCGCGCGGTTCCGGTTCCCGGGCCGGACCGTCCTCACCAGCCTCATCGACCTGCCGTTCTCGGTCTCGCCCGTCGTCGCCGGGCTTGTATTCGTGTTGATATTCGGGCTCCAGGCCCCGTTCGGGGAGTGGCTCCGCGCGAACGGGTACCAGGTGATCTTTGCCCCCCCGGGGATGGTCCTTGCTACCGCGTTTGTGACGTTCCCGTTCGTCGCCCGGGAGCTGATCCCGGTGATGGAGGCGGTCGGGCCGGAAGAGGAACTGGCCGCCCGGAGCCTGGGGGCGAGCGGGTGGGACCTCTTCTGGCGGATCACCCTGCCGAACATCAAGTGGGGGCTGCTGTACGGGGTGATCCTGTGCAACGCCCGGGCGATGGGCGAGTTCGGGGCGGTCTACGTCGTGTCCGGGCGGATCGGCGGACAGACGGACACGATCCCGCTCCAGGTCCAGAAGCTGTTCGACACGCCCGGGCCGCACGGCACCCCCGCCGCGTTCGCACTCGCCTCGGTGCTCACCCTGCTCGCGCTCGTCACCCTGATCGCCAAGGTGCTCATCGAGCCGAAGCTCCGCGAGAAGCCGGCCGGCGGTCCTCCGGCCGGTGGGTAAGGCATTGCGGAGCCGAGGACCGGACCGGTCCTTTTTCGAGATCCCCGTTGTGGTGTGGTTTTCACCCCGACGGGGTGGGAGCGCATAGCCCTGGGCGGGGCTCCGGGCTCTCTACAATGGGGAACATGCCGCCCGCCATCCGCTGCCGGAACCTGGTGAAGACCTACCCGGGCAAGCCGCCCGTCGAGGCCGTGCGCGGGCTCGATCTGGAGGTCGAAATCGGGGAGTGTTTCGGCCTGCTCGGGCCGAACGGGGCGGGTAAGACGACCACCCTCGAAATCGCCGAGGGGTTGCTCGACCCGACCTCCGGCGAGGTCGAAGTCCTCGGCATGAGCTGGGGGACGAACGACGCGGCAATCCGCCGCCGGATCGGCATCTCGCTCCAGGAAACCCGACTCGCCGACAAGCTCACCGTCCGCGAAACCGTGACCCTGTTCCGCTCGTTCTACCCGCGCGGGCTGACCCCGGACGAGGCGATCGAGCGGGTGTCGCTCGGCGAGAAGGCCCGCGCCGCCGTCGACAAACTCTCCGGCGGGCAGAAGCAACGGCTGGCCGTCGCGACCGCCCTCGTCGGCGACCCCGATCTGCTGTTCCTCGACGAGCCGACGACCGGGCTCGACCCGCAGTCCCGGCGGCAGCTGTGGGACGTGATCCGGGGGCTGAAGGACCGCGGGCGGACGGTCGTCATCACCACGCACTACATGGACGAGGCCGAACGGCTGTGCGACCGGGTCGCCGTGATCGACCAGGGCAAGGTGATCGCCCTCGGCACCCCCCGCCAGCTGATCGCCCGGCTGGGCGGCGAGCACGTCGTCGAGTTCACGACCGCCGACGAACTGCCCGCCGCGGTCCGGGCCGCGTTCGACCAGCTCCCGTCGGTGGAGGCGGTCCGCCCCGAGGCCGGGGGCTACGTGCTCGCGGTGTCCGAACCGCACGTCGCGATCCCGGCCTTGCTCGACCTCCTCCGCCAGTCGGGGGCCAGGCTCGCCGGCCTGACGACGCGGACCGCGACCCTCGAAGACGTGTTCGTGACTCTCACCGGCCGGCACCTCCGGGATGACGAGACGACATGAACGAATGCCCCGAGCCGCCCCCTCATCCGGCGGGGTGGCGGATGACGCCCCTCGTCCAGCTCACGCTCGCCCGGTTCCGGGAGTTCTTCCGGGAACCGGCGGCGGTGTTCTGGGTGTACGGGTTCCCGCTCATCCTGGCCGTCGCCCTCGGGATCGCCTTCCGCAACCGGCCGGTGGAGCGCGTCCGGGTCGACGTCCGCCCCGACGGGCCGGGCGGGGCGACGGCGGCCGAGCGGTTGAAGGAGAAGCTGTCGGCGGACCCGCATCTGGACGTCCGCGTCGCGGCGGAGGAGACCGCCCGCAACCGTCTCCGGACCGCGAAAACGGACCTGATCATCGTCCCGGGGGCGGACGGGACGGTGGCGGAATACCTGCTCGACCCGAACCGCCCGGAAGGGGCTCTCGCCAGGAACGCGGCGGACAACATCCTGCTCCGGCAGCGTGTCCCGGACCTGCCGGCCCCGGCCGAGAAGGCGCTCGACGAGCCCGGGGGCCGGTACATCGACTTCCTCATCCCCGGCCTGATCGGGACCAACCTGATGGGCGGCGGGCTCTGGGGCGTCGGGTTCGTGACCGTGGACATGCGGGTGCGGAAGCTGTTGAAGCGGTTCGTCGCCACCCCGATGCGGCGGAGCGATTTCCTGCTCAGTCTGATGCTCAGTCGGCTCGTTTTCACGATGATCGAGATCTGCCTCCTGCTCGGGTTCGCGTACCTCGTGTTCGACATCCGGGTCCGCGGCAACGTTCTGGCGTTCGGCACGATGTTGTTGCTGGGCGGGGCGTGCTTCGCGGGGGTCGGGCTGCTGGTCGCGTGCCGGGCGAAGACGATCGAGACGGTATCCGGGCTGATGAACGCGGTGATGCTCCCGATGTACATCCTGTCGGGGGTGTTCTTCTCGTCCGACCGGTTTCCGGAAATCACCCAGCCGGTCATCCGGGTGCTGCCGCTGACGGCGCTGAACGACGGCCTGCGGGCGGTGATGAACGACGGGGCCGGGTGGGACGCCCTCCCGTACCCGGCGCTGGTACTGACCGCGTGGGGCGTCGCGTGCTTCGCGCTGGCGCTGCGGTTCTTCCGGTGGCGGTGATAGCCGGCGTGGTCCGCAAGTGCAGCGGCGCTCGATAGCCAGTCGGCGCGGGTCAGGGTCTGGCCGAGGGTGTTGACCGTGTCCGTGTCCTGCCGGGTGCTGCTCGCCACCCCGGTCGTCTTGTCCGGCCATTGGGTGGCCCCGACGGTATCGTTTGAGTTGATCCCGCTCCTGTAGTGGCAGGAAGTGGCAGGGTTTGGCAGCCGTGGCGGCTGTTGGCAGGTCGATTGTGAAGGAAATGTGTGGATTGAGTTCGTTTGGCATCCCAAATTCGGAGTAGACATGAAACTGCGATCCGCCCAAGTTGAAAAAAGTCAATTACAAAAATAGGACACGACGGGTGACCCTATAATCAACGAGTGCTCCTGCCTCATTAAACTTCAGGTATATGGATATTTCCGCCGTTGTAACGCATCGACTATCATCAATCACGATCGTAAATTCATTCGCGGCGGGATAAGACTCGGAATCAAGATGCCGATGTTTATCTCCAAGATCTTGCCGAAGGTTCTTAAGTACCTCACTTCGCACTGCACCAATGCGGCGGTATTGCTCAAGGTTCGTCTCAATGCGACTAATCGAGTGTCGCGACTGAGCCATAAAGCAATAAATGAATGCAATAGGCAAAGCGAACATCAACCAGGCAGCAAAGATGACATATCGCAATCTTGGCTTTTGACACTTCATGATCTTGCGCAACTTACGATCAAAAAGAGAAACCACGACGGCCATTTTCAGCTCGAGCCTGGGGCTGAATCTCATATCGGTCGGCGGCGAGGCGATACCAGCACAGCTTGACACGGGCGAGCGCCTCCACCCGAGAGACCACCAACCTGATAAGTCCCAGGCCCAACCGGGTGATCTTGTTCGAGGCACTTACCGGTGGCGGTGAGTAATTCCGATCCCAGGGCAATGCCCCGACGCTTTAAACATCTTCGCAAGTCATTCGAGGACAATGACTTGCCTGGTTTTCCGCTCAAAACAAGGCCGAGAAAACGGGCTGACTGACAATGGGCTGTCACCAAGAAAACTATCGAATTACCGGGCCATTA
>JAQGHQ010000554.1 GCA_028288765.1 Gemmataceae bacterium | reverse complement strand
ATGGGGTGTCGCCTCTCGGGTGTCGACCTTTCCGCCCACAGGGGAACGACGGTCTGCCGGACCCTTGCGCGCAGAACCCCACGGGTCGGACGGGCATCGAGTACTGGCCCGACGGCACCGCTCGCCCAGTACGGAAATGTTGTCCACGGCAAGCCGCGGATTGGTCAGCGGTTCGGGCGGGCCGTCGGTCATCAGGTTGTCAACAACCGGGCGCGAGAAACTGGGCAGAAATGACCGGCCTGGAGGTAATCGCTCAGAACCAGCCGAGCCGTGTCGTCCGCCGGGGTGTCCAGGACGGTGGCGAGAAGGCGCTCTCGGTCCGTCATCTCGCCCCCTTCCGCCTTCGATCTTTGCACGCCCGGATCTTCAACCGTACCCGCTTCACGGTCACCGCCCTCACCGACCGCCCGATCCGCACCGCGATCACCTCGTCGTAATCTGTCCCAAGTTGGGCGAGCTGCTCGGCGGTCCAGCAATCAACCCTCCACCACGAACCGGGACGGAGCTCGAGCTGCTTCGCGATCTCGGCCCCGATCTGGCTCGCTCTCATTTGGGCGGCCTTGCTCCCAGGCGTCGGAAACTTCCCACCCGTCGTGAACCGCTTCCGCCAGTTCCAGACGGCTTTCGAGCCCACCCCGAACCAGTGCATGAGGGCGGCCGCGCGCTCCGTCCGGATCGCCCGGACCATCTCCGCGTTCACCAGGAGCCCGGACCCGCCCCGTGTCTTGAACCGGCTCACCCGCGGCCACGGGATCGGGGCATCCGTCCAGGCCGTCACCCGGCACCAGGCCCGCCGGTAACGGCAGTAAACCCGATCGCCGGGGGCGACGGCGGGAGGGGTGTAGCTGCCGATGAGGGCGGGCGGGATGGGTGATATTCTCACTTGCATTTGACGAGGTATTTCTGGTCTAATTACGGGTTCGCCCTCTCCCCGGATGGAGCCTCAAATGGTCATCACGACACCGATCGGAGTCACGATCGACCTCGCCTATGTCGTGGGCATCGACTACGGTACGAACCTTCTCGGGGACGAGGACGGAGTCACACTGACCATCGAGCTCGTCGAAGGCCGATGGATAGCACTTCTGCCGATCTCGGTGGGCGAAGCCGAGGACATCATGAGGCAGTACCACATGGCACCCGGGCAGTAGGAAACCCGGATCGATCTTGATGGTTCAGGCGGGTTCACTTCTTACCCCGCCGCTTCGAAGCTGTTGACGCAGCCCCCGCCCGCCGACTCAGGTCGTCCCGGCCGGGTCCGGGTGACGGTGTCGGAGGACTTCCCCCTCGGCCGCGAATACCGGGCAACGGTGGTGGGGCAGAGCGAGCCGGCCCACATGCCGGAACGGGACGTGGTAGCGTGAGCAGCTGTGGGGGGGGCGGCGGCTGATCGGGAGGGTATAGAGGGTGAGGATGCTGGCGATCCCGGCTGTGAGGAACTTGCGGCCTGTCCCGGTCCGCGGACCACCCGCGCACCGGTTGCGGCGGGCCCGGAACCGAGTTAGGCTGACGGGTGGAACCGGTCTGCCGGTCAGCCTAACCCGCGTCAGGCCGGTCATCTCCCACGGGTGCATCGCACCCCCAACAAGAAGGAACACGTCGATGAGGGTGCCAGCGAATCTGGGAAGACTGTTGCTGGCCGTCTGGCTCATCCTGTTCGGCCTGCTGACTGCGCCATTCCTCAAGATCAGTTTCGCCTACAGCGGCGACGTCCTGGCTGTGCTCGCCATCGTGGCCGGCGTGTTACTCCTGATGGAGCGGTAGGGCCGACGGACGGCAGGGGGAGCGGCCTTGCGAGGCCCCGGGTGGTCGAAGAACCGGGGCGTCGAAGACTCCGCCCGGCCACCCCGAATTGTCAACCTGCGAATCAGTAACAGGGACACTGGCCACACACCGGGAACGGGCTTGGCCAGTCCTGGGGACCGGCGGGGGAACGGGACGAGGATGATGCCCTCGGACTCCGGGTTCGCCATCCGCCGACGCTCTTCGCGGAGAGGAGTCGGGGGCACGGTATCGACACCGTCACCGCGTCAGAATAGCGTAACTTGTCTGCCCTTCGGCCTGACCTGCGCTCGGAACGAACCACGCGGAGCGGAGTCATCCTCGAAAGCCACCCCGGGCTTCTCCTCCGGCTCGACCGCCGGTGTCATCTCCTGTGGCTGCTCCACCCGTCTCCGCACCGACTCCTCCCTCGCCGTCACCCGAGTCGGAGCGACCTCGACCGTCTGCGCCCCCTTCAACGCCTTGAGCCGCCCGGCCAGCATCGCGAGGATGCGACGGATGACCACGGCGTTGGTGTTCACGCTTCCGGCGATCCACTCGGACGTAACGAGGTCTCCTCCGCCGTGCGCGAGCAAGGCGAGGGCGTGGGTCGCGATCACGAATCGGCTACTCTTCGTCATGACATCACGGCACGTCGTTGACTGTGCCAAGGATGGTTACAGATACCGCGGGTGGCCGGAACTCTTTCTCGACTATTCATAGCGAGTCACGATTTGTTCGCGCGGAGGTTCGGCAAGAACGCCGTCAGCAGCCCGATCAGCGGTAGGAACGCGCACACGCGGTACACGTACCCGATGCTGGTCTCGTCCGCGAGCCACCCGAGCACCGCGGCCCCGACGCCGCCCATCCCGAACGCGAACCCGAAGAACAACCCGGCTACCATTCCCACACGGCTCGGCAGCAACTCCTGCGCGTACACCATGATCGCCGAGAACGCCGACGCGAGGATCAGGCCGATGGGCACCGTCAGCACGGTCGTCCAGAACAAGTTCATGTGCGGGAGCGCGAGCGTGAACGGCAGCACGCCGAGGATCGACCCCCAGATCACCGCCTTGAACCCGACCCGATCGCCGACCGGTCCGCCGATGAACGTACCGGCCGCTACTGCCCCGAGAAACACGAATAGCCGGAGTTGCGCGCCTTGGACGGACACCCCAAACGTGTCGATCAGGTACAGCGTGTAGTAGCTCGTCAGGCTGGTCAGGTAGAAGTATTTGGAGAAGATCAGGCAGAGCAGGATGCCGATGGCGAACGCCGCCCGCCGGCTCGACACCGGCGCGGGCGTGGTCACCACTTTCTTCGCCACCCGCTCGGCCAGGTGCGCCCGGTACCACAGGCCGACCCGGAACAGGATTACCATCGCCACCACCGCCGCGACAGAGAACCAGGCAAGGCTCCCTTGGCCCCACGGCACGACGAACGCGGCCAACAGCGGGCCGAGGGCCGAGCCGCCATTCCCACCGACTTGGAACAGTGATTGAGCCAGCCCGTGTCGCCCGCCGGATGCCAGCCGGGCCATCCGTGACGCCTCGGGGTGGAAGATCGCCGACCCGACCCCGACCAGCGCGGCCGCCAGTAGGATGGCGTGGAGGTTATCGGCAACCGACAGGAGCAGCAACCCGCCCAAGGTAACACCCATCCCGACCGTAAGGGAGAACGGGAGCGGTCGGCGGTCGGTGTACAGCCCGACGAGCGGCTGGAGCAGGGAGGCGGTGAACTGGAAGGCGAGGGTGATGAGGCCGATCTGGGTGAAGGTAAGGGCGTAGGCCTCCTTCAGCACCGGGTACACGGCCGCGATGAGGGACTGGATGGTATCGTTCAGGAGGTGCGAGACGCTGAGTGCCACCAGGACCGCGAACGCCGTACCGCTACTCGTTTTCCCCGCTTCGTTCAATCCCACCGCCAACCTCCCTGTCCCGGGCCAGACGCTTGCACGACACCCGCAGTTCCGGCGGATCGCACTGAGGATACCGCCGCCCTCGACGGTGCTAACGTCGGGATTCAGGTTACCTTACGGGTCACGCGCTCGCTGGGCATGCACGCACTCCACCCCCGCACTCCACTACACGCCGAAATGCGAGCGTCTCGCCCGCACGGCCACTTTCTTCACCTACCGACAACGAACAAGCCCGTGGCACACCGAACTACCGTGGGCTTCTGTTGTTTCAGGATCCGGTTACTCTGCCGTCGCCGAACGGGGCTTCGACTTCGAGGACCCCGTGGACGCCCCGCAGGTCCACCGCGACCCGGGCCTTCGCCGCCGCGAGCACCTTCCCGACATCAGTCACCCTGGTCTGGTCAACACCCATGATCCTGCCACCGGTTCGCGGCCGCTGAGAGATGAGGACACGCCGCCCGGCTCCGGGTTCGCCTGCCCTCCCTGGCGAGTGCCGCCTCGGTCCTCCATTACCGGCAGTATCGCAACGCCGATGAGCCTGGGCGTGTGGGGTTCCCGCCTCGGGTGGGACGAGGTTCGCCGAGGGCCCCAACTTCGTTCACAGGACCCCGAAAGGGGCTCGGCGGTGGGTCGGGTTGGCGGTCGGGAGGGGGGCACCAGCGCGTCCGGAGAGGCCCTACCGGCTGGCGGATCTGAGTATTCGAAAACTGAACTCCTACTCTGTCGGTCGTCTCGTGGGGTGGTCACCCCCCGACCGCGAGCGCCCGGCCGACCTCGCGGACCGTCGCACGGGCTGCCCGCACCGCTCGCTCCAGATCCCGCAGGCTCACCTCGGCCGTCCGGACCAGGGCCCGGAGGGCCTCCCGCCGCCCCGGGTCGGTCGCCCGGCCCAGACCGACCCACTCCTCCTGTCCCACCTCCCCGAACACTTCCCCGTGGAACTCGACCCATTTATCGGTCAGCCGGCCGAGTTCCCGGAGCGCGCCCTCGGGATCGAGCCCCCGGGTCGGCTTCCGCGGCCGCCCCCCGACCCCCCGGCGGTTGGTCGGGTACCGGCTCTGGGCCTCGAACCGGACCTGTT
>JAQGHQ010000545.1 GCA_028288765.1 Gemmataceae bacterium | reverse complement strand
GTGGGGCGGCGGGGGGCGGCGGGCCGTCGGCTTCGGCCGTCAGCTCGTCGGGCAGAAGGGAAAAGGCCGGCGCGGTGCCGTTCCTATTACCCTTTGGCCGGGCGGCAGTCGGGGGTGGGGCGGCGGGGGTCACCGAAGTGCCAGGGCCCGGCCGCCGGATCATGGACGGGGGCGGAGTGGCTGGGGCCGCCGGCCGGGCGGGGGTGCGGGCGTCGGCCGCGGCCGGGGTGTACGTCCCGGTCCCCCCGGCGGGCGAGCCCAGGGGGAACCCGAGTCCCCACCGGACCTCTGAGAGCAGCTCCGGGGTGGGCACCGACTGGCCCGGGCCGGAGACGAGCCCGAGCCGGTACGCGGAGGCCGGCACCCGGGGCATCTCGGCCGACGGCGGCGGGGGGACCGGGTCCCGGGCCCAGGGGCCGAGATCGGCGATCACCCCCGCCAGGGTCTGGTGCCGGTCGTTCGGGTGCTTGGCCATCATCCGGGCTAGCACCTCGGCCAGCCCGGCCGGCACGTCCGGCCGCAGCTCCCGAACCGGAACCGGCTCCCGAAACTGGAGCCCCATGAGCTTGTCGGCGTACGACTCCCCCTCGAACGGGGCCCGACCGGCCAGCAGGTAGTACAGCGTGGCCCCCAGGCTGTAAACGTCCGACCGGTTGTCCATCGGACCGGCACTGTGGGACGCCTGCTCCGGGGAGATGTAATCCGCCGCCCCGGCGGCGGCCGGGTCTTCGGTTTCCCCGTCGCCGCCGTTGCCGTTCCGGGCCAGGAGGTCCCGGAAAAACCCTCCCAGCCCGAGGTCGAGCAGTTTCACCACCCCGGTCCGATCGAGGAGGAGGTTTCCGGGTTTGATGTCCCGGTGGATCAGCCCCTTCCCGTGGGCGTGGCGGAGCCCGACCGCCGCCTGCCGGATGTAGTACGCCGCCCGGTTCAGCGGGAGCGCGCCGGACTGGGCGACGATCTGGTGCAGGCTGGCCCCGTCCACGTAATCCATGACCACGAACGGGACAGGCCCCGCCCGTTCCACGTCATGCACCCGGACGATATTCGGGTGGTCCAGGGCGGGCACCGCCAGGGCCTCCCGGACGAACCGCTCGAGGGCGGCGGCCAGCTCTCCCGCTTCGTCGGCGGTCGCCCGCTGGATGAGTTTCGCGGCCACCAGCTGCTGGAGCCGGAGGTGTTCGCAGAGCAGCACAGGCCCCTTCCCGCCGGTGCCGACGAGAGCGAGGACCTTGTACTTGTCCGCGAGGAAATAGCCGCGGACCTTGCCGGCCAACAGCTGCCGGACCTGGAACGGGGTAAGCAGGCGGTCCTTGATCAGCCGGTTCGCCAGCGCGCGGTGCTCGTCCGGCCCGTCCCCCGCCCTGGCGTAGGGTTTCAACTGGTCGGGCGTGAGCAGGCCGCTCTGGACGACCGTCTCCAGGAATTCTTCGCCGGTGGTCGGTGTGGTGGACATTGGCATGCGGCAGGCGCCGTGGTACGAGTTCGAGTACCGGTTCAATCCGTTAAAGTACTCGGTCGCCTGCCCTGGGCGGTGTGAATATTCGGTGTAGCTTGACAAGGATCAGTGCCGCAGCGGCCGGAGTGAGTTGATCGTGTGAATTTCTGGGGTGATGACCGCGGACCCGGGCCGGAACAGAAGAGGTATCTCTCGCGGCTATCGCGTTCCCGGCGAGTTCACGCCCCCTCGCCCGCGGCCCCGGTGAACCCGCCCTCCCGGAGGGCCCGGGTGGCCAGTACGGCGGCCCGCTCCCGGGCGTAGCTGACCCCGGTCGCGGCTTCGAGTCTCCGCCAGTAGTTGATCGCCCGGTCGAGCATCCCCGGGCGGTTCGGGCCGAGCTGTTCGCACACGCGGGCCAGTGTCTCTAGCACCCAGGTGTCCGTCTCCCCCCGGGCGGCGGCCACTTTCTCGACCTGCCGGAGTGGGCGGTAGCACAGCTCGATCAGCCCGGCCGCCTCGTAAAGCCGGTACAGCTCGCGGAGCAACCCCGGGCTGTCCGGGCGGGCCCGGATCGCCCGGTCGAGGACGCCGAACGCCTCGGTCAGTTTGCCCGCGGTCCGGAGGCCCCGGGCGGCGGTCGTCTCGGGGGTGTCGTTCCAGAACCGGGTGAGCCGGTCCCGCTGGGCACCCAGCCACCCGCCGATCCCCCCGCCCTGTCGGGTCGGGGTCGGCGTCTGGGCTTTCAACCAGCGATCGAGCTCGACGCCGGCGGCCAGCAGTGCAGTTCGATCCGGCGGCTTCTCCGGCCCGAACGGGTCGGCGGTTTCGTCGGTGGCCGCCGGGGAGTCGGTCAGGGCTGCCGGTCCTATCGGCGCGGCCGGTCGGGCCGGGGCGTCGACCGGCGGGTCGAACCGGGTGGCGGGTTGGTGTGTGGCGTCTCCGACGTCCGCGACCCGGATCTCGACCCGCACGACCAGCGGCCCGATGACCAGTTCGTCCCCGTCTTCGATCTGGTCGAAGCCTGTCACCGGCACGCGATTTCGGTAAATCGGGCGCTTCGCCAGGTTGTGGACATACCAACTACCGGCGTGGGCCGCCAGAAGGGCATTCAACCGCGAGAGTTTCGTGTCGGGGAACCGGACGTGGCAGACGGTCAGACGGCCGAACAGGAGGTCGTGATCGACCGCCCGGCACTCTTCCATCCCGTCCGGACCGCGGACGAACGCGAAGCAGGCCGGCGGGTCGGTCGCGGGTTCCCTGGCCCCGGCCGGTCCGGTCCTCGGGACGAACCGGAACCGGTCTGCCCCCACGCCCAGGACATCGAACCGTTGCGGGACTGCCCGCTGGACCACGCCCAGTGTCGCGCGGTTGAACGTGACCTCCGGGTCGTCGGAAAGCCCGTGGACGACCCATCCGGTAGGGTATCGGACGACGAGGGCGGCGAGGAACGGGCCGTCGGCCCGCGTCCGGATGGCGGCGTGGTCGGCAGTCCCGATCAGTGTTCCGTGCGCGTCGAGGGAGTGAGCTTCTCCGGTCCGCACGTTCTGAAGATGATAGTCCATCCCGAAGCCCGGCGGGAAAAGCATGTCACTCGACGGCAGAGCGGGCCGCGGTGGGGCGAGAGAGGTCCGACACCATAAGTGTGCCACCGATTTCCGGCGGGCAGTTCTTGGGCGGGCGGCGGGCTCGCCCGCCTAGGACCCTCTTGGGGCGAAGAGATCTGAAGCCGTGGAGCGGCGGTGGTCAGTAGTCCGGGTCCAGCTGCGCCCCGCGGGATCGCGGGGGAACGCCTCCGTAATCCGGTGGCACACCAGACACCATAGTATACTCTGCCTCCAAGCCGCCTTTACGTCAATGGATCACCACGCCCACAGGATAAGGAGTAAGAGACCGGCCGCGAGGATTAGGAGAACGAGCGGTCGGCGGAGCAGGGCAGCTAACCGTTCGTGGAGCACGGGCTCCTCCCCGGGCGGGGGCCGGAGGTGGCCCGGGATGAAGACCCGCTCGAAAAGCGCAAGGATCGGGTCCATGGCGCGGTAGAACGGGTTCTTCAACTCATCCCTTTTGGGGGACTTAACCTGCGTCGGCGGCTTCGCGGCCGGCACCGGCCTCGATCGGGGGGGCTCGGGGGACGGGGGCGCGGCGGCCACACCGGTGCCGCGGGGTTGGAGCTGCTGGAACTCATCAATCAGCTCGGCGGCGGTACCCCGGTCGGCGGGGTCCTTAGACATCATTCGCTGGAACAGCTGGTTCACCGCCGTGGGGACATCCGGGTCGTGCTCCCGGAGGTCCGGAAGGTCGTCCTGGGTGTGCGAATTCCGGTACGCGACCGGGTCCCGCCGGGCTTTCTGGTACGGCGTCCGACCCGTGAGCATGAAGAACAGTGTTCCCCCGAGGGCGTACAGGTCGGACGCCGCGACGACCTCCCCGGTCCACTGCTCGGGCGGGGCGTATTCCATGGTGCCGAGGAATATCTTCGCCCCCGTGGCGTCCTCCTCGGGACCCCCGCCGGCCCGGGTAACCGCCCCGAAGTCGAGGAGTTTGGCGGCCGTCATGTCCGGGGAGATGTCCGGCCCGGGCGGCGGGCCGACGACCATCACATTTTCCGGCTTCATGTCCCGGTGGATGAACCCGTTCCGGTGGATCACCGCCAGCCCGCCGAGCAGTTCGACGACCCACCGGACGGCGAACGGCCACGGGACCGGGCCGTCCACCCGGATCAGCCGGTGGAGCTCGGTCCCGGTCACGAGCTCCATCGCGATCAGGTATTCGTCGGTCGGCTCCCCGGCCGCGTCCCGAACCCGCTCGTACAGATAGAACCGGGCGACCGCCGGGTGCCGGATCTTTATCATCGTCCGGGCTTCTTGTTCGAACCGGCGGCGGCGGGTCTCCGTGTCCCGAATAAGGGTCTTGATAGCCGCGAACCGCGGCGGATTGAGCTGACGACCGCGGTACACCTCGCCCTGCCCGCCCTGCCCGAGCTTGTCGAGTAGAAGAAAGTGGTTCAGGGCGAGGTCCCGGGGGAGGCCGTCCAGCTCGCCGGCCGCGAACCGGGCCTGGATCGCGTTCCGCTGGTATTCGGTCAACCCGGGCGGGACCGGGGGCTTCCCGTCCCACCAGCCCGGCGGGTCGTCGGCGAGGGCGGCGAGGATCCGGTCCAGGTCCCCGCCCCCCGTCCGGGCGACCTGTTGCCACTGCGTCTTGGAGATTACCCGGCACTCGATCAGGACGTCCGCGAGTTCCGACAGTCGTGGCATGACGAAACCCCATTGCCGGCCCCGGGTCGAGATGACGACCGCGAACCCGCTTCTTGCATCATGCTACCGAAGCGGCCGTCTTTCCGTATCGTCTTCAGCCCCACCGGGGCGGCAGAGAATAGCCCAGGGCGTCAGCCCTGGGTACCCGGGCGGCCGCGGATCCGAGCCCCACCGGGCCGACACGCGGCGGGAGGATCCGCCCGGCCCTCCCGGGCTGACGCCCTGGGCTACTGTCTGGCGACCCCTTCGGGGCCTTCAACACCAGCACAGCCCGGCCGGTTACGCCCAAAAGATTGCCATTGGTACGATGGGAACGAACGACGTGAGCGGGAATCGGGCCCCGATCATTCGCCAGAGGAACTGCAAAGGGTTACAGAACAGTATCTTGAATTCTACTGACCGGGGGTGGGCGCTTTTCCCCTTCCCGGCATGTGAACGGCGCCTTCCCCGGCCATTACGCCGCAGCGCGAGAGAGGATGGGTCGCGCGCCCCCTTCCGGCTTGCGGGCCAGCACCGCGAGGTCGTCGCCCTGGCGGGCCCACTGGGTCCAGCACGTCAGGGCGCTGCGGACCGGGCGGAACTTGCACAGCCGCACCCACCACCGCGGGTTTTCGCGCGCCGCCCGGTCCACCGAGTATCCCATCCACTTCGTGTGCCCGACGGTGGTGATCGCCTCCACCCGGAACCCGCACCCCTCGACTACCCGGTGGAGCGTTTCCGGTGTGAAGTGGAGCAGGTGCCGCGGCGGGTCGAGCGGGAACCACGCCCGGCCGAACGCCCGGTACCCCCAGCTCGCCAGGTTCGGCACGGACGCATACACCCACCCGCCCGGCCGCAGGGCGGCGGACACCGCCCCGAGCAACCGCCGCGGGTCGTGGACGTGTTCGAGCACCGCCCGCAGGGTGACCGCGTCCAGCGACCCGGCCGCGACCGCCGAATGCGGGAGCGTCCCGGGGATCACCTCCAGCCCGAAATTCTTCCGGGCCGCCGCCACGGCGTGCGGGCTGAAGTCCATGCCGACCGCCTGCCACCCGCGGTCCCGCATCCGGGCGGCGAACCGTCCCGACCCGCACCCGTAATCCATCAGCACTCCGCCGGGTCGGACCGGGATGCGGTCCGAAAGCGTCTTCTCGCCGGTGGCCCCGATTCGGGCCCGCAATGCCCGCCGGAACCCGCCAGCTCGTTTGCGAGGCGGCTGGTACGGGGCGTAGTCTTCGGGGTAAAAACGGGCGATGCTCGATTCGTCCGGTCGGGGGTTGGTGAACACCATCCCGCACGCCGCACACTGCCCGAGGCGGTATTCGGCGCCGTCGTCCCCGGTCGTCCGGAGGAACTCCCGGTCGTCGGCCGCGCCGCAAAGCGGACAGGGGACAGTTTCCCAACGGATCGGGGGAGGCGTCATTGGGCGATCCGGAAAGCAGGGAACGCAGATTCGCACACCGGCTCGTGTGAGCAGCCGATCCTGACATCGGCATGGCGGGTGGCGGGGTTTACGGTTTTTCCGGAACGCGCGAGAATTGCTCAGGGCGATGAGGGCCCGGACCAGGAATGACGCAGCACGGTCGGGCGCCGGGGGGAAGTGGAGCAAGCTGACCGGCGAAGGGCGCGGCCCGACCGTCAGCGGCCGAACAGCCGGTCGAAGAACCCGGGTCTCGGCGGGCTGCCGCACGCGGCGAGGAGGGAGGCGAGGAACTGCTGGTCCTGGAGCCCGTCGACCCCACCGCACCGCTCGGTCAGGAGCGGGTATGCCGCCCCGAACCCCCGCCGGACCCGGTCTAGTTTCTCCTCCCGGCGGCGAATCACCGCCCGGAAGGCGAACAGGATCGCCACCCCCACGCCCGTCCCGATCGCCAGACCGACCGGCACCCAGATCCAGACCGGTTGCCCTCCGCCCACCGTCGTCGGGACCGCGATCGCAGCCGCTACCCAGCCGCCGACGAGGAGTGGGACGGCGACGAGGGCGGACCGGCTGGCGGAGATCGAGCTGGTAGTTTGCCGGACCGACTTCTCGAACGCCCGGAAGTAGGGGATGAACGCCGCTTTCCGGACCGGATCGGCCAGGATCTCCTGGAGCGCGCCGGACCAGTCGCCCTTCGGGACGGGGAGGGGTTCCGCCGGCGGGCGGGCCGGCTTCGGCGGGGCGAGCTCCAGCCGGATCTGGCGGACGGTCGCCGGGTGCCGCAGCGCGGCCCGTCCACCCCACTCGGCGACCTCGGCCATGTAGTCGTTCACCAGCTCTTCGACGAGTCCGTCCGCCCGCTTCTGGATGTCCTCGGTCACCGCCTTCACCCCGGACCGAATCAGGTAGAGGTAGAGGCCCCACACAAAGATGCCGACGAAGATGCCGATCCCACCCGCCTCGGTCCTGGTGCTTGCCACGGCAATCCCCCCGATCGTCCCCCCGACGAGCAGGGCGAGAAGAAACCCGTATGCCGCGGTGATCTCGAACCGCCACTTCGTCATGTCGGCCAGTTCGGCATAAACTCCGTCGAGCTGGGCGATCACCGCGGTCAGCCCCCGGCGCCGACCCGAGTCCGATACGGACGAGGGCTTCGGAACCGGGGTGACCTGTGACGCACCCGGCACGGTGTCGGCGGACGCGGCAGGGACCGGCTCGGGCGCGCCGGAAGGGATCGGGGTCGGCGAGACCGGCTGCCCGGCGGCTTCCTTCAAGAGCGGCAGTAGCTCGCCGGCGTCCTTCGGGCGCTCGTCGAACCACCCGACGCACCGCTCGATCAGCGCGATGTGCCCGGCCGGCACTCCGTACCGGATGACCAGCTCCTTCGCCCACCCGTGGTGCAGCTCCCGCGACACGTCGCCGGTCACCAGCTGGTACCAGACCACCCCGAGGGCGTAGAGGTCGTGCCGGGGGTCGGGCGGGGCCCCGCGGCGCTGCTCGGGCGACATGTAGAGCGGGGTGCCGGCCCCGCGGAACAGGCTCGCCTGGTCGGCGAGGCTCAGGTAATCGAGGGTGGTCGTCCCGATCCGGCTCCGGGCCGCCACCCGCGCCACCGCCACCCCGCCGAGGCCGAAGTCGGCCAGCTTCAGCTGGATTTCGGGATGCGGAATCCGGAATGCGGAAACAAAACCGGAAGGGTCTGTCTGCTCGGTGGTCTTCGATTCCGCATTCCGGAATCCGCATTCCGCATCGACCAGAATGTTCGCCGGCTTCAGGTCGCGGTGGACGAGCCCGGTCCGGTGGGCGAACGCCAGCCCGTCGACGATCTGGGTGATCCACCCGAGGACCTCGGCGGGGTCCGGGGCGCGGCCGAGGGCGGCCCGGCGGGCGGCGACGAGCTTGGTCAGGTCGCCGCCAGCGACGTACTCGTACACCAGGTACGGCGTGGGGTGGTCGAGGTCGTACCCGTACAGCCGGACGACGTGCCCCGACCCCCGCCCGCCGGCCCGCATCAGCCGTTCCAGGTTGCTCCGCTCCTGGTTCAGGGCCGGGAGGAGCGACCGGTCGAGGCAGAACTTGATGGCGAGGGGCAGGTGCTGGAGCGTCGGCGAGACGGCCCGGTACACGGCCCCGAACCCGCCGGCCCCGAGCAGCTCCACGAGCTGATACGGGGTGTCGGGTAGGGCCGCCGAGGGGGGGTAGGGCGGGACGTTCTCCGGGAGCAACTGGAGGAGCGACCGCGGGTCGTCGAACGCGACGGTCGGGGGGAGCGAGCGCCCGCCGGCCGGGTCCGGGACGAGGGCACGGTCGACCGCGCACGGGATCGCGGAGAGGAACTCGACCGCGAGGGAGAGGTCGATTGCGGCGGCGGCTGGGGCGAGCTCGAGGATGATGCTCTTCGCCTCGGCCCGGGCCCCGGCCGGGGGCAGCGCGGCCAGTTCGACGACCGCCGCCTGGGCCGCGCCCGGGTTGCGGGCGAACCACCCCCGCCACCGCTCGACGATCCCCCGGCCGAACAAATTGATCGCCTTCTCGACAACATGCCCGACGGCCACCCCGGCGATCCCGGCGGACGGTCCGCCGGCCAGTGCCCCGGCGCATCCGCCGAGGACCGGGATCACCCCCTCGGCCGCGAGATAGAACAGCACGTTCGGCCGCTTCTCGGGCTCGGGCATGACGGGGCTTCCGGGGCGAAGGGCTTCATGTGTCTGGTGTATTCGCCCGGGGGGGCTGGGGATTTGGAGAAATTCCCCTGGGAGCGCGTCCGTCCCGGCCGCTTCTTGTTGCGCCCGAAATCTATCAGTAGTCGTGGTACACCGCTCCGAGCTGATGCACTCCAGCAAGTCTTGGGAACGGACTGCGGTTAATCGAACGCAATACGCGGGTTCATCTGAGCCGGGGTGCGCCACTCGACACCGTATTTCTCCTTGAGAATGCGTTGCTTGACGCCCCAGCGGAGATGACAGTAGCCCAACTGCCCCCTGGGCCATTCTTTTCGGACCTCCGCCAGTTGTTGTTCGGTTTCCTGCTCGGCGGCAGCGAAAATCGGCTTCATGTCCGGGTCGTCTTCTATTGGGTCATGCTTGATCGCATGTGGGTCTTGGAGTTCCTGCATGACGAACCACCAAACAACGTCTCCGGCCGGCACAGACAGCAGCGCAACAAGCACGATGAGCGCCACGCGGGATCGCCTCGTCCTTCGACCCCTCGGCTGATGCCGGCCCGGGGGAAGTGACATGGAGCTCAAGTCGAAATCGGGAGTGTCGCCCGGCATACCGCCCTCCGAGGGCCTTTCTTCGCACGGACACATCACCTGCCCCATCCGGATTATCTCTTCACGACTGTCTGCCATCCAGCATTGAGCGGCCGAGACGGCCGCGCTCCCAGGACGAACCTCCCACCCCGTCCCATCCGCCACGGGTATGATGACGGCCCCGGCCCGGCCGCGAAAAAATCGCGGACGCGCGGGCCGGTCTCGCGGCAGTATCCGCCACACCCGCACGGAGGCGACCGTGAACCGCGTCCAGCCCAGCTCACCCCGCCCGGCCACCCCCCGGACCCTCGCCGCCTTCGCCGCCCTCGGCGAATGGGCCGCCCGGCCCGACGCCGAACTCCTCGACCGGTTCGTCCGATACGACGAACACCCGGCGTTCGAGGAGATCCTCCGCCGGCACGGCCCGCTCGTCCTCGGCATCTGCCGCCGGACCCTGGCGAACCCCGCGGACGTGGACGACGCCTTCCAGTCGACGTTCCTGGTCCTGCTCCGGAAGGCCCGGACGGTGGCCCGCGGGGATCAGCTGGGACCGTGGCTGTACGGGGTGGCGTACCGGGTCGCCCGGAAGGCCCGCGACCGGGCCGCCCGCCGGCCGACCTGCGCCCCCGAGACCGCCGCCATGATTCCCGATCCCACCCCGCCCGCTGCCGACCCGAACGACTGGCTCCCGGCCCTCGACGCCGAACTCACCGCCCTCCCGGCCCGGTACCGCGACCCGCTCGTGCTGTGCGACCTCCAGGGCCTCTCCCGAAAGGCCGCGGCGGACCAGCTCCGGGTCCGCGAGGGGACGCTGTCGAGCCGACTGGCCCGGGGGCGGGACCTGCTCCGCCGGCGGCTGATCAAATACGGCACGCTGCTCCCGGCCGGCGGGGTCGGGGTGCTGCTCGGGGTCGGTGGGGCGGTCCCGGCGGCGTTGCACGGCCGGACGGCCGACCTGATCGCCGCCCTCATGCATGGCGGAAGCCCGGCCGGGGTGGTCCCGGCCGGGGTGGCTCAGCTCACGGACGAGGTGACCAGACACATGCTCCTGAACAAGTTGCGTATCGTCGGGACGGCGGCTGTGGCCGCCGCAGTGGTGGCGGTCGGACTGGCCGGGGCGGCCGGGCCGGAGGTGACGGCCGACAAGCCCGGGGCAAAACCGGCCGGCGTTCCGGCCGCCACCCCGACCGCCACGGCGGCCCCAGCGGGGCCAGCGGCCCCCGCCCGGACCGGGTCGGACGCGGAACAGATGGAGGGGGTCTGGGCGGTCGAGCGGTTCGACCTCCCGCCCCAGGCGGTGGCCGATCCGAAGACCAAGGAGCAGGTCGCCGCGATGGTGCGGTCGATTCGGCTCGTCGTTCACGGCGGGACGTGGTGGATCGTGCAGGGCGGGATTGCCGGCCGCTCCCGGCCACGGCTGGACCCGACCAAGAACCCGAAGTGGCTCGACGACCCCGGGGAGAAACTGGACCCGGGCCGGCGGACGGCCATGCGGGGGATCTATCGGCTGACCGCGGACACCCTCGAGTTCTGTACCGTGGAGGACGAGAAGGCCGGCCGGCCGGCCGAGTTCGAGGCGTCCGACGACCCGGCGACGATGGTACTGGCGTTCCGCCGGGCGAAAGGACCGGACGTCCCGGCCGATCAGCAGAAGGCGCGGGCCCAGCTGCTCGGGGCGTGGGCCTCGACCAAAGACCCGACCGCCCGGGTCGAGTTCACCCCGGTGTACGTGTTCATCAGGCCGGCCGGCGGTGCCGAGTGGGCCGCCTACACGTACACCCTCGACCCGACCCGGAACCCGATGAGGATCGACCTGGAACCGGTCGGCGAAGCAGGGCCCCGGCTGTCTTACGGGATCTACGAACTCGGTCCGTCCGGCGGGCTCAGGCTCTGCATCGGGGAGGGCGTGAAGCGGGTCGCCCGTCCGCTGGAGTTCGACAGTCCTGGGAAAGTCCTGTGCGAGACCCTGGTGCGGGAGGACGGGCTCAACAAGGAAGTGGGGCTGAAGAAGTGAGCGCCGGGCCGCAGGAATCCACGGCACGCGGTGCGTGCCCTACAAGGCTCAATCTTGTAGGGCATGCACCGCGTGCTGAAGAAGTGAGTGTATTCTTCGTAGGGCACGCCCTGCGTGCCCTACGAAGAATACACCGCACGCAGGTCGAGGCCCGAAGAGCGGCCGAGACGGCCGCGGTCCCAGGACGAATGAATCACTCCGGCTCGCCGAGCTTGGCGTCCTTCACCCGGAAGAGGAAGTCTTCCGGGTTGTCGCGGTTGAGCACCAGCACGCCGGTCACCTTCACCAGCTCGCGCCTCGCGGCGGTCCGCTTGCCGGCCGCCAGCTCTACACTCACCAGCCCGGTCGGCTCCGGGGTCTCACAGAACCAGCACCCGACCGGGTATTCCAGGAGCAGGAACCCGCCGAACTCCTTGGCGTCGCCGACCGGCTGCACGAAGCCGGTCAGCACCACCGTCTTCCCGTCGAGCTGGTCAAGGTGCTTCGGAAACGTGGGCCGAGCCCTGGCGTCGATCGTCGTTTCGGCGATCACACCCCACGGAAGCGGGTTGGGGCCGGCGGCCCGGATCGCGGGCAAACTCGACAGGTCGAACCGCCGCCCCAGCGGCCGGGCGGACTTGGCGAGGAACGTCCCGCGGTGCTTCTCGTGGTCCGGCTTCTTCGCCAGCTCGTCGGCCGCCGCGCGGTAGACCTGCCGCCGGGCCCGCAGGTCGGGCGAGGCCATTCCGAACTCGGTCACGCACCCGTCGAGGATCGCGGCCGCGGTGCGGACGTCGCCGTGGGCGTTCGCGATCTCGCCGAGCTGCCAGAGCAGGCGGCCATCGGCGGGCAGCGCCAGGGCAAGAGCCTGCGCCACGGCAGCGGCGGTGTCGGGGAGCTTCTTGAACTCCGCGGGGGCGACCCCGCCGGCCTCCGGCTTCCCGGACGGGCCGACGTACTTTACCGCGAACAGGTCGTCGACCGCGTCGGCCTTCCGCGCGGCCGGGCCTTCCTTCTGCCGGAGCCGAATGAGCTTCAGATGGTACTCCTCGACCGGCTTCTGTTTCTCGGGGGCGAGCCTGACAGCCTCTTCGAGGGCGGCGGCGGCCTGGTCCAGATCGCCGACCAGCTGCCAGGCGGTGCCGAGGTTGGCCGCGATGTGGAAGTGGTCCGGGTGGGTGCGGGCGGCCGGGCGGAGGAGTTCGACCGCCTTCTCGGGCTTCCCCAGCCGGACGTACAGGGCCCCGAGGTCGGCGGCCTCATCGGCCGTGAGCGGCCGGCTTTTGCCGGCCTGCTCCAGCTTCGCCGCGGCCGCGCGGTAGTCGTCGCGGAGCGGGGACGGGGGTAGACCACCGGGCTGGTCGAAACCCGCGGTCCGCAACGACCGGTGGTCGACCAGGAACCCGCTCCACCGGCTCGGCAGCTCCGCGACTGCCTCGCCCGAGTAGTACAGCCCGGCACGGGCGGACGCGGAGAGCAGCAGCAGGAGAACGAGCGGTACCGTGAATCGGGTCATGATCGCTCATTATCTCGGCTCACGATCCCGACTCCAAGGTATCCCTCAGGTGATGGTCCACCACGCAGTTCTGGGAATCGCCGAGCCGGTCGACCCGTGTGCCTGCACCGGTCTGGAGACCGGTGCCACAAGTGAAAGCCGCGGACTCGCTCGTCCTTTTGGGTTGTGGCACCGGTCTCCAGACCGGTGCAGGCACACACGTCAGAAGACCGGTGCCACAAGCAGACAACCCCTTCGAGGTCTTCCAAACCCGTCAGGCCGACCCTCGGACACCCCGCCAGAGCGGCCGGAACCGCCGCCCCGAAGCCGCCTTCCCTGTCCGCCAGCCGGCCGATCACTTCAGCCACTTGTCGGCGAAATCCATGTAGGTCTTCCAGTCGGCGGGGCTCATGGCGTGCTTGCCGGGCCGGATCCAGTACCCGAGCCGGCTGTCGAGCAGGGTACCGCCCGGCCCGGGTGCCGCCTCGGCGGTGACGCCCTCGACCCCGAACAGCTGGTACGCCGGGTTCGCGGCCTTCAACACCTCGAACTGGCCGGCCGGGTTCGCCCACAAGTCGTCGGCCGCGTTCGTGAACAGGACCGGCCGCGGGGCACACAGGGCGACCAGGCCGTTCTGGTCGAACGGGAG
Organism: Gemmataceae bacterium; assembly: GCA_028288765.1. GTDB lineage: Bacteria > Planctomycetota > Planctomycetia > Gemmatales > Gemmataceae > Urbifossiella. The sequence goes on along the minus strand of JAQGHQ010000545.1, from coordinate 14,642 downwards.
CTTCGCCGGGTCGGCTCCGAACGGCTTGAAGTTCCCGGCGAACCAGTGCGGGAACGCCTTGTTGATCCGCTCTACCGGCTCCGCCTTCGGGTCGTGGTGCCGGCTCGGCCCGCTCCCCCCGCACCCGGCCTGGTTCGGGATCACCACCGCCAGCCGGTCGTCGAACGCCCCCGCCAGCAGCGCCGTCTTGCCGAGCCGGGAGTGGCCCACGACCGCCAGCCGCTTCGGGTCGACGCTCTTATCCGTCACCAGGTAATCGACCGCCCGATGAACTCCCCACGCCCACCACATGATCGTCGCCGTCTCGTCCCCGCGTTCCTCCCCCTTCACCGCCGGCATCGTCGCCCGCATCCCCTCGCGGACGGTCGGCCGGTCCGGCTGGATGTCGCCGCAGTAGAACGTGGCGACCGCGTACCCGCGGCCGACGACCTCGGCCAGCGGCCACGTGTCCGCCTGCGTCCCGCGGCCGGCCTCCGTCGCCTTGCCGTCCTTCACCCCGGGGAACCCCGCCGGCACCCACGCGGTCGGGATGCGGACCCGCGGGTCGTCGGTGAGAAGGTGGTTGCCGCCGAAGTTCGGGCCGACGAAGCACGCGGCCGGGGCACCCCCGCTGGGGACCGCCACCAGAAGGTACATCTTCGGCCACTCCGGCGGGCCGAAGGTGATCTCGACCTCCCGGAGCGTCCCCTTCCCGCCGAACGCCTTGGCGTCCTCGAACAGGACCTTCCCGGTCACCGTCTCCGGCTTCGCGGGGTAGCGGCCGTACATGTAGTGCTGGAACAGGGTCTTCAGCTCCGGCTTCCGCTTCGCTTCCCACTGGTCTTTCGTGGTCGTCTTCGACCCGTCGAGCATCACCGTCGGGTCGGGCAGCCCCGGTTTCGCCGGGAGCTTGTCCGGCGGGGGGAAATCGGCGGAGACGGCGGGGACGGTCACGACGAGGGCTCCGAGCAGAGCGAGTGATCGCATGGGTGCGGTCCTTCGGGAGGGCGGGCTCTGGAAGAAGTGTAACCACCGCGACACGGAGGGCATAGCGGGGAATGGGAGATGGGGAGAAGAGGGGTCGATTCACCGTCTCCTGGCGTTCGCGCGACGGCTTGGTTCAACTATCGTTGATCCGGCACGTCACTTGCATTTCTTCACCCGGCTTCGCCCAGCGGGAACACGTCCCCTGATCTCCGGGTGTATTGCAATGCCGCCTGAGCCCCGTCCACTCGCGCCAATGCGGACGTCTGAGCATTCTTCAGAGCCGCTCCGGGTATTGGTAGTGGACGACGACCACGACGCGGCCGATACTACCGCCCGCCTGCTAACGATTTGCGGAGTCGATGCCCGGGCCTGCTACTCCGGGACGACCGCCCTGGACACCCTGGCCACGTTCCCGGCCGAGGTGTGCATCCTCGACATGAGCATGCCGGAATTGCAAGGGTGGGAAGTGGCCATGTTGATCCGCCTGGAGCTGAAAAACCCTCCTTACCTTGCCGCCCTCACGGCCTATTCGGATGACGCACACCGCCAGCTGATCGAGAATACCGGCTTTGACCTCCATCTGATCAAGCCCATCGAACCGGCGAAGTTGCTTCACGAGCTGAGTGAATTGGTGAAACGACCTCGTGGGAAGTCGGGGTGATTTCGGATCGCGCAAGGCGTCGGCTTTGCTTCCCCCGGAGATAGCCCGCGGGCCGCGTCTGGACGTCATGGAGCGTGGAGAACCCTCCTTCCTCAAATCGGATAGGAGGGTTCTTCGGTTTCAGCGCCCACCCGGGCCGGGTATCGCATAGGGCTAAAGGGTATCGGGTGATGGCCCGATAACCTCGTCGTCGAGGGCAGGCCAACACCCCGTTCTGCTGAGTACCGTCGGCAGACGCCGCCTTGACACCCTCTTCTCCTCTCATCAGAACAGGAAGGCGCTGGTCGCGATCCCGAACATGATCGGCTCGAACCCCATGAACTCCAGCGGCAGGCTGAGCGACTCGTTCACCTCGACCCGGACCGTCTTCCCGTCGTCGCGGGTGTACGTCAGGTTCGGGAACAGGTGTTTGCCGAGCTCGTGTCCGTTCGGGACCAGCCCCGCGTCCGGCGGGTCGAACTCGGTCTCGTTGCGCATCCCGCCCCGGAGGCCGAGCGTGCTCACGAACAGCGGGCCGATGCAGCACAGGTTGTGGACGGTCGACTTCGGGTTGCAGTACTGGATGCCGATCGCGTCGGCCGGCATGTTCGCCAGCCGGGCGGCGGTCTCGGCGTCCGGCCGCCACCGCTCCAGCTCCCCCTTGTGCCGGAGGATCAGTCCCTGCACCGGCTGCGGGTGGGCGGCGATCACCAGCCAGTCCCCGACCACCGCGTAAGTCGGGGTGAGGATCCCGAACCCGCGGCCGTACACCTCCCGCAGCTCCACCCCGCGGAGCACCTTCTTGCGGACCTTCATCGGCCCGCCGGCGATCGTCTCCAGCGCCCGGTTCAGCCGGTCGGCCGCGGCCCGCACTTTCCCGGGGTCCTTGACCGACACACACACCACCGACCCGAACACGCTCAGCCCTTCGGTCGGGGTCTGGAAGATCACCACCTTGTCGCCGAGGTGCGGGAGCAGGTCCTCCCGGACGTTGATCCCGGCGACCTTCGTGAGCTCCCGCTCGAGGTACTCCTTCCGCAGCCGGGAGACCTCGGCCGGCGTCTTCCCCTGGTCCTCGACCCCGAACGGATTATTCGCGGCGAGGATGTCGACCGCGGTCAGCCCGGCCTCGTAAGCGGCGGTCAGGTCCACCCGCAGGAGCGAGAACCGGCTCACGTCCGGGGGCAGGGGGGGCAGGTCGGCGAGGGTCACCGGCGCGGGCTTGAGGACCCTCGCCAGCCCCTTCCGCTCCCCGGGCAGGTCGAACTCGTAGAGCGCCCGCGACTCCTTCCCCTGGAACCCGGACGAGAAGACGACCGCCTTGAGGTTCCCGAGCCCGATCTCGTCCACCTTGTCGGCGAGCCCGGGGACGAACGGCCCGGCCAGCCGCTTCGCCAGGGTCACGACCGCGCCGGTGTCCACGTACCCGCGGGTTACCGATTCGAACTCCCCGGTCTTGAGGCACCGGCGGTAGAGCGGGTGGGCGGTCAGCCCGCCCTTCGCCGCGTTCTCCCGCATGCCCTTGACGGCCGCCTCGACCGGGGCGGTGCCGAGGTAGAAGACGAAGTGCCGGCCCTCGACCCACCACGCCACCCGGACCGGGTTGCTGGTGTCCTTCTGGACGAACACGACCCCGGTCCGGCCGAGGGCGGCGGGGAGCGGCTCGGTCGCGCTGTCCGTCTGCCGGGTGAACAGCCGGAGACCGCCGAAAAGCACCTCGGCCTGGTCGCCCGCGTCCGGGACGATGACGAACGCCCGGGCGTCGGGCAGGAACGCGTCCGGCGTCGGGCCGTTCCCGGAGAGCAGCCCGCCGACCGCCTTTCCGAGCCCGCCGAGGGTCGGCCGCGGCTCATTCACCTCGGCGGCCACGACGACACCCTTGTCGGCGATCAGGGCGAGCACCTTCTCGGCCTTCTTCAGGTCGGCGTGGACGGCCCGCAGTTCGTCCGGCGACTTCCCGTCGAGGAGCGGGTCGGCCAGCAGGGCCGACCCGAGCAGCTTCGGCCCCTTCGCGAGCAGGGCCTTGACGGTGTCCCCGGTCGGGCCGGCCATGATCGGCCCCCAGACGGACCCCTGGTACGCCTGCTTGTGGGCCCCGATCCCGTCCCACTTGACGTAGAACTGGGTGGTCGGGGAGAGGAGGGTTTCGGGCGAGTCCTGGGCCCGCGCCGGGGCGGCGGCCACGAGGGCGAGCGCGGCGCCGATCAACAGCCGTCGGGACATGGGAGCTCCTGCGGTGAAGTGGACAGGCCAGGGGAAGGGAGCCCCCGAGGCCGTGCCCGGGCGTTGCCCGGGCACGTGGATTGGGTTTTCACCCCAACGGGGTGGGAGCGCTTAGCCCGGGGCAACGCCCCGGGCGGGGGAGTTCGGCTCCGATCGGGTAACCGTCTGATGCAGGGCGTTGCTCCCCGAACCCGGGGCGTTGCCCCGGGCTAAGCGCTCCCACCCCGTTGGGGTGAAAACCTGAGACCCCGAATTCCTTGGAATGTCGGCCGAGCGTGGCCGGCTCACTCCTTGACCGCCGGCGCGGCCGGCGGGGGCGGCAGGGCCGGGCTCGTAGCCTTCTGCCCGTTCTTCGCCGGGACCGGGCCGCCCGGGGGCTCGACCTTCTTCGCCCGGTCGATCAGCGGCAGGGGTTCGAACTTCTCGCCCAGCACCCCGCGGCTGTCGACCCCGAGCCAGCCGTCGAGAAGCGTCGCGTACACCCGGCGGAAGTCGGTGTGGTACTTCAGGTCGCCGTCGGACAAATCGTCCAGCTTCGGGTGCTTCCCGACGATCCCGCCGGTCACCTTCGGCCCGGCCACGAACATGCACGACGCGGCCCCGTGATCGGTGCCCCGGCTGCCGTTCTCCTTCACCCGCCGGCCGAACTCGGAGTACGTCACCAGCACCACCCGGCCCGCCTCCGCCCCGAGCCCGGTGAAGAAGCTGCCGATCGAGGTCGACACCTCGCCGAGCAGGTCGGCGTGTTGCTCGGCCTGCCCGGAGTGGGTGTCGAACCCGGCGAGCGAGGCGTAGTACAGCCGGGTGCCGAGCCCCTTGTTGATCAGCCGCCCGATCAGGCCCAGCTTCCCCGTCAGACTGTTCAGGTCGAAGTTGTCGCCGCCGCCCTTAACCGGCCGCCGGGGCTGCGGCTGCGGCTGGGTGTTCCCGCCGACGCCGGCGAGCGCTTCCTCGATCTTCTTCAGACTGGTGTACGTTTGCAGCTGCCGCTTGCGGACGAACGCGGCGAGATCGGCCTGGGTGTCGTCGCCGGAGTTCAGGTCCTGGAGCAACTTCTGCCGGGGCGGGCCGTTCCCGGTCAGCTTGAGGTGGAAGCTCTCCCGGTCGGCGAGGCTGATCACCCCCCCGTCGGCCCCCTGCATGGCGAGCGGGAGCCGGTCCTGGCCGATGTACATGCCCGGGACCCCGGCGTCGGACACGCTCATCCCCGGGATCGACCGGGCGAGCCACCCGGTCGTCTGGGCCCGCCGCGGGTCGGCCAGCTGCCAGATGTCCATGCTCTCGAAGTGGGACCGGTCCGGGTTCGGGTACCCGACCCCCTGCACGACCGCCAGCTGCTTCTTGTCGAAGAGCTGTTTCAGCTCGCCCATCCGCGGGTGCAGCCCGTGGTAGTCGTCGAGCTTTTGGACGTCCTTCCGGGTGTGGGCCAGGGTCGGGCGGGCCTTGTGGTACAGGTCGTCGCCGTACGGGGCGACGGTGTTCAGCCCGTCGTTCCCGCCGGTCAGCTCGACCACGACGAGGATGGTGTCCTTGCCCTTCGCCTTCGGGTCGGTGTCGGCCGCCCGGGCGGTGGCCGCCAGGAACTCGGGGACCACGGACCCGACGGCGAGCAGACTGCTGCCGCCCAGGGTCCGGGACAGGAAGTCGCGCCGGTTGAACATGTCGGGAACTCCGGGGAGGCGGTTCTCAGTAGACCCAGGGCGTTGCCCTGGGCTGAGGGCTCGCAGTCATTCAGACTGCAAAATAATCTTCAGCCCGAAGGGCTGGGACACCATAGCCCAGGGCAACGCCCTTGGTTCCGGCACAACATGGCCCGGGGCGTGCCACCCCGCGGCGCCCCGCGTGGTCAGTTCAGCTGGTACTCGGGCAGACACATCAGCGCGTGCAGGGCTTCGCGGGCCCGCTGGCGGAACGCGACCGAATCCAGGTCCTTCTCGCCGAGAGTCTTCTTCCCGTCGAGCAGGAACTTCTCGATCTTCCCGCGGGCGGCGGGGGATACTTCCTCGCCGTACAACAGCTCGCCCATCCGCTTGACGAGCGCCGCGACCGACGCCGGCTTCGACTTGAACAGCACCTCGGTCGGGTCGAACTTGGCCTCCGGCGGCGGGGGCGGGGCGGGAGCCGGGGCCGGACCTTTCGGAACCGGTGCCGATCCCGCGCCCCCGCTGGGGCCGCCCGGCGGCAGGCCGTCGACCGGCGGGGTGGCGACGTACACCGGGGCGGCCCCGAAGGCCCCGGCCGCGGCCTGGACCTGGTCGGCCGGGCCGACGAGCCTCGGCGCCCCCGACGGCGCGCCCGGCGAGGACTCCGCGAACATCAGGGTGTCCGCCTCGGCCACGTCGGCCACCGGCGCGGTCGGCGGGGCCACGGCCGCGAACGTCGCGCCCCCCCGGCCGCCGCGGGTCGAGATCCGCGGCCAGTTCCCGGTCGCCACCGTCTCGGCGAAGTTGTTCCGGGCGAGCAGGGTGGCGCTGTTGAGCCAGTCCGTCCCGGTCCGCCACCCCTTCACGTTCGGCGGGGCGAAGAGCGTCTGGCCCATCTTCGCGAGCGGGTCGACGAGGTCGGCGAGCGGCACCAGCCCCGGGGTCACCCCCCGGACCGCCCCGAGGGCGTACTCGACCGGCCACTTCACCCGCTTCCGGTACGCATGGGCGGAGAAGAACAGCCGCGACCCGAGCATCGTCTTCACCAGGTCGGCGATGTCGTAGTCGGAGGCGCGGAAGCGGTTCTCGAGCGGGACCAGCAGCCCCTTCGGCGGGGCCGTCTCGCTGACCAGGAAGGCGTACAGCTTGCCGACCAGGAACCGGCCGCACGCCGGTCGGTCGCAGCACAGCCGGACGACGTCCTCGCCGCCCCAGTTCCCGGTCTGTCCGAACACCGTCTTGGGCCCGGCGTCGTGGTACTCCGGCTTGAACTCGAAGGCGTCCTCGTCCCGGTTTACCTGACCGTCGGCGTGCCAGCCGGTGAACGCCCGGGCCGCCTCCTGGATGTCCTTTTCCGTGTAGTTCCCGACCCCGAGGGAGAACAGCTCCATCACCTCCCGGGCGTAGTTCTCGTTCGGGGCGCTCCGGATGTTCTGGTTCGAGTCGAGCCACTTGAGCATCGCGGTGTCCTTGCTCATGTCGAGCAGGAACGGCCGGAACTTGCCCAGCGCGTGCTTCCGCAGGGTCAGGTTCTGTTCGAACATCAGGTGGACGCGCTGGACCTTGGCGAAGCTGGTGGCGAAGTGGTTGTGCCAGAAGAGGGTGAGCTTCTCCCGGAGTGGGTGCTTGCCCTCCAGCATCACGTACAGCCACCACGCCCGGAGCTTGAGCGGGTCCTTGAAGTACTCGCCGGCGTCGGCGAACAGGTCCTGCAGGGCGGGGGCGTCGGGCTGGCCGGTCATGAGCCGGTCGAGCGTGGTCTCGAACCCGTCGGCCAGGGCCCGGTCGGTTTCGGCCGGGGACGGGCCGAATGCGGCCCGGCGGTACAGGTGGGCGACCCACTTCCGGTCCCACGGGGTCGCGGCGGACGGCCGCCACGGCTTCCAGGCGTCCGCGGGGTCGACCCTGGACAACTCGGACGGCAGGCTCTCGGCCATGACCTTCCTCCTGGCGGAACCCGGCGAACGCCGAGCGACGTGACCTCGGATCTCGGACTTGCCTCAGACTTGATGACTGAGATTATCCCCGAAACCAGCACCGATGCAAGAGCCCGGGAGGTGGTGGTTTGATTTTGGGGTTTTGTCTCTTGAGTTTAGCTTCGTTGGGATCACAGAATCCGGCCTGCTAATCCCGTGGCGATGAAAAGCCGTTGCCGATCCGCAACGGGTGAAGACAAAACACCCAACCCCACCCTCACTTCTTCTCCTTCGCTTTCTGCTCCGCTTCCTTGATGTATTTCTCCGGATTTTCCTTGAACGCGTCGCGGCAGCCGGTGCAGCAGACGTAGTACTCCTTGCCGTTGTGGGTCACCTTCATGGTGCCGAGCCCGCCGCTGACAATACACTCCGGCCCCTTCGCGACCTCGGCGAACGGCACCCCCTCCTTCGTCGCCCCGACCTGGAATTGTTTCACGAACCCGAGTGCGGACCCGGCGGCCCGTGTGTCGAAACGATACAGGTAGCGGTTGTGGTGGAGCAGAGTGAGGACCAGCCGTTGGTCCTCCCCGGCCGGCCCGCCGGTCCGGTCCAGTGTCAGTACCTTGTCCTTGAGCGTGCCCACGAACGTGAGGGCGGATTTGTCGGGAGCGGTGAGGGTGAGTTGGTACGTCTGCTTCTCAACCGAGTATCGCAGTTCCGCCTTCGCGTAGTACTTCCCCTTGTCGAACGTCGCCGCCAGCCAGGCGTCGTCGCCCTTGAACTGCCAGCTCCAGGTGATCGTCTCCGTCCACAGCCCGGCCGCCCGCTCTTCCCGCGTTCCTTCCGGGTAGCCGGTCCCCTTCCACGATCCGACGAGGAGATTGAACGGCCGAAGCCCTTCCTTCGGGGAAGTCGGCTTCGGGCCCTCGGGCGTTGGGGACCTGGGAGACTCGGCTCCGGTAATCAGGAGGAGTAGTGCGGCCGCGGCGACGGTCATCGGTGAAACCTCATCCGATCCCAACCCGGGTGCGGGAACTCTCCCATTAATACGGCTTTGCCCGCTCCCCCGAAATCAGAAACCCAAAACAAACCCCGATCCCGCCATCGGTCCCTTGGAGCAAACCCCTGCTCAGCATGCGCTTCGTAATGCCCGATCGGGGGTGGATTCGGAGTTCGTGGTTCGACGGTCGAGTGTCGAGTGTCGAGTGTCGAGTGTCCGGACGAAGCCCGTGGGTATATCCCGGGCGGTTTCTCGGATAGACGACGCCGGGGACGGTTGGTTTCAAACAGGGAGGTGTGCGAAATCGGACCGAAAAAACACAAGCCCGCCACGGACGGCGGGCTTAGGGCAGGGGCAGTTGGCAATCGAGTTTCTCACCCGCGCGGGCGATTGCCCGGATCATCGAGCCCTTTTACCGGGGTTTACGGGGCAACCGGTGCTTGATGAGCCGGTTCACCGCGACGGCCGGTAGAGTGCCCGAGTCGGCGTCGGGGGCCGCCCCGTCCGCCTTCGGCACGGGGGGGAGGGCCTCCGCGATCCGGCTGCGCAACACCGTCGAGGTGTCGCTGCTGGAGACCACAGTCGGGCTGGCGTCGTCGGTTGTGACGTTCTGGCCGACGGCGGTGAGCACGTCGACCCCCTGTTCGGCCTGCTCGTGCTGGATCTTGTCGTGGATTTCCTGTCGGTCGATGCGGACGTTCGCCGGGGCATCGATCCCGATCTTGACACGGCCGGGGCCGACGCTTACGACGGTCACGCGGATGCCGTTGCCGATGACGATTTGTTCCCCGGGACGGCGAGTAAGTACGAGCATGGATCTCCCTCCTGGATGGTGCCGGCGCGGCGGGTCAGGGGGGTCCGCAAACCGCGGGCCGCCAATCCGTCGGCGCTCCTGTTGAATGATTCTACGTCACAATCGGATCGATCTTTCTGGGCAGCTCGGTTTTTTTCTTCAGTCAGCCTTGCTACCCAGCCGACATTCATAAGCAAACCCCATACCGAAATTTCTTGCAAACGCTTTTCCCCTCGCGAATTCGTTCTATTTCAGCACAAATCGATTATTCAGGATCAATTTCCCCCACAAGGACCTGACCGGGCCGGTAGTGAGGGTGGGACAAGTTGTCGGTTGAGGGCGTTTGGGAACCCACGACCGACGAAGGCAGGTTCGGGATTGTCGGCCACAGTAAGTAAGAACTGCAGCCCGTGTCAATACGATTTTTCAGAACCGGGCGGTCGGAATTCCCGCCCGGGCGAGCGCCACTCTCAGGTTCGGGAACCGATCTTCACACTGCCGACCGCTGAACCGTACGACCGTTCATGACCTGGTGCCACGGCGTCCGCCACCCGTTCCGGTCCATCAGGTCGGCCAGTTCGGCCAGCGACTCGACCACGATCTCGGGCCGGTAGGCGTACCGCGGGAGGTCGTCCGACCGCGTCCCGCCGCTGAGTACGAGCACCGTGTGGAACCCGAGCTGAACGCCGCCGAGGATGTCCGTCTCCATCGTGTCGCCGATCATGGTCGTCTCGTCGGTGCTCAGCCCGAGCTCCTTTCGGGCCGCCCGCATCATCACCGGGCTCGGCTTCCCGACGCTGAACGCCTTCACCCCGGTCGCGGTTTCGAGCATCGCCACCAGTGCCCCGCACCCCGGCCGCAGGCCGTTCTGCGTGGGGCAATTCGGGTCCAGGTTGGTCGCGATCAGCTTCGCCCCGCCGAGGATCATCCGGACCGCCGCCTCGACCATCTCCAGGTTGAACGTCCGCCCCTCCCCGACCACGACGTAGTCCGGGTCGTGGTCGACCACCGCGTACTCGTACTGGTGCAGGGCGGTCAGGAGGCCGCCCTCGCCGATCACGTAGGCGGTGCCGCCGGGCTTCTGCTGGGCGAGGAACCGGGCGGTCGCCATCGCGCTGGTGAAGACGTGCTCCTCCTCGACGTCCAGCCCCATCCGGGTGAGTCTGGCGACCACGTCGCGGCGGGTCCGCTGGCTGTTGTTCGTCAGGAACCGGAACGGGATGCCCCGGTCGCGGAGGTGGTGGACGAACCGGTCGGCCCCGGGGATGATCTCCGGCCCGCGGTACAGGACCCCGTCCATGTCGATCAGGAAGCCGAACCGCGGAGGCGTGCCATTGTGGTGCATGGTGTGTCTCAAAGGATTAGTGGGTCAACCGGGACCGTGCCCGGGCTGGAGGGTAATGACTGAGAGGGTGGGGGAGCCGCCGGAGAAGTGCGGACGGAGAGTGAATCGCAGATCGCGTGCCGGCGTGGAAGAAGAGTTCGGGTGCCTCGTTAACCGTAATCATCCTCTGGTGTTATGGCAAGAGGCGGGAATACCGACCTCCCCCTCTTCTCGGCGGGTGTGCCCAAGGGAAAGGCAAAAGAGAAAGCCCGGGACGTTCGTCCCGGGCTTCATCGTCGGCGCGAGACTTACTTGGCCGGGGTGATCTTGGAGACGTCGGCGACGATCTGTTCGACGTCCTTCTCGGTCAGCTTGCCCTTCCCGAAGGCGTAGTTGGCGGCCACGACCCGCTCCTTGTAGAGCAGGACGGTGACGTCGGCGTGCGGGGAGATCTTGTACTTGCTCGGGCCTTCCGGCGACTCGATGGACAGGACGATCTTCTTCAGCCCGGCCTCCTTGGCCACGTCCTTGAGCTGGGCCTCGAGCTTGTCGTCGCCCGACAGGTAGACGACGAAGCTGCCCATCTCGGCCTTGGCGTTCTTCTCGGTCGCGGCGTCGAGGGCCTTGATGAGCTTGGTCACGTTCGGGTCGGTGGCGGTCCGGGCGAAGATCACGGCGACCGGGTTGTCGCCGTTCTTGCAGAACAGGCAGGCCTTCTTGCCGGCGTCATCGCCGGTCACGTTCAGCGGGTGGAACGGGCCGGGGACCTTCTCGCCGGACTGCGGGCCGGACTTGAGGTCGGCCGCGACCACGGTCCCGCCGAGCACCGCCACGACTGCCGCCGCCAACAGCTTACGAATCATCGACTTGCCTCCAGGGTGAGAGCCGCACAGACGCCGGGAGTGCGATCCGGCATGCGTATAGACGGGGGCACCGCACCCCCTATTCGCGCCGGTGCCCCGCCGAAAGTTGCGGGGGGGTCCGACCCCCGGTCAACATAGGGACCGAACAGGGGAATGGCACGCCACCGGGCTACTCCCGGCCCGGCCTTCAGGTTCGTACCCGGTCGCCGGGATGGTCTTTCACGGCCTGCTTCATCTCGCTGGATATGGGTGAGGCGGTGAGATTCAGGAGGACGAGCTTGTTTGCTCTTCGTGGCACCGGTCAGGAGACCGGTGCCACAAGAACGAAGACCAGACGGCTCCTTCCGGTCACAGGAACACCCGGTCCCCGAAGCGGTCGGTCAGCTGCTTTCGGGCAGTCGGGGAGATGGCGTTCGAGCCGAGGTCGAGGACGATCAGGCCGCCGAGATGGGGCGATGCGGCGACCGCGGCCGCGCCGCGGTCGCCGATCTCGTTCGACGACAGCTCCAGGTGGATCAGATTGGCCAGGTGCGGGCTCGCGGCCAGGGCTTCGGCCCCGCGGTCGCCCAGTCGGTTGTCGCGGAAGTCGAGAACCCGAAGGCTTGCAGCGGCGGGCGAGCCGGCGATTGCCCCCGCCGCCCACGGGCCGAGGTTGTTCCCGACCAGGGTCAGGCTCCGGAGATCGCCAAAGAACCCGGCCCCCGCGAGCGCCCGCACCCCCTCTTCTTCCGGCCGGACCCGCATCAGGTGCAGGCTCCGGAGGGCGGGGAGCTCTGCCCCGGCCAGCTCCGCCACGCCTTCCGGCCCGAGGTTGTTGTCGCTCAGGTCGAGGTCGGCCACTCGCGCCATCACCGGTGCCCCGGCGAGCCGGGCCAGCCGCTCCGCCGTGATCCGGTTCCCGGAGAGGTCCAGCTTCTTGAGCCGGGGCGGGTTCGGGAGCTGGGTGAGTTCGGCCACCACCGCCCCGCCCCGCCGCTGGTCGTCCCGCCAGCTGAGCCCGGTCAGGTGGGCGAAGGCCCGCGACCGGACGAGGGCCTGGGCCGTCGCCGGCACGGTCATCCGGGCACCGACGGCCAGGTCGGTCAATTTGGTGAGGTGCGGGGAGTTGAACACCCGGCGGGCGACCGGCCCGCTCAGCCCGTCCGGGAAGCCGAGCCTGGTGATCCGGGAGAGCCATTCACACCCGGCGAGCCCGGCCGCCTCGGCCACCCGGGTCGCCTTGAGGTCCAGGGACTCGACCGGGGCGAGTTCGAACAACCGGTCGGCGCCGGCGACGAACGCGGCCCCATCATCGGCCTCGACGGCCGCCGGGAACCCGCGGCGGAACGGCGGCATGACCCACTGCAACCTGTGGGGCAGCTCGGGCAGCCGCTCCATCCAGTCGGCCCCGGGGATGCCTTCGCCCCGAAAGCACCGGGCCCGGACCGCGGCCGGGGCGTACTCTTCGGACCGCGCGGCCTCCACCTGCGCCCGGATGAACGCCGCCTGCCCCGATTCGCCAATGTCTTCGAGTGCGTCCGCGTAGATCAGCCGGGGGGTGTCGTCGTCCGGGTGGTCGAGGATCGCGCGGTAGAGGGCGTCGAGGTCGGTCATGGAACCGGGTCTGTCGGGTCTCGGGTCTGTCGGGTCCCGGGCGCATCGGAGTTCGGTGTACTCGGCCGCCGGCTGGTTCTGTGGCGTCGGTCCGATATCCGGCTCTTCCCGACAGACCCGAGACCCGGCAGACCCGACAGACCCGAGACCTGTCATTCCTGGTTGAAGGCCACCCGCGGCCCGAACCGGTCCACGAGCGCCCGGCGGGCGGCGTCGCCGAGCGGGCGGCCGACCGACCGGTCGCGGACGTCGAGCCGCAACAGCCCGTCGAGGTACGGAGACTCGGCCAAGGCGGTCGCACCGGCGTCCCCGATGCCGCAATCCGCCAGCACGAGTTCGACCAGCCCGGCCAGGTGCCGCGACCCGGCCAGGGCCTCCGCCCCCTTGTTCCCGAGCTGGTTGTCCGACAGGTCCAGTACCCGCAGCCCCCGGGCCGCCCGCGCGTCGGCGAGGACCCCGGCCGCCACCGGGCCGAGCCGGTTGGCCGACAGGTCGAGCCACCGCACCCGACTCAGCCCGCTCGTTTCCGTCAGCGATCGCAACCCGGGCACCCCGGGGAGGGTCTTGGCCAGTTTCAGCACCGCCAGCCCGCGGACCACCCCGCTTTCGGTCAGGGCCTCGATCCCGTCCGGCCCGAGGTCGTCGTTGTTGCCGAGGTCGAGGTGGTCCAGGCCCCGCATGACCGGGAGGGCGAACAGGTGGCGGGCGTCGGGCGGGGGAATGTCGCAGAACCGGAGCGACAGCCGCCGCAGGGAGCCGTGCCGGAGGGCGGCTCCGAGGGCGTCGACCAGCAGGGCCGGGGGGATGACGTTATTCCCCAGTTCCAGCACCTCCAGCCGGCCGAACAGGGGCGACCCGGCCAGGGCTTCCAGCCCGTCGGCGTCGATCGCGCCGTATTCGAACGCGAGCCCGGTCAGGTTTTCCGCGTGGGAGGATTCGCCGAGCGGGGCGAGGTCGTCGGCCCGAAACCCGGTGCCCGTGAACTCCAGCCGGCGGAGCCGGGCGAGGTGTGAGCAGGCGGCGAGCTCGGCGAGATCGGGGCGGTGCCGGTCGTCGAAGTCGAGGCACCGGACCGGGGCGGCGGCGAACAGCCCGGCGGCTTCCTCCCGGAACGCGGCCGGGTGCCGGACCCCGACCCGCCACAGGAACCCGCGGCGGAACAGGTGGGTCTGCTTTGTGAACCCGGACGGGAGGGTGGGCAGGGTGTGGGCCATCCCCCACCCGCGCATGGCGTCCGGGTTGAACTGCCGGCACTTGGCCCAGAGGGGGTCGTACTCGGGGACGCGGGCGAGGTCGACCTGGGTGCGGATGAACGCGGCCCAGGCCGGGTCGCCGTCCTCCTCGACGAGGTCGGCGAAGGCGAGCCGGGGCGTGTCCTCGTCGGGGTGGTCGCAGATCGCCCGGTAGAGTGCGTCGTGCTGGGAGGTCATCATGGTCCCGCGGGGCCGAAGGTGGCGTAAAAGCAGTCTATACCACCCGTGCGGGTCATTCCTAGCCCGGTGGCGGCGACGGGGTTCTCGACTTTCTCACCCGGGAGGCATGTCCGAGCGAAGCGTAATCGTTCACACCCCGCGCGGGTGACCTGGTACGGTCGGGATGATTTGGTATCGCTGGGGGCATGACGCGAATCGCCACCGGGCGCATCCCGCCGGAACTCGCGGACCAGATGACCCCCGCCGTG
>JAQGHQ010000543.1 GCA_028288765.1 Gemmataceae bacterium | reverse complement strand
GGGCCGCCACGGAGGGCGGCCCGCGCCACGCGATCCTTTCAACACAGCAACGGAGTCGTATGAGTGTGTTGGAGGCGACCGGGCTCCGAGCTTGAGGAGCGCGAGGGCACCGAGACCAAGGACGGTTTCCCCGGCACGGGATTTTCTTCGGTTTGCCCGGTGCCGTCTCCGGTTTTCGATATTGTTGGCTCAGGACGGGTTGGCCATCCAGGAGCGCTGTCATGGATCTCGCCGAGTTGCAGGTCTTGAAGCAGAAACTGCTGCACGACGAGAAACTGGCCCCGGTGTGGTCGTACTTCATGGACCATTTCGCGGACCACCGCGAATTCATCGCACTCGGAGAGCGTATCAACGACTCGTTCGTGGAAGCGGTTCTCGCGCAGGTCAGTCAGCAACTGTTCGGCGCGGACGGGGCCGTCCACAACTTGATCCTGACGGGGATCCCGGAGCAGCACTTTCTTCATGGCGGCTTCGGGATGGGTGGGCGCTTCGGCGGAGTGATTTATTTCGAGGACGCGCAGGTCGGGTTACTCGCGGTACCGGTAGGGCCGCCGTCCGCCGAGGTGAAGTACGCCCGGTTTTCGGGCCGCTTCGCCCGGCTTCCGGGCGATCCGTCCCTCAATTGACGACCGCGCGGGCCGAGCGGCGCGGAGTCTAGCCCGGATTTCTCACCGCGGAGAGCGCGGAGGACGCAAAGGAGGATCCGGACCGGCGTTCGACGAACGGGAGGGGCGGGCCTCCTCCGCACGACGGATCACACGCTCGTGTCCGAACTCCTATCCGGCCTTTCCTCTGCGATCTCTGCGGGCTCCGCGGTGAGAAATCCGGGCTAACCCCACGGTGGTTGCCGGAATCGGCATCAGTCGAGCTACGACCCCGCCGGCTTCTCCCGCTGGGTCGGGGTCGTCGTGCCCGGCCGGGCAGGGGTCGCGACCCGGCGGCGGGCCAGCTTCAACTTGGGGACGTGGACGTCGTGCTCGTCCTCGATATCCCCGACGATCTCCTCCAGCACGTCCTCCATCGTGATCAGCCCACGGACTTTCCCGGTCTTGTCCCGGACGATGGCCATCGGCCGGTGGGACTTACGGAACAGCTTGAACGCATTCGCCACCGGTTCGTCCGGGTCGAGGAACGAGGCCGGGTACAGGGCGTCCTCGACCAGCACCACCCCGGACGTACTGAAGAGGAAAAACAAGTCCTTGGTGTTCACAATCCCGACGACGTTGTCCGGGGTGCCGTCGTACACCGGCATCCGGGTGTGGGCCCCGAGCCGGGCGACCTCCAGCACCTTCTCCGGCGGGGCGCTCAGGGACAGCCCGACCATCTTCTCCAGCGGGACCAGGCAGTCCCCGACCGTCTTGTTCCTCAGGGCGAACACGTTCAGCACCATGTCCGCCTGGTCCGGGTCGAGCAGCCCGGCCTCCTCCGTATCCTCGACCAGTAGCCGGAGTTCGTCCACCGTGTGGACCTCGCCCTCTTCATCCTCCGCCCGGTACCCGAGGCGGCGGAGGAACCACCCACTCGTCCCGTTCATCAGGGTAATGAGCGGGCCGGCGACCCGGGCGAACCAGTTCACCGGGCGGGCCACCCACAGGGCGAGCTGTTCGCTCGACTGGAGGGCCGCGAGCTTGGGCAACTGCTCCCCGAACACGACGTGCAGGTAGGTGATCACCCCGAGGGTGAGGAGGACGGACAAGGCCCGGGTGAGTGGCCCCTGCCAGTCGTCCGGGAGGGCGGCGAAAAGCGGCCTGGTGAGCCCGGTCAGGGCCGGCTCGCTGACGAACCCGAGGGCCAGGCTGGCGACCGTGATCCCGAGCTGGCAGGCGGCCACGCTCCGGTTCAGGTGGGTAATCGCGGCCATGAGCGCGGCCGCCCCGGACCGACCCTGGTTGACCAGCTCCTCCACCCGCGTCTTGCGGACCGCGATGAGGGCGAACTCGGCCGCCACGAAGAACCCGTTGAGGACCACTAGGGCCGGGATGGCCAGTAGCCCCAAGATCGTCAGGCTGGTCCCCGGGTCGGACTCGGCAGCGAACAGGGCCAAGGACGGGCCTCCGGGCCGGTTCGGCCGGGAGAGTGGCCGATACCGAGGGGGTATTCTAGTGCCAGGTAGTACCGGGGACCGGGGATTGATCCCGCCCGATCCCGCGGGGACGGCAGGTGGAGATGGGTGCTAACCGCGTACCGTTCCCGGACCGGGGCCGACCCGGCTACCCCCGCCACACCCCGCGGAACATCGTGCGCCGGTCCCCGGGGTGGTCGGCGAACAGGAGGTGGTGCGGGTCGCCCGTCTCGCGGTCGGGCAGCGGGACGACGACGAAATCCGCCGACTTCCCGGGGTCCAGGCTGCCGGTTTCGTCCGCCCAGCCAAGAGCTTCCGCCCCGGCGAGGGTGACCATTCGTAGGAGCGTGTCGCCCGGGAAGTCGGGGTGTCTGGTGTGGACGAACCGGGCTTCCGCGAGGACGTCGAGATCGGGGTTCGACGCGAGGCTATCCGTCCCGAGGCAGACGCGGACCCCGCGGCCGAGGAACTCGCGGAACGGGTGGGGGGGGTGACAGAATGCGGCGTGGGTGCGAGCACAATAGGCGACGGAGGTTTCCGGCCGGACGCCCAGGTCCGCCGGCAGGTAGTTCCCGTGGGCGTAGATCACCGGGCCCAGTCCCCGCGTGTACTTCAACACGAATTCCAGCGACGGAGCCAACACCGCTCCGTCCCATACGCCCAGGCCCGACAGGAACCCGACGAACGGGCCGGACCGGGCGGCGAGGAGTTCGAGTTCGCCGGGTGATTCCGCGAGATGGATGGTGACCGGCCACCCGGGCGCGACGGACTGCATCAGCACCGCGGCGTTCACGCTGTACGGGGCGTGGGGGCTGACGGCCGGGCGGCAGTGGGCCCATCGTCCGTGGTACCTCCGGACCCAGCCGGCGGCCTCCTCCCATCTGCCGACACCGGCCTGGGTGAGCCCGACCACCTCGGTGAACACCACCCCCCGCACCGACGAACCCGCGACCACATCCCAGCTCCCGCCGTCGGCCGTGATGTCGCCGAGGAGCGTCGTCCCGGACCGGAGGCATTCGGCGAGGCCCGTGCGGACGTCGTCCCGGGTTTGTTCAGGCGTGCGGGTGCGGCGGTACGCGATCACGCCCCGCAGCCAGTCGGTGAAGTGGTCGGGGTCGGTGGGCCGGATGAGACCCCGGGCCCCGCTCAGGTCGAGGTGGGTGTGGGCGTTCACGAGCCCGGGGATGATCGCGGTGTTCCCGAGGTCCACGTCAGGCCGCCGGTCGCCGTGCGGGTCGACGGACCCGATTGTCTCCCCGCGGACCGTGACGGTCCCGCCCGGGAGCGGCGGGCCGGACACCGGGAACACCCAGCGAGCGGTGTACGTCCGCGGTTCGTCGGGCGCAACAGACATGGCGAACCTACCGGTCAGTAACACGACTCCATCACACAGACAGGTCGGTCGCCAAGTGGTAAGGCCTCCGTCTGATACGCGGAGAAGCGTGGGTTCGATTCCCACCCGACCTACTGCTTTTTGGTGTTTGGTGTTTAGTGTTTGGCTTGTTGCCGGTCGCCTTGCAGTGTTGAAAGGATCTCGTGCCGCGGGCGGCCACGGGTTTCACAAAGCAAGGTCGACTGTCTCGCCAACGTAACCGTTCACGGGGTGAACGGCTCGAAAATAGGGCGATTTTCAGCCCGAGTGCCCGTTTTTCGGTCGATTGACAACCGGGTGTCGCAAAAAACGGCCTGAAATCGTGGGCATTCACCCCGTGAACGGTTACTCGCCAACCGCTCGGTACGAAACACCAAACACCAAACACCACTAAACACCAACCGCCGCCGGGACCACCGCGGCCAGCCGGGCCGGGACCAGACGGGGGTGACAGCCCGGTGTCAGCGTGCCCTCGTACAGGGCGTCGCCCTCGTCGATCCGGTACACCCGCTCGTGCAGGCCGTGGATTACCCCCCGCAGCCGCAGCTCGTTGAACCCCACCGCGGGCCGGTCGACCGGCTTCACGAACAGTTGGAACGGGACCGGTTCGCCATCGTCCTCGGCGAAGTTCGGGGAGAGGAAATCGACCCCCTCGACCCACAGCCCGCCGACCCGATCGAACAGCCGCACCCGGGCGTCCCACAGCGCCCGGTCCGCGGCCGGAGCCTCGAACCCCGGCCGGTGGCTCTCCCAGATCACGAACGGGAGCGGTTCCTCGGCCGCCCTCGCGTCGGCTTCCATCGCCCGGAAGAACGCCTCGTACAGTCTGGTACCCACGCCCATCCGGCGGGCCCATTCCGCGACCCCGACGTAGCACAAATAGCCGCCGTACCCGGGGATGAACGCCCCATAGACGTACCCGGCAAGGCCTTGCGGGTCGTTGGTCCGTCCTTCCGGGGCGGCGAGTAGCAGGTGTTTCCGCCACCCGCCCGGCTTCGCCCCACCTTCAATCGCCTTCTCGATCCAGATCCACGGGATACGCTCGTTCGGGGCGAGAGTCTGTTCGTACAGCTGCCCCGCCGCCCGGATCATCGGATCAGTCGCTTTAACCGCCTCCCAGCACACGATGTTATCAGACCGCACAAAGCACCTCTCCTTAACTCTCACCGGGATATAGACATCGGGCTCCACGGCGGCTCAATCAGGCCGCCGACCCGGGTTGATTGGGGTTTGGTCCGGCACAGCCCATTCTAGCCCATGGTCTTAAAAACCCGAGGTTGGCGGGGCTCGGATCGGTGGGTAAGTTCGTCAAGACGGGCCTCGAATGTCGGCCCTAAGTTTTGAACCCCGGAGAGGTCGCGATGGCCGCCAGAAGCGCCCGGAAGTTCAGTTACGAATACCCCAGACCGGCCTTGACTGTGGATCTGGTGCTGGCGACCCGGGAACCCCGCCCGCGGGTGCTTCTGATCCGCCGGAAAAAGGACCCGTTCGCCGGAAGTTGGGCTCTGCCAGGAGGTTTCGTCGACGAGAATGAGAAGCTCGCGGACGCGGCCCGGCGGGAGTTGAAGGAAGAAACCGGGCTGGAAGTGGACGAAATTGAGCAGCTGTACACTGCCGGCGACCCGAATCGCGACCCCCGGGGCTGGACGGTGAGTGTCGTTTACCTCGCCCGCGTCACCGCCGCTGAGCTCAGCCCGATCGCGGCCGACGACGCCTCTGAGGTGAGCTGGTTCCGGCTGGATAAACTGCCCCCGCTGGCGTTCGACCACGCGATGATCATCGGGCGAGCTCGCAATCGGCTGGCCGACAGACAGCCGTGACTCCACGTCTAATCCGTTTTAATTGCTCGTGCCACATCCGCCACGGTCGCGTAGCGGATGCCGAGTCCTTGCCCTTCTTCCTTCGCCCTCGTCTGAAACAGTCCGGCGGCGGGGATGTCGACCCCGGCGCTGGCGTCCTCGGCCATCCAGACCTCGAACCCGGCCAGCTGAAGATCCCGGGCGGCGAAGAAGCAGCAGATGTTCGTCGCGATCCCGCACACCACGACGGCCTTGATCCCGGTGGCGAACAGGAACACCCCGAACGCCGGGTGCTGGGCGGTGACGGCGTAGGCCTCGAAGTCCGGGTCGTACCCCTTTCGCCAGATCGCGTTGAACCGGTGTGTGTGCAAGCCCGGCAGGAACTCGGCCCCGGGCGTACCCATGACGCAGTGCGGCGGGTAGAGGTTGTCGCGGCGGCCGAGAAAGGAGCGGTGGTCCGGCGGGTGCCAATCCTGGGTGGCATCGACCCGAGCGAACGGGAGAGCGAGCAGGGCGTTGACCGCCGGGACGATGGCGGTGCCACCCGGGACTGGCAACTCGGCCGGGCACAGCTCGGTGAACCCTTGCTGGACATCCACCACGAGGAGCGAGGTGGACGCGGGCGTGAGTGAGGGCATGGTGGAAGTGTATTCGTCTGGGCGAGCGGGGGGCGTGAGCCCCCCGAGTACACGAAGACGCATCGGCTTGCTGTGCGGGAACTCGGGGGGCTCACGCCCCCCGCTCGCAGGGCCATCATTTCTTGATGTAGCTGCGATGGATGACCACGTTCTTGACCGAGTCCTTGGCTTCGAGCATCAACGTCGACGGGTTCTCGACCCGGTTCGTGCTCAGCCTGTTGCCGTTCGGATTCACTGGCTGCTGGGGCGATGGGTTCTGGGCGGGTTCCAAGCCGGCGATATCCCGAATTACATCAGGTGTGGGTCCGCTCGGGTTTGCACGACGAAATCGGGGATTTAGGTTTCCCAACACCCGCCGCTGTTGCTCTTGCAGAGCTGGTTCGGAATTCGGGATCGCAGATTGTACGGCCGGGAGCTGAACCCCCTCAGTTTGGGCGACTCGCCCGAGAATCACGCTGTCCGTCTGGTTGACTTCCGGGCCCACATCTGCGTTGTTCAGCCGTTCGAGCACGAACGGCGCGGGGTCATTGCCGCCGGACGCCCGCAGCACGGACTGTCGTGTCGCGCCAGACCGGCCGGTAACGCCGCGGGCGTCCGACTGGCCGGCCTCCGTCGGCTCCGCCTTCGCCGCGCTCGCCAGGAACATCTCCACCACGCGAGCGGTCGGCGGGTGCGCGGTGCGGTCGGCGGCTTTCTCCGCCAGCGCTTCCTCCGACGCCGCCTTCAGTAGCTTCGGCCACGCCTTGCGGAACAGCCCGTTCGACCCGTACACCTCGGCCGAGGTCACCTTCCCGTTCACCACGAACACCGCCCCGACCACGCCCCGCATCTCGCCGGCCGCGCCCAGCGCCTGGCGGTACGCCTCGGCCTTCGCCCGCACCGCCGGGTTCTCCAGGGCCAGCTGAAGGCTCGTCGGCGACTCGGCCGCGTTCACCTGAACGCCCACGGTCTTCGTCAGCTTGTCCTGGTTGACCTTCACGTTCTCCCACACCCGGCTCTGGTCGTAGTAGGCGTTCGCCAGCTTGACATCGTTGCCGACGGCGTAGCTGTCGGACTTGTTGAACCGCGCGGCCTCGTCGTTCGACCGGCCGGTCCACCGCCCGGCCTCGACACAGTGGACCCGGACCGCCACCCGGCCCGACGCCGGCGGGACGAGCAGGTCGGACGCGATCAGTCGGTCCTGCCGCCCGCCCTTGATCATGTCCCCCGACTGGACGAACAGCTCGTAGTCCGCCGACAGGTTCTCGACCGCCAGTTCGTTCACCTGTCCGGTCTCGTGGACCACCGCCCATTTCCGCTCGATCGCCTCTTGCAGCGTGACGACGAGGGAGTCGTCCACCGTGTCCGGGCCGCGGACGAAGAAGACGGCGAGGTTCTCGTGTGTGACGGGGTCGGAGACGCGAATCTGGTCGGCGGCCTGGGCGGTCGGCGGGCGGGTCCCGCCCCCGGTGTACCACAACCCGCCCAGCGCCAGGCCGATCAGCCCGACGGCGACGTACGACGGCTTCATGGGATCTCCTCACGCGGGCCGCGGTGATGGGAGCGGTCCGCCGGTCACGAGACGGAACGAGGTGCCGCACGGATTCTAACACCGGCCGGGCGGGGATGTGAGCCCGGTTCGGGACGGAGCATCGTCCGCTCGTTCCCGACGCCGGTCAGAGCTGGAGTTCGTCCGGGGAGTCGATCCGGAGGACCTGCCGGAGGGCGGCCTGGAGTCGGGTCGGGTCGGTCGCCGCCCGGACCCGCGACTCGATCTCCGGCGGGACGGTCCCGAACCGCTCCTGGAGGAGAGCCATCACGTCCTCCTGGCGGGCGGCCACGATGCCTCTCGCCAGTCCCTCGTCCCGGCCCTCGTCGAGAATCGACTGATACGTTGAGGACTCCTTCATCCGCTGCACCCCCGCAAAGAGCGTTCGGATCACATCTTTATCGTACCGCAACCCGAGCAGGATGAAACCGCAGGTGAGCAGCAGATTCCCGGCGTCCCGGTCCGGGGCCTCCCGGTCCACCCGGTCCGCGAACCGTGTCACCAATTCCGGCAGCCGCGGGACCGCGTCATCGGTCAGGAGGGCGAGGGGAGCGGCACCCAGCCCCGCCGCCAGGAGCTGATCGGCCGGGAGTTCCCAGAGACGGACGATCCGGTAAGTGAACCGCAGATACTCCTCGCCGCCCGGGTAACCCCGCGTCACGAGGCCGGTCAGGTTCGGGGCGGCCGCGTCGCGGCGGAGCAATAAAGCGACCGTGTAAACCGGGCCGCCGTACCGGTGCTCCAGGAACACGTTGTAGAGGAGCAACCGGTCCGGGAAGGTGCCGTCCCAGCTCGCTTGCAATTCCAGGTGGAGCAACCCGGCCCCCGGGGGCCGCAACCGGAAAACCTTGTCGACCGCCGGCTGGACCGTGGACAGGTCGGCGTCGAGCGGATCGACCGCGGTGGCCGCGGGCAGTCCGACGAGAGGGGCGATGGCCCCGACCCAGTCGGCCGCGAACGCATCCACCAGATGCTTGAGGGCGGCGTCGAACCGTCCGGCCATCCCGAGCCCCCGATCCACTCGTACCGTCCGGAGACCGGCCCACACCGCCCTCCGGACTACTTTAAGGACCTACTTCCCGCCGGCCGTCTTGTCTTCCACCTCGATCTGGACCGCCTGGAGGATCTCGCTCGTCTTGTCGTTCTGCACCAGGGCGATCACCTTCAGGTTTTTCATCTCCAGCGGCCGGGCCGGGTACGGGAACGGCCGCTCATTCTTGGCGTATTCGTCCAGGTACTTCACCAGGCCGTCCCGGACCGCCCCGACGTCGGCGGTCGCGGTGTGCCGCATCGTCTTGTCCTTGACCGCCACCCCGGCGGCCCCGCCCGGCATCGCCCGGACCACGTGGTGGTGGAACCGGAGCCGGTTGCCGCCGGCGTACTTGATCGTGTCCTCGACCAGCAGCAGGCGGAGCCTCAGGTCGTCCCCGGCCGGGGCCCCGTCCACCCCCACCGCGATCTCGATCTTGTCGCCCCGGCGGGTCGCGGTCCCGTCCAGCGTCACGGGCGTGGTCTTCTCCAGGAGCGGGTCGACGAGCTTGCGGTACTCGCCGAACTTGTCCTCGGACATCGTCATCCCGCCGCCCCCGCCGGCCTGCGGTTTGCCGTTGAACAGCGTGGTCGGGGTGCCGCGCACGTCTTCGGGGAACGCCTCCAGGTAGTAGTCCCACCGGCCGACCGTGTCCGGGTTGGTCAGCGGGTCGGGGCCGGGGATGTGCATGTGGTACTGGAGGACGATCAGGTCGGTCGGCTTGTAGGACTTGGCGAGGGCGTCGAACGCCACGTCCGCGGCCACGCATGGTGGGCACTGGGCCCCGGTGAACAGCTCCATCACCGCCACCCGGTTGGCGGCCTTGTCCTTCCGCCCGGCGAACGCCGCCGGCTTGAACGGCGGGACGGTCGCCAGGTATTCCTCGTCCAGAGCGGCATCGAGCTTTGCCAGCCGGGCGTCGACCGCCTTCGCCTCGCCCGTCTTCCCGGCACCTTCCAGCGCGGCCTTATAAGTGCTGAGGACGTTGAACTGGAAGATGAGCGGGTCCTTGTCGGTCAGGCCCCTGGCGACCGGCCCGATCGGGCCGAGGGCGGCGCCCGCCAGCTCCTTCTCCCGGACCAGGTCGTCGGCCAGGTTGACGGCCGTCGTCCGGGCGTAGCGCGGGCCGTAGCGGGCGGCTTGCTTCCCGACCAGTTCGGCGAGGGCCGCCGCCTCGGCGGGCGTGACCTTGGCCTTGGCGGCGGAGCGGACCAGGGCCAAAGCGGCGTCGAGGGCGGCCGGGATGTCGGGGTGCTTCTCGACCACGTCCCGGTACAGCCCGGGGAGCTTCTCGTCAGCCTCTTTCCGGGCCTCGGCGACCTTGGCGAGCAGGCCCTTCTTCTTCTCGGCATCCTTCTCCTGCCGGGCCTGGTTCTGGAGCGTGGCCGGGCGCATGGCGGCTTGCTGGACCTTCTGCCACACATCGGCCGCCGGGCCGCGAACGAAGAACTCGCCGATCGTGTCTTTGTCGGTCGCGGTCAGTTTCGCCCGGATCGGGAACTGATCGGTCCCCAGGCTGCCGAGGATCACCTTCGGGTCCGTCCCGGAGGCGGCGACGAACTTTCGCTCGGTCGTGAACTTATCCTCACCGGTCCTGGTCTTGAAGGGCCGGACCTCCTTGAGCGTGAACGCCAGGCCGGTATCAGTCGCTTTCACGTCGCTCACGGTCGTCTCGACCATGGGCGGGGTCGCCACGACCGAAACGGAGGATTTCCCGTTCGCGGTTTTCGTGTTGAGGACGCACACGGCCGACTCGCCGGCCGGGCCGACGGTGACGAGCAGCCAGTTGCCGTCGGGCAGCTGGGCCTTGTCCGCGGGCCGGGCGACGGGGACGGTCACGGCCAGGACGGCCGCGGCGACGAGTGTGGTTCGGAGCATCTGCGACTGCCTCGGGTGGAAGGAACACGGACTCCGGACGGGCGGGGGAGAGGTCGGGACGAAATCTTGACCGGCGGAGTGATGAATAGGGTAGCGGGGCGCCCGGGAGTATGCCAGCGGGTCGACCCGGAAGATGGGAGGGAACCCGAAGGGCCGACTGTCTACCCCGGGCCGGGCATGATAAGGGAAGCACGACCCCCGCCGCCGCCCGACCCGCGTTCCCACGGGTGATCGCCGCCGCCCCGGACGACGACACCCTGCGGGCTGTGTGAGCTGACTTGCTGGATGAAGACGGGTGAACGGGATCAGTACGCCCGGGCGAACACCACCCGCTGGGTCGACGGCTTGCCGGTGAAGATGCAGGTACCGGGCTCCGGCGTGCCCTCGACGAACGGCAGGCACCGGATCGTCGCCTTGTACTCTTTCTGGACCATGTCCTCGGTCTCCCGCGTCCCGTCCCAGTGGGCGTACACGAACTTCAACGGCTCGGCCCCGGCCTCGTCCTTCTCGTCCCGCGCGGGGAAGAGGGCCTTGAACTCGTCGAGCGTGTTCGCCGTCACCGTTTGCCGTTGCCGGAACGCCAGCGCCCGGTCGTACAGCCCCTTCTGGATGTCGCGGAGCAGTTTCTCGATGTGGGCCGCCGCCCCGGTCAGCGGCACCCCGAACTGCTTGCCCTCCTTGCCGGGCACGTCCCGCCGGGCGACGGCACAGGCCGCCTTCTCGATGTCCTTCGGCCCGATCTCCACCCGGACCGGCACGCCCCGGAGCTCGTGCTCCGCGTACCGGAACCCGGGCTGCTTGTCGAACATCGTGTCGATCTTCACCGCGATCGGCTCGTAGCCGAAGAATTCGTCGCGGGGCAGCGCCCGGAGCTCGGCGGCCAGCTGCTCGGCGGCGGTGATGCTGGGGCCCCGCTCCGCGTCGTTCCGGCCCAGCGGGCAGATGACCACGTGCGTCGGGGCGAGCCGGGGCGGGATCACCAGCCCGTTGTCGTCCGAGTGGGTCATGATGAGGCCGCCGATCAGCCGGGTGCTGACCCCCCAGCTGGTCGCCCAGGCGTACTCCTCCTGGTTCTTCTCGTTCTTGAACGTCACGTCGAACGCCTTCGCGAAGTTCTGGCCGAGGAAGTGGCTGGTGCCGGCCTGGAGGGCCTTCCCGTCCTGCATCATGGCCTCGATGCAGAGCGTGTACACCGCCCCGGGGAACTTCTGCCCGTCGGTCTTCGGCCCGACGAGGACCGGCATCGCCATGAACTCCTCGGCGAACTTCTGGTACACCCGGACCATCGTGTGCGTCTCGGCCTCGGCCTCCTTTTGCGTCGCGTGGGCGGTGTGCCCCTCCTGCCACAGGAACTCGGTGGTCCGGAGGAAGAGTCTGGTCCGCATCTCCCACCGGACCACGTTGGCCCACTGGTTGATGAGCAGGGGCAGGTCCCGGTAGCTCTGGATCCAGTCCTTGTAGGTCCGCCAGATGATCGTCTCCGACGTGGGCCGGACGATCAGCTCTTCTTCGAGCCGGGCCGCGGGGTCGACCTCGATCCGGCCGTCCACCGACCGGAGGCGGTAGTGGGTGACCACCGCGCACTCCTTGGCGAACCCCTCGGCCATCTGCTCTTCCTTCTGGAAGTAGCTCTTGGGGATGAACAGCGGGAAGTACGCGTTGACGTGCCCGGTGTCCTTGAACAGCTTGTCGAGGCCCCGCTGCATCTTCTCCCACAAGGCGTACCCGGTGGGCTTGATGACCATGCACCCCTTCACGCCCTCGGCGTTCTGGGCGAGCCCGGCTTCCTTGACGATGTCGAGGTACCACTGGGGGTAGTTTTTCGCGCGGGGGGTGATCTTCTCGGCCATGAGCGGGGTCCCTGTACGAACGGCGGCCGGGGTCATCCCGGCCGGCGGCTGGACTCGATTATACGAAGGGACACCGGGACTGGGCCGGCGGTTCATCCGGCCCGTCCTTGGTCCTTCGTCCCTCGTCCTTCGTTGAAGACACACGCCCGCCGCGAGCAGCTGATCGACCGCTACCGAAGGACGGAGGACCAGGGACGAAGGACGATTTTACGCCCCGTCCGGCAGGTCCGGGACCCGGTTCGGGTCGGGCGGGTGGTTGTACACGAGCGCGGGGAAGTGTTCGACCAGGTAATGCACCACCCGGCGGGCGGACAGGACGCCCACCGGCCGACCCACCCCGTCCACCACCGGCAGGTGCCGGTACCCGCCCTGCTCCATCCGCCGGATCGCGGTCTGGACCGAGTCCTTCGGGTCCACCGTCACCGGGTTCGGGGTCATGCACTCGGCCATCGGGGTGGCGAGCGGCAGGCCCGCCGCGAGGACCCGGGTGAGCAGGTCCCGCTCGGTGAAGAGCCCGACCAGCCGGCCGGCCCGGGTGACGAGCAGGCACCCGGTCCGTTCCCGCCGCATCATCTCGACCGCCGCCGACACGAGCTCCCGGTCCTCGACCGCGCGGGGCGGGGTCGGCTGGAGCCGGGCCACGCTGTCCGTGCGGAGGTTGCGAGACAACTCGACGCCGAAGAGGCTCAGCGCGGGCGGCGGGTTGCTGGGCCCGGATCTCGGACGGCGGTCCGGGTGAGGGATAAGACTCATGCGGTGGGTACGCTCGGTCGTGGTGGAGGAATTTTGCGACCCTGCCGGAAGAAAGCAAGAGGCCGACCGTAACGCCTCGTAACGACGGATGAATGACGGTATCGGCACCGCCGGCCGGGCGCGGCCGCTCTCCCACCTTCATCGCCCCGCCGTTTGTCCTCTCGTGAACTAGAATGCAGAAATCCCTGTCCCGAGGACGGCCCCCCGATGCCCGCACCGGACCGGATGTTGACGTACCTCCGCCAGGCGCTCGCCCTGGTCCGGGCCACGCCCGGCCGGCGGGGGCACGTCGTCGAGGTGCGTGACTGTACAGATGTCCTTGTCACCGGTGACCTGCACGGGCACGTCGGGCACTTCCAGGCCCTGCTCAGGGCCGCCGACCTCGCGAGCCACCCGGGCCGGCACTTCGTGATGCAGGAGGCGATCCACGGGAAGTTCCGCTACCCCGCCGGGGGGGACAAGTCGCACCAG
The DNA here is from genome assembly GCA_028288765.1 of Gemmataceae bacterium. Classification (GTDB taxonomy): domain Bacteria; phylum Planctomycetota; class Planctomycetia; order Gemmatales; family Gemmataceae; genus Urbifossiella. Next base: position 1,562 of record JAQGHQ010000543.1, on the reverse strand, counting down.
CTGGTGGACCTGTTCGCCGCCTTCAAGTGCCAGTTCCCGAAGCGGGTGCATTACCTGCCGGGGAACCACGAGATGGCCCAGTGGACCGGGCGGACGGTCCTCAAGGCGGACGAGGACCTGAACGCCCTGTTCGAGTCGGGCGTGCGGACGGCCTACGGGTCGCAGGCCGGGCCGGAGGTGTACCAAACTTACCTCGAGTTGTTCAAGGCCCTTCCGGTGGCGATCCGGGCCCCGAACCGGGTGGTCGTCTCCCACAGCCTACCGACCGCCCGGGCGATGCAGCTGTTCGACCCGCTCCGGCTCGAGCGGGACGAGTACGAGGCCGCCGACCTGGAATCCGGGGGGTCGGTCCACAGCCTGCTCTGGGGCCGGGACACGGCGGCGAAGACCGCCGCCGACTACCTGCAGAAGATGGACGCGGACCTGCTGGTCAGCGGGCACATCGCGAGCGACACCGGGTTCTCGGTCCCGAACGACCGGCAGGTCATCCTGGACTGTGCCGAGTCCCCGGCCGGGTATATCCTGTTCCCCGCCGACCGCCCGCTCACCCACGCGGACCTCGTCGGCTGCATCCGGACGTTCTAAGCCTCCGCCTGCCCAGGGTTGTCACCCTGGGCTACCGGCCACCGCCCCTCCGGGGCTCCGATCCAATCCCGGTCATCATTGCCCACCGCCCGCCGGGCGGTTGGCCGGGCTGCCCGGCGAGGACCGGACGTGGACCAGCCGGCAGCTGGCCGACGTCCTCGGCCCCGACGTCGGCATCGGCCACCGCCGACCCCCTGGCATACCTTGCGCTTCCTGGGGACACGATAATTGCACCGGACGTGTGGGCCGGGATGAGCGGCAGGTTCGGCGTCACAGGGCCCCGGCATTCCGGCACCGACCCTGTAGGCACCGGTCGCGAATCGGCTAGAGTTGATCATCACACGAACAACCCGCTCTGTTCAGTTCATCCAACCTCCCGCGGCACCGGCACCCGGAGTACCCCATGCATCCCTCCTGCCGCCCCACGACCCGGCTCGCCGCCGAGTTACTTGAGGACCGCTCGACCCCGGTGGTCTTCACCGTCACCAACGCCAACGACAGCGGTCCGGGCAGCTTGCGGGCCGCGGTCGCGCAGGCAGAGGCTGACGCCGCGCCCGACACGATCGTATTCGCCCCCTCTGTGGCCGGCGCGACGATCGGCCTCAGCTCGATCGGGGACTCGAGCCTCGGCCCGTCCGCGCTGCTCGTTGCCACCCCGGTCACGATCCGGGGGAGTGGGCAGACAATCTCCCGCGGCCCGGGCGCGCCCGGCTTCCGGTTGTTCGCCGTCGGCCCCACGGGGTCCCTGACCCTGGCGGGCCTGACGCTCTCCGGTGGCCTCGCCCAGGGCGGAGGCAGTGGGTCGGGCGGGGCCGGGGTCGGCCTCGGCGGGGCAGTCTACAACCAGGGGGCGCTGCAAATCCTCGACTGCACCCTGACCGGGAACCAGGCGGTGGGCGGGGGCACGGTCGGGGCGGCGGGCGCCGCGAGCGGGGGCGGCGGGCTGGGCGGGGCCGGAGATGCCGCCGGCAACGGCG
>JAQGHQ010000517.1 GCA_028288765.1 Gemmataceae bacterium | reverse complement strand
GTGGCCAGGGACGTAAGATGGTCGATCATCGGGGCTTCCTGCCGGGACGGTCGGGTGTGGTAACCAAACCGTTAGGGGGGAAGCCCCGATGTGTCTACCCTACCACCTGCTTAAGTTGAGCGCTATGGGGGCCGCCCTCCGTGGCGGCCCGCCAGCGACCCAGGGTTTCAACACAGCAAGGGCGTCTTGGAACGTTGTCCCGTCGCGGCTCAGATCAGACCGGCTCCCGTGTTCTCTTCTGACTAATGTAGCCCATCGAGTGCGAATTCGTCGACGGCGGCATGCGGCAGCATTGAGGTATAGGAATTCGTCGCACCCCGGGACCGGCCCGACGAGGTCCGCACATGGGTCGCGGGTTACCAACCCCTGAAGGCGTCGACAAGGGGCTTCGAAGGAGGCGGACACTCGGACGCGCCAGGAGAAACCGGGCCCGTTCGACCCCGCGCGGGTCACTCCTTCACGCTTCGCCGTTGTAGGGTACGCACCAAACCCGGCCACGATCGCCTTCGTCCCAGCCGCACCCCCATTTGTGGCGGTAGTGGTTGATTCCCCAGCCGTGGTCGCGGGCCACCGTCTCCCGCTCGGTCTCGCCGAGGCTCTGGACCGTTTGTGAGCCGTGGTGGATGGCGCAGGCGGCGGGGAGTTGGTGCTGGCCCCAGCCGGCCCAGAGGAGCCGGTTGTAGTAGTCGACGTCGGAGACGTACCACAAGAACGTTTCGTCCCAGCACCCGGCGTCGGCCGTCGCCGCGGGGTTGAACAGGGCGAGGGCGTCGTACCGGGTGAAGATCACGCCCCACCGTTCCCGGCGCCCGTCGAGTCGGTCGGCCTCCTCCAAAAGCCCCCGGACGCCGCCCGGGGCCGACTCCGCGTCCGAGTGCATGAACAGGAACCGCCGCAGCTTGCGGCGGTAAGCGTCCCGCTGCATCCAGTTCATGACCGAAGTGAACCGGACCGGGGCCCCCCAGCGAAACACCGGGCCGGCATGAAGGCCCACCCCCGCGCCAGTCTCGGACTGGTCGATCACCACAACGTTCTGGGTGTACTCTCGCACGGAACGGAGGGCGTACTGAAGGAGATCCGGGCGGTTGACGAAGGGAACGTAGAGCAGCCATTCCGCGTCACTCGTTGGCGCGCGGAGCCATTGACCGAGCCGGGGGACAGCTTTGTGGTAGACCCAGGACGTCCCGCTGAAGGACAGTTCTTGGGGGCTGAAGTAGTCGCGGACGGCGTGCGCGACGGCCGGCCAGCCGCCGACGAAGTCGTGCCCGGCCAGGGTCCCACCCCATTTGACCTTGGGCAGCCACGACACGATGTCGTTGCGGGCGCTGCGATAGTCGTGGGCTCCGTCGATGAAGACGAAGTCGAGGGCGTTGTCCGGGAACGTCTTCGCCGTCTCGACCGAATCGCGGACGGCTAGCCGGAAGGGGTAGCCGGCCCGGTCGCAGTTGCGCCGGCACTCCGCCTCGAAGTCCTCGCCCCGCGCCGGTTCCTGGGCGTGGGCGTCGCACGCCAGGATCCCCCTGAAGGTATCCACGCCGATAACATTCAACCGCTTGCCGCTGTTCGCCGCCTCGACGAGAAGGAAGGAGAGGGACCTACCGCGCCAGCAGCCCACCTCGACCAGGGTGCCGCCCCCGGGGGCCTGGGCCACAGCCTGACGATACACGTCCTGGAAGTCGAACCAGCCCTGGATCTCTTCGAAGTAGTGCGGGACCATCGGCCACCTCAAGTCGGATGTTCTCGCGATCCCCGCCGGGACGTCGAACGGGCCGTCGCGGCCAGATCCGCCGACGGGGCGGAAGGCGGGCTCACCAGACCATTTCCGAAGGGATAACGTGGACCCCGGAACGGGAGAAGCCGGTCAGAAGATGGACCGCGCCCATTCCTACTTCTTGATGCCGCCTTCAACTCCCGGAGCGAGTCAGGCCCTGTCGCCCGCCGCCATTCCCGGCAGGGTGAGCAGACGCAGCTCCTCGAGGAACCCGAAGCACAGGTCCTCGTGGGCGAGCCGGGGGTTGTACTGGTTGGTCCCGCCCCGCTGGTAGGTACTCGCGAACTGGCTTGGTTCCAGCCGGAACTTGTCCTGGCAGCGGTGCTGGAACAGGACGGTCCCGTCCGGCCCGTACTGGAGGATGGTATGGGTGTCCCAGTCGGCCACCGCCTGGGGCATGCTGTAGTGGGTCCCGAGCCGGCGCCAGGCGATGTTGAACGTGTCCTTGTCACCCCAGACGATGTGGTAAACGAAATCGGCGTGGGCGTTGTACCAGAGGGCGAGTCGGAGTTCCCGCCAGCACGTCTCCTTGTTGACGAGCAGCTGTCCGGACTCCAGGGCCAGCCACCCGGGCCGGGTCCCGAACACCTCCCACCGGGCGGGCGCGAGCAGCCACTCGGACGACCGGACGTCCGGCCAGAAGGTCGCCCCCCGTTCCCGGTACGGGGGCCAGTCGAAGAGGAACTCCGGGTCGCGGGTCGGGTAGCAGTCGGCGTCCAGGAACAGGACCTCCCGGAACGGGCTGTGCGCGACCGCGTACACCTTGAGCTGCCACCCCTTCCACCAGTGCCCGTCCAGGAACCGGAACGGCTGCCGGAGGGCTACCTCGTCGGCGTCGACGCACGTCACCCCATACGGGCGAAGGAGGGCCCGCATCGGGTCGGTCATCTCACCGGCCAGGTGCCACAACTGAATTGGCAGCCGGCAGCCCAGGTGCCGGAGCACCCGGACGGTGACGTAGGCCGCCGCGAAGTACGCCCCGCCGCCGGCGATCACCACCCCCCGGCCGGCGTACCCTCCGGGGTACGGCGGGGTGCGGGCGACGGCCTCGGTCGCCCCCTGGCGGATCGCTTCCTGCACGTTGGGCCAGGCCCACCACCTGTCCGGCTGCGGCCGGGGGGCGTGGTCGAGCATCTGCCGGACCACGGCCGGCGGGGTTTCCGGGGTGACCACCGGGAAGAGATAGTCGGGACACCCGCGGCACGCCCGCTCGGTCGTCGTTGTGTGCCCCGGGTGCCGGCACTCGAACTCCGGGGGGGCCGCCGGCGGGTCGCCGGCCGGTCCGGGCGCCGTCCGGGGCTCGACCCGGCCCCCGAGCCACAGGCACGGCGCCAGGTGCGGCGGCCGCTCGGGCGGGGCGGGCAGCGGGTCGTGGTCCCGGTAGTGGCACGTCGCGCACATCGGGTCGGTGACCAGCTTCAGCCCGAGGAGCTTGGGCGAACCGCACCGGTGGACGTCGGGAGATACCCGTTCCGCCCGGTGGCGGCAGGCGATGGTCGTCATGGGGCGGTGGGCTCAACCCGGGGTAATGGTGAGGTGGGCGGGGGCGACCCCGGCGGTGGCGCCGTTCCCGGACCGGTGGAGGACGTTGGGGGCGAGCGGGTTCCACTCGGCCGCGGCCCGGGTGTACTCGCTCACGGTGTCCGCCCCGTGCCGGAAGGTCAGCCGCCAGGTGGACGCGAGCGGGCTCTCGCACCGCAGCTCGACGTGCGGGACCCGGGCCCCGTCGCCGCCGTTGTCCCAGGCGCAGAACCCGTTGCCGGCGCCCCGGAGGGCGAGGGCCCACGGGCCGTTCAGGAGGGCCTTCCCGGCCTCGAACCCCGCGGCCAGGAGGACCCACAGGACCGGGGCCGTGGCCAGGGCGACGGTCTGGACCGCGCCGGCTTGGGCCAGGCTCGCGGCCCCGCTCCCGGACCCTTCGCAGCAGTTCGTGTTGGGCGCGCAAACGCCAGAAAAGGCCCGTACTCGCCGTTCGACGTGGACCCCGCTTCCGCTCCCGGTCCCGAACGTGAACCACACGACGAGCGTGTTCGGCCGGGGGGCCGAATCCGGGCCACAAATCGCCCCGGGGATGTTCTCGCACCGCCACTTCCCGAACCCGTCCACGTGGGCCACGGTCGTTCCCGACGGGGGGTTGTACAGGGTCGGGTCGTTCTGGTCGAACACCTGGAGGATCTTGGCCTCGACCCTGCTCGCGATCTCCTGAAAGAAGTGGCGGTCTATGGTGGCGTCCCCGTGCGCGCAGATGACCCCGGTCGGGGGGTAGCCACTGCCGGCAAACACGTTGTGGGGCTTGACCCCGTCCGGACAGACAATATCAACACTCACGGATTCTTCCCTTCGTGAAGCATGAACCGGGCGTTACCGAAGGTAGCGGCACTTTGCCGGAGGAACACCCCGAACCCGCCCACGTGGTCGGCCGGGCCGAAGTAGCCGTTCGCCCCGGGGGTGGTTAACAGCGGGAGATGCCCCCCGTCCCAGGTGACGTCCACGAGCCCGGACCGACTGACCTCGAGCGTCAGCATGTACTCCCGGCTGTCGTGCGGGGTCCCGACGCTGACGGCGGGGGCGTCGAACTGGTCCACGATCCGCGGCGTTCCTTCCCGGTCCTGTATTCTCATCCACGACCGGCGGACGAAGAACTTTTCCGCGGGGATGTTCGTCAGTCGTTGGTAAAGGTGGAGGACCTGGAACCTTCGGCAGGGCTGCCCGCCGAACGTCTCGTCGTGATACCCGAAAAACAGCCCGACCCCGCCGGCCCACCGCGTCTGGGTAATCCCGACCTGTATTTGATAATTGACCCGGTCGATCTTCCCAAAAAGTATCACGGCGTCGTCGCGGACGTCTACCCGGTAGGTTCGCGTATCGGGAAAAAACGAAAAGCTATTTTGGTTCCTCGGGTTGGGAAACATGAGGCGGTCCGGCTCCCGGACCAGGACGTCGTTCCAGACGTTCGTCTGGATCGGCTGGGCGGGCCCCTCCGGTGGTTGCGGGGGCGGTGTCGGAGGCGGGTCTTCACCGGGCCGGCGGGAAACCGCGGCCAGGACGGAAACGACAGCCGCGACCAGTAGGGCACCGGCCGCCACCGCGACCCGCCGGCGCGGGGCCTGGGCGGCAGCCGGGTCCGCCTTTGCCCCCGGGACGGCCGGCGTCCGCCCCCGGTGCGTGGCCGTCTCCGCCGACCCGGCGGCCGACCCGGCCCCCGGCCAGGGGTGGGTCGACCTCCCCGTGGCGTCGGTCGCGAGCTTCCGGCAGTCCGCTCCCGCGGTGAACGGGGCGAGCGCGTCGGCCACGGCCCTCGGGGTGGGGAACCGGTCCTCCGGCCGTTTCGCCAGCATCCGCTGCAGCACCGCGTCCAGCTCCGGCGGCACGTCCGGACGGGCGGGCCGGGCCGCGGGCGGCGCCGCCTCGGCATGCGCGAGCTGTTTCCGCGCGAGCGACTGGTACTCAGGCCCCGCGAACGGGGCCCGGCCGACGAGCAGGTGGTAAAGCGTGCAGCCGAGGCTGTAGACGTCGGCCCGGATGTCCACCCGGTGACTGTCGGCCCACTGCTCGGGGGCCGTGTAGTCGGCCGTCCCCATCATGAGCCGGCTGCCGGTCAGGTCTCCCCCGGGTGGCGGGCCGTCCGCGCGGAACGCGGCCAGCCCCAGGTCGAGGATTTTCACGACCCCGTCGGCCGCGAGCATCAGGTTCGAGGGCTTCAGGTCGCGGTGGACCCGGCCGTGCTCGTGGACGTACTGGAGCCCGCCGGCCGCCTGCCGGATCAGCTCGCAGGCGTCCGCTACCGGCAGGGGACCAACCCGCCGGAGGAGGAAGACGAGGTCGAGCCCGTCGACGAGCTCCATCACCAGGAACGGACAGCCGTCCGCCTCGTCCGCGTCGGTGGCGGCGACGATGTTCGGGTGGTCCAGTTCGCCGACCGCCCGGGCCTCCCGGCGGAACCGGGCGACCACTCGGGGGTGGTCGGCGTACTCGGGAAGGATCACCTTGACGGCGACCCGCTTGTTCAGGTTGGTGTGGACGGCCGCGTAGACGACCCCCATGCCCCCGCGGCCGAGCTCCTTGATCAGCTCGTACTTTCCGAGGCGGGCGGGGAGGGCTAGCCCCGCCGGGGCGGTCGGCGGCTCGGGCGGGGCGGTGGGGACGTCCCCGGGGTCCCCGACGGGGATGGCTTTCGCCTTCCGCTCGAGCCCCCGGTACTCCTCCGGCCCGACCCACGGTTCCCGGCCGAAAAACTTGCGGAGGTTTGAGACGACCTCGTTTCCGGCGTCGATGGCGGCGAGCCGGGCCTCGCACTCCCGGCAGGACGAGAGGTGTTCGCCGACGGCGTCCAGGGCGTCCGGCCCGAGGTCACCGCGGTGGAAGGCGGAGAGCTGGTCCGGGTCGGGGCAGGGGTCGGGGGGGCTCATCGGGTGGCTCGGGTGTGATTCGGGCGGGCGGTTACTCACCCAAATCGCCGGGGGCGCTCGCCGGCCCCAGGTCGAGGAGGTCGCCGAACTCCGCGCGGAGCCGGCTGAGGATTCTCGACTTCGCGGTGTACACCGCGGTCGGACTCATCCGCAATTCGGCGGCCACCTCTTTTGCCGTCCGGCCGGCGATCTGAAGCCAGAACGCGCGGCACGTCTTCGGCTCGAAACAGCTCTCCATCAACTCGATTGCCCGGTGGTAGAGGATGTTCTTCTCGGCCGCCTGGGCGTCGGGGTCGCCGTCCTCCGCCGGGTCCAGGGTGGCGATCTCGGCCAGGAGCTGTTGGGCCGTACTGCCGCCGGCGCCCACCCCGCCGGGCGGGGCGGCGTGGTCCAGGATTTCCCGCCGGGTGATGACCCGGAGCCATCCCCGGAAGGTCGCCCCGGCCCGGTCGTGGGTGAACGTGCCCAGCCCCCGGGCGACGGCCAGGAATACCTCCTGCCCGACCTCCTCCGCGTCCGGCCGTTGCAGCCCGGCAAGCTTGCACCAGTGGTAAACCAGGGGCGTGTACAGACTCACCAGCTGGTCCCAGGCGTCCTTGTCGTTCCGGCGGGCCTTGTCCAGCAGGGTGAGCGACGTCCGAGCCGTCGATACCCCATAAGGATTAACGCTCGGCTCTTTCATCTTCCACTTTCGCTTGGACCGTAGACTCGGGCGCTGGACTACGTGGCACGCCGGCCGGCGGTCTGCGGCCGGGCGATTCGCGTAATCACCAGTAGGTTGAAGGAGTTCGTAGCGGAAACAACTCGTCGGACCTATCGAAAGCGTACCGGCCCCACATGCGATGTCTTTGACGGCAGATTATCATCAAAAGCACGTCCCAGTGCCAGGAAAATTCCGTTCCTGTCCGCCTTTCGCTTCGCCCTCCTCGTGCGGAATACCCTGCGAACACGTCGCGCGGATTTTTCTCCTCCAGCGACCACTAAACCTAGTGATGTCAGGCTATTGTGATCTGGCATTGATGCCAGATAGGACGATCTGTGGGCAGTTCAAACCCCGCTCGATGGGAACATCCCGCTGACCGAGGCGGGGCCGAGCCAACAAGCCTCAAATCGGTCTGTCGCGTCGTCGCAACCCCTTGGTCTCCAGGCGGTAGGACATCTTCGGATGTGGGAAGCTCTCGCGCGAGGTGTCCGAAGAGTGCTCCTCTCGCGGGGCGAGGACGGGGGTGAACTTCCTCCAGGAACCGTTCGCCCCTGTAGCCCAGGCTCACACGGTCCGGGAGGTTCTGGAATCACCCGGGCGGGTTGTCTGGACGTGCGCCTGGTGGGCAAAAAGTTGACTGAGATCCGCGATAAGACTGGATGGATGGAGACTGTCTAGGGCCGACGCATGATGGACGCAGTCCTGCTGGTAGACGACGAACCGAGCATGCTGGCCGCGTACCGGGTGTTCCTCGGGCCGACCTACGCCATCACCACAGTCGATGGGGGGGAGGCGGCCCTGGCGGCGCTGGCCGGGCGGGGGCCTTTCGCGGTCGTCGTATCCGACCTCCACATGCCGGGGATGGACGGGATCCGATTCCTCGCCGCCGCCCGGGCCGGTTACCCGGATACGGTCCGCATCCTGATGACCGGGCAACCCGATCTCGCGCACGCGGTGCAGGCGGTGAACGACGGCCACATCTTCCAGTTCCTCACCAAGCCCTGCGCCCCGGAAGCATTTCGGACCGCCGTCGCGGCGGCGGTGGGCGAGTACCGCGCGGTCGCAGCCGAACGGGAGCGGTCTCAGCTGGCCCTGTGGGCGAGCGAGGAACGGTACCGCCAGCTGTTCGATGCCCACCCCCACCCGCTCTGGGTGTACGACGCCGACACCCGCCAGTTCCTGGAGGTCAACGACGCCGCAGTCCGGCAGTATGGGTATTCCCGGGCCGCGTTCCTGGGCCTGACCGTCGGGCAGGTTGACCCCGCCGACGCCCCGCCCCCCGCCGGGTTCGGCCCCGCCGTCCGGGTGTGCCGGCACCGGCTTGCGTCCGGGGAGGAGCGGCAAGTCGAGGTGACGACCCGGCCGATCGAGTTCGGGGCCCGGGCGGCGTGCCTGGCGATGGCCGTCGACCTGACCGAGCGGAAGCAGCTGGAGGAGCAGCTGAAGCAGGCCCAGAAGCTGGAGTCGATCGGCCAGCTGGCGGCCGGGGTCGCCCACGAGATCAACACCCCGGTTCAGTACATCGGGGACAACACCAACTTCCTGGCCGGGGCGTTCCGGGACCTGGGCGCGGTGCTGGCCCTGTACCGGGCGGCCGGGGACGACCCGGCCCGCTGGCGGGAGGCCGACCGGGAGGCCGCCGAAGCCGACCTCGACTACCTGCTTGACGAGGCCCCGCGGGCGATCGCCCAGACCCTCGACGGGGTCCGGCACGTGGCCCGGATCGTCCAGGCGATGAAGGAGTTCGCCCACCCGGGGATGGAGGAAAAGGTCCCGGTGGACCTGAACCACGCGGTCGAAACGGTGATCACCGTGGCCCGGAACGAGTGGAAGTACGTGGCCGATCTGGAGACCGACCTGGACCCGGTTCTGCCCGCCGTCCCCGGACTCCCGGGGGAGCTGAACCAGGTGCTCCTGAATCTGTTGGTGAACGCCGCCCACGCCGTCCAGGCCGCCGGCCGGAGCTCCGCCGACAAAGGGCGGATCACCATCACCACCCGGCCGGCCGCAGGCGGGGTCGAGGTGAGCGTCGCGGACACCGGGTGCGGCATCCCGGAGGCGATCCGCCACCGGGTGTTCGACCCGTTCTTCACCACCAAACCGGTCGGCCGCGGGACGGGGCAGGGGCTGGCCATCGCCCACGCGGTGGTCGTCCAGCGGCACGGCGGGACCATCAGTCTTGAGTCCGAGTTAGGCCGGGGGACCACCTTCGTTGTCCGCCTGCCGGGCTACGGCGATCGGATGACCCAGTCGCAGCGGGTCCGGGCGGCCGCCATCCAGCGGGTGCTCCCCGCGGTCCCGCCCGGGGAGGGGCCGGCATGACCCTGCGGGTGCTGTTCGTGGACGACGAACCGAACATCCTGGACGGGCTCCGGCGGACCCTCCGCCCGCTCCGCCGGGAGTGGGACATGCGGTTCGCCGGGGGCGGGGCGGAGGCGCTCACGGTCATGGCCGCCGAGCCGGTGGACGTACTGGTCACCGACATGCGGATGCCCGGGATGGACGGGGACGAGTTACTCGCCCGGGTCCGCCGGCAGCACCCGCTCGTGGTCCGGATGGTCCTGACCGGGCAATGCACCCGGGAGGCGGTGCTCCGGCTGGTCCCGCTCGCCCACGGGGTGTTTTCCAAGCCGTGCGACCCGGACGTGCTGACGGCCGCGGTCCGCCGGGCGTGCGCCCTCCGGGACCTGCTCCACAGCCCGCCGCTGCTCGCCCTAGTGGGCCGGCTGGGGAGTCTGCCCACCCCGCCGGTCCTGTACACGCGCATCCTGGCCGAGCTGGAGCGGCCGGACGGGTCGATCGCCGAGATCGGGAAGGTGGTCGCCGGGGACGTGGGGCTGTCCGCCAAACTCATGCAGATGGCGAACTCATCCATGTTAGGGCTCCGCCGGCCGGTCCCCACCCCGGCCCAGGCCGTCCAGGTGCTCGGGATCGAGACGACCAAGGCCCTGGTGTTGGTGTCCGAGGTGCTCACCCGGTACGACCCGGTCCCCCTCCGCCCGTTCTCGATCGACGACATGTGGGACCACAGCCGGGCGGTCGCCACCCTGGCCGGGCGGATCGCCCACGCCGAGGCCGGGTCGGGGGCGGCCGCCGAGGCCCGGCTGGCCGGGCTGCTGCACGACGTCGGCCGGCTCGCCCTGGCAAGCCAGCAGCCGGAGTCGTACAAGGCCGTCCTTGGGGCGGCGGGACGGGACGGGGCACAGCTGATCGCGGCCGAGCGGGAGGTGCTGGGGGCGACGCACGCCGAGGTCGGGGCCTACCTGCTCGGGCTGTGGGGGCTGCCGCCCGCGCTGGTCGAGGCGGTGGCCCTGCACCACGACCCGACCAGATGCCCGGACAGCGGGTTCGTCCCGCTCGTCGCCGTCCACGCCGCGGAGGCCCTCCTGGCTCCGGACGAGGGGGGACCTCTATCCGCGGAATACCTGGAGCGGCTCGGGCTGGGGGACCGCCTCGCCCGGTGGGCGGAGCTCCGGGACGGCGGGGAACAGGCAGGAGGAGGCGGGTGATGGACAGGGTGCTGTTCGTGGACGACGAGCCGAACATGCTGGCCGGGCTCGAGCGGCAGTTCCGGAAGCGGTATGAGGTTCGGACCGCCACCGGGGGGGAGGCGGGGCTAACCGCCCTGGCCGCCGACGGGCCCTTCGCGGTCGTCGTGTCCGACCTGCGGATGCCGGGAATGGACGGAGTCCAGTTCCTCGCCCGGGTGCGGGAGCAGTACCCGGACTCGGTCCGGGTGCTACTGACCGGGTACGCGGACGTCCGGCAGGCGATCGAGGTGGTGAACCGGGGGGGGGTGTTCCGGTTCCTGACCAAGCCGTGCCCGCCCGACACCCTGGTCGTGGCGGTGGACGCCGCCGCCGCCCAGTACCGACTGGTGGTGGCGGAGCGGGAGCTGCTCGACAAGACCCTGCGGGGCAGCGTCCAGGTGCTCGCCGAGGTGTTCGCCCTGGCCGACCCGGACGAGTTCGGCCGGGCGATCCGGGTGCAGGGGCTGGTCCAGGAACTGGCCGCGGCGACCGGCGGGGGCGGGGGGTGGGAGCTGGACGTCGCCGCTATCCTCTCCCGGCTGGGGAGCATCGTCGTCCCCGAGACCATGCTGCGGGCGGCCCGGCTCGGGGCCCAGCTGCCCCCGGACGAGGAGCGGCGGGTGGGTGCCATCCCCGAGGTCATGCGGAACTTGCTCCGCCACATCCCGCGGCTGGAGCCGGTCACCGAGATCCTCGCCCACATCGACAAGCCGTTCGACGTCCCCGGCACCACGTCCCTGGACAGGCGCGGGACCGCCATCCCGCTAGGGGCCCGTCTGCTCAAGGTGGCGTTCGACTTCGACACCCTGGTGGAGCGGGGCGTGCCGAAGCCGCAGGCCGTCGCCCGGCTCGCGTCCCGGACCGGGGTGTACGACCCGGCGTTGGTGGAGGGATTGGGCCGCCTGATCGACCGGGCCGCCCAGCCCGTCAGCCGGGTGGTGACGGTGGTCGAACTGGCCCCCGGGATGATCGTGGCGGAGGACCTCTTCAACGACGCCGGAATGTGCCTTCTCCGGCAGGGGGTTCCGGTCACCCCGCCGATCCGGGCGCGGCTGGAGAGTCTGATCGCGGGGGGGCAGATCCCGGGGACGATCCGGGTGCTGGTGCCGCCCCCGGCCGAGGCGGCAAGTGGCGGGGGGTAGTGAGCCGGGGGTCGACCCCCGTTATGTGTGAACCCGTTACCGACGACGACCCGACCGAGCCCGCGGTGAGCGGGATCAGCTTGCACGCCCCAAGATCCTCTCGGGGATTCACCCGTCTCGCAGTCGCTACAGCAACAGGTTGAAGAGGCGGATGACCCGCTCCCAGTGCTCTCCCTGCGGGTTCTTCAGGTCCGGTTCGATGATCTTGAAGGCCCGGGCGAGGGCGACGCTCAGCCCGCCGGCGGCGACGGGCAGCCGGGTCTCCGTCTCGGTACTGTACTCCAGCGCGAGGGGCGGCCGCGCGGTCAGCTTGTCCAGGACGGACAAAAGCCTGATCTCCTCGTCCAGGTTCTCGAAGATCTGGATGCTCTCCTGGAGCCCCTTGGTGATTGGCAGGTCGTGTGGCTCTACGATATCGCGGAGGTTCGATTTCGCCGTTGCCTCGGCCCGGACGAGGAGGTCACGGACCTTGTGGTTCACGAACTCGTGGTACCGCTTCAGGTCGGCCTTATCGACGTCCAGGCCCGCGACGGCACGGAAGAACTGCTCGAAGGTCGTCACATTCGTCACGGCCATCCTTGTTACCTCCTCGCGGCGATTTCCGAACCCGCCCTGGGCGCCACCCCACGGCCCTATAGCGTCGGCAGCACCCGGGGGCGGGTGCCGAGCGGGAACGCCTTGTCGATCTTCGCCACCTCGGCCTCGGTCAGCCGGAGGTCGCCCGCCTTCGCGTTCTCGGCGGCGTGCCGCGGGTTGGTCGCCCGGGGGATCGTGAACTCGAACGGCTCCCGCACCAGGAACCGAAGGGCGACCTGCCGCGGGGTCGCGTGGTGCGCGGCGGCGATGCGGCCCAGCACCCGGCCGCCGACGGTGTCCGGGCCGGGAAAGTCCCCCCGGCCGAACGGGCTGTAGCCGACCACCGCGACCCCGTACTTCTCACACCACGGGACCACGGCGTGCTCGACCGCCCGCTCCCGGAGGTGGTAGAGCACCTGGTTACACGTCGGGTGGCCCTCGCCGGCGATCCGGAGGACGTCCTCCAGATCGGGCACGTCGAAGTTGCTGACACCCCACGACAGGATCTTCCCCGCGTGGCGGAGGGCCTCGAACGCCGCGACCGTGTCCTCCAACGGGTGCCCGCCGCGCCAGTGCAACAGGTAGCAGTCGAGGTAGTCGGTCCTCAGACGGGCGAGTGACCGCTCGCAGGCGATGACGGTCCCCGTCCGCGACGCATTCTCGGGGAGCACCTTGGAGACGAGGAACACCTCGGCCCGGCGGCCGGCGACCGCCTCCCCGACCAGCCCCTCGACCGCCCCCGCCCCGTACATCTCGGCGGTGTCGATGTGCGTCATCCCCAGGTCGAGCCCCCCGCGCAGCGTCGCGAGCGCGGCCGCCCGGTCGTAGTCGTCGGGATACCAGGTCCCCTGGCCGATCACCGAGACGTCGCGCTTCGTCGGCCCGAATCGCCGCCGTTCCATGTCCGTCCTCCGCGTCGGGCTACGTGGTGCGGGTGAGCTTGTCGGCGACTTCCTGGTGCTCGCCGTGGACCCGAATGGCTTCCCCGTCCCGGAGCTTGACGATGCTGACCCGGGTGGGGGCGTCCGGGTCCGGCCGCACGCTCACCACGTAGGCCGGGTTGACGTACACGGCCGTGCCGGTCACACTGTCGGTAAACTGCGCGATCATAAGATCACTCCCGTTTCGGTCTCGCGGTTCGCGGCCGCCCGGTCCCGTCCCCGCCGCGGGTGCCGGGCCCGGCGCAAGGCCTCCCGGATCATCAGTACCTCGGCCAGGTTGTCCGCCGTCACTAGGCCCACCAGGCGACCGTCCTCGACCACCGGGAGGGTGTGGCAGCCGTGCTCTTGCAGCCGGACGAAGGCGGTCTGCAACATCTCCCGCGGGTCGGCGGTGATGAACTCCCGGTGCATCACGTCGCCGACCCGGCCGGCGGGGCCGTACCGGCCGAGCCCGGTCACCAGGTCGTCGCGGGTAAGCACCCCCACGAGCCGGCCATTCTCGACCACGGGGAAGTCCTGCTGGAAGCCGGCCCGGAGGTATTCCAACGCCTTGGCCAGTGAGTCGGCCGGGCCGAGGACCCGCACGTCGGTGATCATGACCCGCCCGACCGGGATGCCGTCCAGGGCCATGCGAATCTGCACCAGGCTCGCCTCCTGGGCGGCCCCGAGCCAGACGAACAGCGCGATGAAGAGCAGGAACGGGTTGCCGAAGAGGCCGAGGAACCCGAACAGCAGCGCCATCCCCTGGCCGACGCGGGCGGCCACCTGTGTTGCCCGGACGTAGTCGAGGCGCATCGCCAACAGGGCCCGCAGCACCCGGCCCCCGTCCATCGGGAACGCCGGCAACAGATTGAACACGGCCAGCGACACGTTCACCCAGAAAAGCTGGTCCGCGAACCCGCCGCCGACGCGGATCACCTCGGCGAGCGGGGCCAGCCCCTGCTCCAGCGCGAGGCCGGCGTACATGCCGGCCGCGATCACCACGTTCACCGCCGGCCCGGCGAGCGCCACCACCAGTTCCTGCCGGGGGTCTTCCGGCATCCGCTCCAGCCGGGCCACCCCGCCGATGGGTAGGAGCGTGATGTCGCGGGTGCGGATGCCGTAGCGGCGGGCGGCCAGCGCGTGCCCCAGTTCGTGCAGGACGACCACCCCGAAGATGGCCAGGACGAAGACCAGCCCGGCCAGCGCCTCCGCCAGGTCCCCGCTGGGCAGGTAGTGCTCCAAAGCCACCCACAACAACAGGAGGAGGAACGTGAAGTGGACATAGACATCGATGCCGGCAACCCGGCCGATCCGCCAGGACCAGCCCATGACTCCCCTCCTTTGCGTTCGGTCACGCCGTCCCTGCCACGCGACCCCGGCTGTCCGTCCGGCCGACCGCGGCCTGATGTGCTGACGTGTCACACCGGCGTGAGCCGTCCGGGTTCCGCCCGCGGGCGGCCCGGTCACTTCTTGGCCTTCGCGGGGCCGGCCCCCGCCTGTTTTTCGGCCTGCTGACCCTGGTCGCCCGCGGGCTGAGATCCGGCCCCGTTCTGGTTGGACGCGGGTCTCCGCCCCTGGTCGGTTGTCCCGGACTGTTCCCCCTCAATGGCGATCCGCTTCGACCGGGCCCCGGCCTCCCTCGGGATGTGCAGCTCCAGCACCCCGTTCCGGTACGTCGCCCGGGCGTTCTCGGGGTCGACGCCCGGCGGGAGGGTGACGGCGCGGAAGAAGCTACGGTACTCCTCCTGCCGGTCGCCCTTCTGCTCCTTCTCGGCCCGGATGGTCAGTGTGTCCCGGTTTATCTGGACGTCGATCTCCTTCTCCTCGAACCCCGGCAACTCCGCCCGGACGACGACTTCCTTGTCGTTCTCGGTCACGTCGAAGTCCCACACCCGCATCGCCCCGAGATCCGGGGCGAGCCCGCCTAACATGCCGAACAGGGAGTCGAAGTCCCGGGCCAGCTGCGCCAGAGGGTGCTCCCTCCGCTGGGCCATCTGACCGCCCTGGGGAGATCGGGTAGCGGGGAGTTGTGCCATGGCCGTGCCTCCGGTAACGCGGGAAAGGTTGAGCGAGACCGGGCCGCTCGGCCGTGGTCCCGTATAGGCCACTACAACTCGCGTGCCGGGCCGGCCGCGGGCGAACGCGACCGCCTGTCTCGGGGACTAATGTCCGTCAACCCCACTGCTTCCACGCGGGCCCTCGGGTCGGGGGCGGTGGTCGGGCGGGAGGCCGCGGGTTCGACGGCCGGGACAGTCTGTCTCACGCCGGGGCACCCCGGGACAGACTGTCCGGGGCGCTGCGGCGGCCGGCCGGGCCGCGAGGGATCTCGGCCGGGCCTGCGAGCCCGCGATGCGGTGCAAGGCCCGGCCTTTCGCGCCAATCCAGGTACCGAGTTCCGGCCGCGGGGCGACACGGCATCCCCTTTGCCAGAATGCGTCGGTCGACGGGCCGGTTGGTCTGTCGCCCCGGACCGACCGACCCGGCAGTCAGGAGGATCCACGCATGTCCACAGCAACGATGAGCGACATCGAACTGCAGAGAGATGTCCTGGACGAGCTCAGATGGCAGCCGAGTATCAACGCCAGCCACATCGGCGTCGCGGTCAAGGACGGGGTTGTCACCCTCACCGGCCACGTCCAGTCGTACTGGGAAAAGTACGCGGCCGAGAAGGCGGCGAAGCGCGTCCACGGCGTCCGGGCCGTGGCCAACGAGCTGGACGTCAAGCTGCCCGGCAGCAGCAAGCGGACCGACGAGGACATCGCCGTCGCGGCCGTCAACGCCCTCAAGGGGACGACCTCGGTCCCGGCCGACAAGATCAAGGTCACCGTCAGCTCCGGCTGGATCACGCTCGAGGGTGAGGTCGAGTGGCAGTACCAGCGGGCCGCCGCCGAGGCCGCCGTCCGTTACCTGACCGGGGTGACCGGGGTGACGAACATGATCACCGTCAAGCCCCGGGTTTCGCCCACCGAGCTCCGGTCGAAGATCGAGGACGCGCTCAAGCGGCAGGCCGCGTTGGACGCCAGCCGCATCTCGGTCGAGGTGGACGGGGGCAAGGTGACCCTCCGCGGCACCGTCCGGGCGTGGGCCGAGAAGGAGGAGGCGGCCCGGGCGGCCTGGTCCGCCCCCGGAGTGACGAGCGTCGAAAATCTGATCACGGTCGAACCCTGGTGAACCCGGCGAGGAGGGGGCGATGACCGAAGCAGAGATCAGGACTTACCGGCGGCGGCTGCTGGCCCTGAAGAAGCAGCTCGGTGTCAAACTGTCGGACCTGGAAGAAGAGGCCTTGCGGCCGGTCGGGGGAGAGGCCGGCGGCGGCCTGTCGGACGTGCCGGTCCACCCGGCCGACCCGGCCGCGGCCGAGTACGATGAGCAAGTTTCAATCGGCCTGCTGGAGACCGAGGCCGAGCTCCTGACCGAGGTGACCGACGCCCTGGCCCGGATCGAGCAGGGCACCTTCGGCCGCTGCGAGGAGTGCGGCCAGGAGATCTCCCGGGAGCGGCTGAACGCCCTCCCGTACGCCCGCTACTGCCTCCGCTGCGCGCGGCGGATCCAGGCCGCGGCCGGGAATTGACCGGCGGGCCCGAGTCATTCTCCCATCACCCGGCCGGGTAACCCCCAGGAGAGCCGGTATGCCGACCTTGCGAGAGATTGAGGAGCGTGTCCTGGCCAACGGCCGGGTGGACGGGCAGGAACTGGAGGTGTTGCGCCAGGCGGTGTACGTGAAGGGGACGGTCAGCCGCGAGGCGGCCGACTTCCTCGTCGAAATACGCAAGCGGGTACTGTCCCGCACGCCCGGGTTCGAGAAGTTCTTTTTCAAGGCGATCCGGGACCACGTCTTGGCGGACGGCCGGATCAGCCGCGGGGAGGCGGCCTGGCTCCGGGAGGCGCTCCTCGCCGACGGGAAGCTCGACGACGCGGGCCGGAAGTTCCTGCACCAACTCCGGGGCGAGGCGAAGGAGGTCAGCCCCGAGTTCGAATCGCTCCTGCTGGAGTTCGTCGAGTAAAGCGGGTCCCCGCCGCTTACGGCCGGGCGTGCGGTGTTCCCGGCGACTCGGCTGACGGAGGGGTCACATGACGCCACGGTTACCGTCGATCGGCCTGTTCGCGTTCGGGGTCGGCGTCGGATTATTGGTGGGCCGTCTGGCAACCCGGGGCGGGGCCGCGGAGGATCGCCGGCGCGACCCGGGACAGATCCAGCGGCCGGATCAGACCGAACTCCCCCCCAACCGCGACATCGTCGAGGAGGCGTCGGAGGAGTCCTTCCCGGCCAGCGATCCCCCGGCCTGGACCCCGGTCACGGGCGTCGGCCCGCCGCGCTGAGGGGCCGTCGCCACCCCCGGCCGCCGCGACCGGCGTGCCGACATCCCCGGGACTGTCTGTCGGCCCGGGGCGGTCACGTCGCGCCTGCGGGGTAACCTCAACGTCCGCCCGGGCCTCGCTCTCGGGTCTGTCCTGGAGCATCGCGATCTCGCCCGGGCGCAGTCGTCCGATACCTTGCTGCACCCTTGGTGCCACCCACCCCCCTGTTCACCCATATCCGGTCGAACCTGTCGTCAGACGTGGGTGCCGTCAGTGGGCCGCCTCCAGCGTCGTCGTGGCCACGATGATACTCCGTTTGGCTCCGGGCCAGGGGTCACGCTTCCTTCAGGAACTCGTGGACGATCTGGACCGCCATCGCCCCCTCGCCGACGGCCGACGCGACCCGCTTGACCGACCCGGACCGCACGTCCCCCGCGGCGAACACGCCCGGCCGGGTCGTCTCCAGCAGGAACGGCGGCCGCTTGCCCGACCAGCGGGCGGACCCGGCCAGGGACGGCCCGGTCCGGACGAACCCCTTCTCGTCCGTTTCGACCTCGGGGGGCAGCCAGTCGGTCCGCGGGACCGCCCCGATGAAGCTGAACAGGGCCGGGGTCCGGATGACTCGCGTCTTCCCCGTCTTATTGTTCACCAGCTCGACGGCGCCGAGGAATTCCTCGCCCTCCATCCGCCGGACTTCGGTGTTCAGCAGTACCTCGATGTTCGGGGTCTGCTCGACCCGCCGGGCCAGATAGTCGGACATGTCCTTGTACAGGTTTCCGCCGCGGACCACGAGATACACCTTGCGGACCTGCCCGGCGAGGAAAACGGCGGCCTGGCCGGCGGAGTTTCCGCCCCCCACCACGACCACTTCCGACCCCTGGCACATCTGTGCCTCGATCGGGGTCGCGGCGTAATACACGCCCCGCCCCTCGAACCGCTCGCACCCGTCGACGCCCAGCGTCCGGTAGTCGGCCCCGGTAGCGATCAGCAGGCACTTCGCGGTGACCGTCTCGCCGCCGTCGAGGCGGAGCACGGGGCGGGGGCCGTCGAACGTCAGGCCGGTGACCTGAGTGGTGACCGACAGCCGGGCCCCGAACTTGTTGGCCTGGATCACGGCCCGCTCGGTCAACTCGCCGCCGGTGATCCCGGTCGGGAACCCGAGGTAGTTTTCGATCCGCATGCTCCGGCCGGCCTGGCCCCCGGGGGCGACCCGCTCCAGCACCACCGTGGCGAGCCCCTCGGACGCGCCGTAGACGGCCGCCGCCAGCCCCGCCGGCCCGGCCCCGACGATGACCAGGTCGTACACCCGCCGGTCCAGCGGCCGGCGCAGGCCGATTGCCTCCGCGAGCTGGCGGTTCGACGGGTTCCGGAGGAGGAGCTTCTTGCCCCAGGTGACCACCGGGGTGTCGGCCTCGGTCACCCCGAACTGCCGCAGGAATTGGTCCACCTGCGGGTCGGCCTCGGTGTCCAGCCAGGTGAACAGGATCCCGTTCTTGGACAGGAACTCGCGGACCCGAAACGTGTCCCGGGAGGACCGGGGGCCGATCACCCGGAGGCCGATGAATTCCCCCTTCTCGGTGAGCAGCTGCCGGCGGGCGATGAACGCATGGAGGATGATGTCGCCCAGCTCCGGGTGGTCGTTCAGGATCTCCCGGAGAGAGACGGGCGACACCTCGTACACCTCGCAGTCGCCCCGGGCGACCGCGGTGACGATCGCCGGCCGGCCGGTGATCTGGCCGACCTCGCCGGTGAACTCCCCGGGCCCGTGAACCGTGACCGTTTTCGGCCCCTCCCCGGACTCGTCCACGATCTCGACCTTACCCGCTTTCACGACGTAGAAGTTGCAGTCCCTCTGGCCGGCCTCGAAGAGCTTCTCGCCGTCGCGGAACCGCTTCGTGGCCGTGTGCGGGCAGCGGCCCAGGGCGGCCAGCTGGGCCTCGTCGAGCCTCGGGAATGCGACCGCGGTCAGGTCGTGCTCGGCCACGTCCGGCCTCCTCAGACATGAACCCGGTGAAGTTGTCCCTTTCGGTTTGGTCGGCGCCACGTGGGCGGGTACCCCGGCGGCACATCACTCCGGGTAGGTCCGGCGCGGCCCGCGAGCGGGTACCCCGGCCGGACCGCCTGTGCCGCCGGGGTACCCGCTCGCGGG
>JAQGHQ010000509.1 GCA_028288765.1 Gemmataceae bacterium | reverse complement strand
CCGCCGGCCGGTGGCCGCGTCGACCGCGACCACCGCCCCGCCGTTCGAGCAGAGGACGACGTTCCGCCCGGCGAGGGTCAGCAGCTCCTGCCGCGCCCGCGACTGCCCATCCGGCGCGGGGGGCAGCGGGCTGTCGCAGACGTCCACGACCCAGGCCGGGCGGTCCGGCGCGCGGTCCGGGTCGGCCGGGTCGAACCCGGCGACGGCGTGGACCACCCGCCCGCCCTCGAACCGGGCCAGGGCGACCCACATCCGCCCGCCCGCGACGAGCGGGGTGCCTTCCCACACGCCCGGTCCCTTTCCCTCGGCAGCCGGCGGGGCCACCCGCCAGAGTTCCCGCATCGGCGGGGCGTTCCGACCCGGGTTCGCGGGCGGGGCGAAGCACACGATCGCCGACTCTTCCGCCGCCTTCCCCACCTTCGAAGATTCCGGGGCGCGGACCACCGGCTGGCCGAGGCGGGCGAACAACCGCCCCCCGGCGGCAGTCAGGGACGAGCACGGGTCCGGGTCGCTGGCCTTCCGGCCTGGGTCGTTCTGCCGCCGGTCCGGGTCGGCCAGTGCGGCCTGCGGCGCGACCGGGACCACCCCCATTCCCCCGGTCCGGAGGTCGAATGAGGTCACCCGGCTACCGTCGGACAGGTACACCCGCCCGCCCGCGATCACCGGGTGTCCGAACGGCGGGCGGGCGGGGGGCGAGCGGTTGTCGGACTTGTCTTGCGGGATCGGCGCCTTCCAGGTCGGGCGGGTCGGCCAGTGGACCGGGATCGCCCCGTGTACCCGGCCGGTCCGCCCGGGGTCGCCGCCGAACGTCGGCCACGCCCGGCCCCCGACCGGGTCGGGGACGACGGGCGGCGGGTGGTCGATGAAGGCTTGTAGGGTGTCGGCGTACGGCCCGGTCTTCCCGGCGAACACCCCGGCCGCGGTCGGGTGCTTCGCCCGGAGTACCCCCAGCTCCGCCTTCGCCCGGTCCTGTTCCCCCTGGAAGATCGCCGCCAGCACGCCCCGCGCCAGGACGGCGGCCGGGTCGGTCTTCGGGGCCGGGTACGGGACGTCGGCCGCGGCGTCCGGGAGGAGCCGTCGCCAGAGGAGTTCGGCGGTCCGGAACTCGCCCCGCTCGAAGAGCAGGTCGCCCAGGAGAAGAAGCCCCTCCTCGCCCGGGCGGGAGACGAAGTACCGGTCGAGGAGCTGCCAGAGCGGGCGGGGGTCGCGGTCCCGCCGGGCGGCGTCGAGCAGCTTCCGGGCGGGCTCGTCGACCCGGTCCCGGTACGTTTGCAGCATGTCGGGCGGGAGCTTGGCCAGAATCTGGTGGGCGACCCACCGGGCCGGGCGGTGGTGCCGGCCGTCCACGCTGACGAGGTCGTCCCCGGCCTCGTCGAGAATCCGCTGGAGGTCGTCGACCGCGTCCGCCGCCTTCCCCCCGACCAGCTTCTGTTCCGCCTCGGACAGCCGCTTGCGGGTCTGGGCGGACTCTCCCCGGAGGGCGGCGGGTTCCGCCACCGGGCCGGGCTGGCCCCGGGCGGGGGCCGGCCCGAGCACCAGCACGGCGAGGGTGGCGGCACAGCTGAGGCGGATCATTCGGGTCGGTTCCGGGGCGACAGGGGCCTCCTGCCATTCTTGACATTCCGGCCGAAAGCACAAGAATTACCAGCAGAAAAACGTCGGGTCTCGGGTCTGTCGGGTCTGCCGGGTCTCGGGAAAACCGCGGCGGACCCTTCGGGTCATGCCCGAAACCCTGCAGACCCAAGACCCGACAGACCCAACTCCATGCGATTCCTCCGCTCCCTCCTGCCCCTCCTCGCCGTCGGCGGTCTGCTCCCCTCCGGGTGCGGGCGGGTCGAGATCTCCCTCGACAGCCCGCCGGTGGTGATCGCGACAGCCGCCCGCTACCCCGTCCGGTCGGACCTGATGGCGGTCGGCGATCTCGGGGCCCCGCCGAAGTGGTTTTCCCCCGGCTACCTCCCGCTCCGGACCGCCCGGCTCGGGGACCGGTCCCCGGACCCCGAGTTCGCCGCCCAGCTCGTGCCGAAGGTCGCCCGGCTCCTGCCGGAACCCAGGCCGGGCGCGATCCTCGACCCCGAAACCGGACTGACCGGCACCGAGCGGGACGACATCGGCCAGCTGCTCGATTCGTACTTCGGCATCCCCGCCGTGCCGGCCGTCAAAATGTTGACGGCCGACGAGGCGAAGATGCTCAAACTCGAAGAGGCGCTCGCCCCGGTGAAGGGGAAGGCGCCGAAAGATGTGGTGACCGAGATGCTCGCCGAGGCCGACTCCGCGAAGGGGGCACTCGGGCTGGACGACTCCACTCTCGCCCGGGGCGGGGTGCTGTACCGCCGGTGGTGTCTCCAGTGCCACGGCCAGACCGGGGCCGGCGACGGGGCCCAGTCCGTCCGGATGGCCGCCCCACCCCGCGACTACCGCCGCGGGCTGTTCAAGTTCGTCAGCTGCTTCCCGACCTCACCGCCCCGCACGGGCGAACTCGGGAAGGCCCGCAAGGATGACCTGAAGCGGACCATCCGGAACGGGCTCGACGGGTCGATGATGCCGCCGTTCGCACAACTTTCTGAGCGGGAACTCGACGACCTCGCGGGGTACGTCATCCACCTGAGCGCCCGCGGGGAGGCCGAGTTCGAGGTGATCGCCCGGGTGATCGGGCTGAAGGTCAGCCCCCGGGACGACGACCCGACCTACAGCCGGGAGTTCGCCGAACAGCGGATCGTCGAGAAGTTGTTACTCACCCTCGGGAACTGGAAGCGGGCGGCGGACGCGCCCATCCCCGTCCCGCCGGACAACTGTCCGACCGAGACCGACCGACTGGAATCGGCCGTGCGGGGGTACAAGGCGTTCGCCGGGACGTGCGCGGGGTGCCACCAGGACTACGGCCGGGCCGAACAGCTGAAGTTCGACCTGTGGGGGACGGTGGTGCAACCGCGGAACCTGACGCTCGGGGTGTACCGCGGCGGGCGGCGGGGTGAAGACCTGTACGCCCGGGTGTACGGCGGGATTTATCCGTCCACGATGCCGGACTCGAAGGCGAAGGCGGTCGCCCCGGCGCCCGGGAAGCCGGACGAGATCTGGGACGTGGTCCACTTCCTCCAGGCGCTCGGCGACCCCCGCGACCGGAAGCTGCTGCAGCAGCTCGACCCGTCGATCAAGATCGAGCCGTGAGAGGAAATCGGTCCCCCAGTCTCGTTTCCACGCTTCGTGCTATGCATTACCCGCATCTGAGGGTCTCTCATCCGAGATGTCTGTACCCCGCGAAGGGGTTGTAGTCCATAGCCCAGGGTCGCGAGCGCAGCGAGCGCACCCTGGGTGGCGGTCGATCGAAAGGGCCGATAAAAACCCCGTCGTTCTGCCTCCCGGCGCGCGGCCTCTCGACCCAGGGTGCTACAACCCCTTCGGGGTACAGATGGTCACCATCATCGTGGCCCCGGCCGTCCGTGTCCTTGCAAAAAGGTGGGTGACGCAAAGCACCCCGCGTGGGAATGCCTCTTCCACCGCTCCGTGGCGAACGCGAACCTGATTGGTGAGGCGTAGGTCAGGACGCAGAGCGTCCGAAGCGGCGTTACGACGCAGAGCGTCGTAACGCGCATGTATTTTTTGTGCTTCTTTGGGGCCATTCCTCTTTCTTCAATTTACGACGTTCCGGAGTGGCTCCCCGAGGAGCGCCCGGCGGCACGCCTGCGACCCCTTCACCCGCATGTCGAGCAGCCCCTCCTCCGAGTAGAACGCCGAGTGCGGGTTGAGGATCACCCGGTCGTGGCACGGGTCGGCCGGGTCGCGCCAGGCGACGAGCAGCGGGTGGTCGTCCGGCGGCGGCTCGGCCGGCAGCACGTCGATCGCGGCCCCGGCGAGCTTCCCGCCCCGGATCGCGTCCGGGATGGCGGTCGCGTCCACGGTCGCCCCGCGGGCGGTGTTCACCAGGAACGACCCGTCCGGCATCAGGGCGAGCGCCCGGGCGTCCACGATGTGCCGGGTCTCCGGGGTGAGCGGGCAGTGGACGCTCAGTACGAACGACTGCCGCAGGAGGTCGTCGAGTTTCTCGACCCGGCGGACGCCGAGGGCCTTGTCGTACCCGTCCTGCTTGTACGGGTCGTAGAACGCCACGTCCATGCCGAGGGCTTTCGCCCGGACGGCGGCGGCGGTGCCGATCCGGCCGAGCCCGATGATCCCGAACACCCGCCCGCGGAGCCGGAGGATCGGGGACCCCTGCATGTATGCCCAGGCCCCGTGCTTCCGCTGCAGCCGGGTGTTGAAGAAGGTGATTCCGCGGGCGAGGGCCAGCGCCATCCCGACCGCGGAGTCGGCGACTTCCTCGGTCCCGTAGTCCGGGACGTTGGCGACCGGGATGCCGCGGGCCCGGGCGAAGACGTGGTCGACGTTGTCGAACCCGACCCCACACCGGACGATCAGCTTACAATGCTTCAGCCGGGCGATGGTGTCTTTTGTGATGGCGATGTTGTGGTAGAGCATCACCGCGTCGGCGTCCTCGATCTTGCCGGCGAGCTCGGACTCGGCGTTCGCGTCGAGGGCGACGACGTCGGCGACGTCACCGAGGATCTCGCGCTCGGGCTTCAGCGCATCGGTGACGAAGTCGGCGACGACGACACGGTATCGGGGCATGAGTTCCTTTCGTCCCGGCGAGGGGGTCGTGTGCCCCTCTGAGTGGAAATAACGACCGTTGGTCGGGCTTTCGTAACCGGGGGGCTCACGCCCCCCGCTCGCCGAAAAGCACCCGCTCGACCTCGCGGGCGATGGTCACGTCTTCGCGGGTGTGGATCACGAGCACCCGGCACAGGGCGCCGGGAGCACTGATGTCGGCGTCGGGCCGGCAGGCGTTGTTCAGCTTGGGGTCGATGACCATTCCGAGAAAGCCAAGACCGGCACAGACCTCCCCGCGCTCTGCAGCATCGTGCTCCCCGATCCCGGCGGCGAAGACGAGGGCGTCGATCCCCCCGAGAGCGGCCGTCATCGCGCCGATCCCGAGCTGAATCCGGTAGGAGAATAGTTTGAGAGCGGTCGCGGCCCGGGCATTTCCCCCGGTTGCCGCCTTCCGCACTTCACGGATGTCTGCCGAGACGCCCGACACTCCGAGTAACCCGGACTCCTTGTCGAGCACCCGTTCCACATCGTCCACAGTCAGCCCGCGGTGCCGCATGACGTACAGCATGATGCCCGGGTCGACGGCACCACAACGGGTGGCCATCATCAGTCCGTCCATCGGGGTGAAGCCCATCGTGGTATCGACCGACAGGCCCCCTTTCACCGCGCCGAGCGAACACCCACCGCCGAGGTGGGCCACAACGACCCGCAGACCCTTGTCTCCCGCCCGGCCGAGCATTTCCGCCGCCCGACGGGAACAGTATTCGTGACTCAACCCGTGGAACCCGAACTTCCGGATACCCCACTCTTTCGTCCACTTCCAGGGCACCGCGTACGTGTCGGCGAGCTCCGTCATGGAGCTATGGAACGCGGTGTCGAAGGCCGCCACGTGGGGCACGTCCGGGAGCTGCCGGCGGGCCTCCGCAAGAGCTTGAAGGGCCGGCGGGTTGTGCAGCGGGGCGAGGTCGTTCAGCTCGGTCAGTTTAGCCAGAACCTCGTCGGTGACCCGCACCCCTTCGGTGAACACCGCCCCACCATGAACGACGCGGTGGCCCACGCCGTCGACGGGTAACAGCCCCTTCGCGCGGACCTGGTCCAGCCCGTCCGCGACCGCCGCGGCGGGAGACTCGTGCTCCACCGTGATCGCGAACGACTCCGCCTCGCCATCGAGGACGGAGAGCTTCACGTTCGTCGACCCGGCGTTGACGACCAGAACCCGCATGCGAGCGTTGTACCGGGCCGGCCGCGGGAATTCCACCACCCCCCGTTTCCGCTAACATGATAGGGGGCCGCCACCACCCGAGATGCCGAAATGCTCACCCGCCGCTCCCGCGCCCGCGAAGTTGCCCTCCAGCTGCTGTTCCAGAAAGATCAGAACCCGTTCCCCGTTCCCCGGAAGGCCATCGACACGTTCGTCCGCGACCGGCTGCACGGCGACGCCGAGCTGGCGGCGTACTGTCTCGGCCTGTACGACGGGGTGGCGGCGCACCAGGCCGAGATCGACCCGAAACTGGCCGCCGCCGCCGAGAACTGGCGGCTGACCCGCATGACCCCGGTGGACCGGAACGTCCTTCGGCTCGGGGTCTACGAGCTCCTCTTCGACCCGACCCGCCCGCCGCTCGAGGTGGCGATCGACGAGGCCATCGAGCTCGCCCGCCGGTTCGGTTCGAAGGACTCGCCGTCGTTCGTGAACGGGGTGCTGGACAAGATCGCTAAATTGCGGAATGCGGAACCCGGAATGCGGGATGAAAGACCTGCGGAACCCCAGCCCGCGGGCGGGCCGTCCTCTTCGCCCGAGTCGTCTTCTTGATTCCGAAATCCGCATTCCGCATTCCGCAATGACCCGACGTTCACCCTTCACATCCTTGTGCCAGCAGACGGCCCGGCTCGCGAAGCCGCGGCGGGCCGACCTGCACGTCCACACCACCGCGAGCGACGGCGAGTACACCCCGTCGCAGGTGGTCGCCCTCGCCCGACAGGCGGGGTTGTGCGCGGTCGCCGTCACCGACCACGACACCCTCGCGGGCGTGCCGGAAGCGGTCGAGGCCGCGCGAACACCGGCCGACCCGCCCGTCGAGGTCGTTCCGGGCGTCGAGATCACGACCGAGTTCGACGGCCGGGAATTGCACCTGCTCGGGTACTTCGTCCGGCCCGATCACCCCGGGCTGACCGCCGTCCTGGCCGCGGTCTGCGCGAGCCGGCGGGAGCGGTTCCACGACTACGTGGCGAAACTCGCCGGCCGGGGGCACGCGATCCCGGCCGACCGCGCCAGGCTGGTCGAGGCCGCGGCGGTGAGCCTCGGGCGGCGGCACGTCGCCGGGTTGCTCGTGGCGTGCGGCGTCGCGCGGACGCAGCACGAAGCGTTCCAGCGCTACCTCGGCCCGCTCCGCGGGTCGGTCCTGCCGAAAGAGCGGGTCGCGATCGCCGACGCGATCCAGCTCGTCCACGCCGCCGGCGGGGCCGCGAGCCTGGCCCACCCGCCCGCCGAGCTCGACGGCGACCAGTTCCGCCGGCTCCACACCTTCGGGCTCGACGCCCTGGAGGTGGAGTACGCCTGGGGCCGGTCAACGGCGGCGAACCGACTGAGGGCGGTGGCCGCGCGGTTCGGGTTCGCGGTCACCGGCGGGAGCGATTGCCACGGCCCGGACCCGGCCCACCGGCGGATCGGGTCGTACGCGATCCCGGCGGACGGGCTGGAGCGGTTGCGCGAGCGGTGCGGGGGCGGGCGTCACACCGATACGGTCCTCGCGGCCGCGACTTGAACCGCGCCGCGATTCCGGCCCAGAACAAGACGGGCGCGCCGCCCATCCGGGTGGTGTTCACCGCCCAGGCCGTGGCTCTGGCTCCCCAGACTGACGGGTCTTACCGGTCGTACCGGTCTGGAGAACTGGACCGCAAGACACCAAGACCGTGGCCGGGCGAACTGTCCCTGCGACCTGAACTTTTCTACTCGCTCTCGGGCTCCCGGCTGGGTCATCTCCTTCTCCCGCGCTCCGGATACGGATTCTCTTCGTCCCGCCGTCCGGCCGCGTTGTAACCCGGGCCGAGCGCCGGCCGCCCTGACACCGCCTTCCTTTCCGCTGGCGTGACCCCCATTCCGGGGGAACGGTTGGGTGCCCGGATCAAGGACGGGGCCGGGGCACGGCTCCGGTCCGGGCGTCACCCCGCAAGGACGAGCGCCGATGAGACGGATCGCGACCGCGGCCCTGCTGGCCGCCCCCCTGTTGTTGGGGACCGCCGGCACGGCCGCGGCAAATAACGGCCCCTGCACCTTCGGACTCGGGTGCGGCGGGACCTGTCTGCGGCTGTTCCCGCACATCCACCAGCACGGCCCGCTTTTCAACTACGGCCCGTATTACGGGTACCCGCCGTTCGAGCCCTACGGGTACTGGAACGCCTACCTCCACTACACCGGCCCAGTCCCGCCTCCCGCGGCAGGCGCCGGGCCCGGGGCATACGGGTGGCTCCACGGCGGCCACTCGCACACCTTCGGGGGCGGTTACCCGCACCCGCTCGGCGGGGTGTTCCACCACGGGGCGAAGGGGGTGGCCGGGTGCTCCACGTGCGGCGGCGCCCACGGCCACGGCCACAAGAGCGGGTGCAGCTCGTGCGGCTCGGTCGCGGCGACCTACCTGAACACCGGGAACGTTCTGGACCGGTACACCGGGGTCGGCAGCCCGGCCGCGTCGGTGGCCTACTACGCCGACAGCCCCGGGTCGGTCATCACCGTCGGGTACACCGGCCGCTGACCGCGCCGCCTGCGCCGGCCGCGCCGGCGCTGCGCGGCGACAAGCAGGCAGACGTCGTGATCGTCGGGGCGGGGTTCACAGGGCTCTCGACCGCCTGG
>JAQGHQ010000502.1 GCA_028288765.1 Gemmataceae bacterium | reverse complement strand
TATCTCTTCGGGGTCCTGCTTCTTGGCGTGGCGACGCGGTCGCTTGGCGGTGTACCCCCACCGCCGGAGGTACGACCCCACGGTGCGGACCGGCATGGCAATGCCCAACTCCTTCTGGATCAACTGCTGCACCGCCGGCCGGGTCCACAGCGGGGCCGGGATGCCCAGGTCCTCGGGGCTGTGGGCGTCGAGCCGCTGTTGGATCTGCTGGGCCTGTTGATCGGAAAGGGTTCGGCCCGTGCCTTGCGGTCGCCCGGTGCGGTCACGCGGGAGCGCGTCGAGCCCGTCTCGGGTGTAGGCCGACCACCAGCGCGAGACGGTTTCGCGGCACACGCCCAGCAGGTCGGCCACGTCGGCCTCGGTGAACCCCAACTCGCACCCACGCACGGCACGCACGCGCAACGCTTCCAGCACCTCATCGGACAGTTCGCGGGCGTCGGGCAGCACGAGGGCCATGATCCTTTCCTCCTCGGGACGGAAGGGCAGGGTTAACATGGCATATGCGAGCAACTTTCACGCCGGGGTAATACTGTCGCCGGTGGAGTATTGAGGTCGCGTTCTTCGAGAGCAAACAGTTCGTCGGCCTGCACGACCCCGGGTCGGGTCGGCCCGGAGGGTCGAGCGGGCTCACCCGATGGCCTGGTTCGTCCAGACCCTGACGATCCTGTGGTCCGCGACCGCCGGCAAGTCCGGTCCGGAGGTCAAACGGGATCGGCCGTGGTACACGGCGAAGGTCTCCCCGACGTTCGCGGACATGCTCGGGGCGTTGCGGCTCCAGTTCTGGGACGAACGCCTGTCGGGCATGTCGGGGGACGAGGAAGACCGCACCAAACTCCGCGAGTTCCTGAAAAACTGGCTCGCCGCCGGCCGGTGATGCCCGAAACACGAGTCCGAGAGCGCGCTCGTTTCCCCGCTAACCGGCCGGGGCGGCCACGATCCCTTGGCAGATCCCTTATCCCTTCGGCCGGACCTGCTTCCGTTGTCACCCTTTCCCCCGTCTGATAGGTTCACCAGACGGGCCATCGTCAGCGACGGCCCCGGAGGATGCTCGATGAACGACGCGACGAAACCCGATCAACCCGCCCCAGAGCAGCAGCCACCGATCCCGCCCGCGCCGAGCCCCGCCGGAGCTCCGTCGAGCGGACCGCCGGCGCCTGCCCAATCAGGCCCCACTGCGCCCATACCGGGCGGGCTTCAAGCCGGGGGACCGCCGCAAGGCAAAGTCCCCCAAGGTCCGCCCCGCCCCGGTGCTCCGCGCCGCGAGGGCGCGAGCCGGCCGTTCCCCCAGGGTCGGTCGCCGTTCCCGAAAGGTGATCGGCCGCAGAACCCGGGCGGAAAGCCGCAGGATCTCGACAGACGAGACTTCGCGGCGATGAAACCGAACAGCCGCGAGCTCGACAAGCTGATCGAGGACGAGCTCGCCCAGGCGATGGCCGGCTTCGACGTGACGACGACCGTCGCGCAAGCCGAGGACACGAAGCCGGCACGTCATCAGGGCGGCCCCGCGGTGGCGGGCGGGAAGAAGAAGGGGCGGATCGTCGGCATCCACGGCAAGGACGTGTTCGTCGAGGTGCCCGGCGGGCGGTCGCAGGGCGTCCTCCCGATCCAGCAGTTCGAGGAACACCCGCCCAAGATCGGCGACGAGGTCGAGTTCGATATCGAACGGTACGACGCGGCCAACGGCCTCCTGCTCCTCACCCGCGAAGGGTCGACCCAGGCGGTCACCGACTGGTCGAGCGTCGCGTACGGTATGATCGTCGAGGCCAAGGTCACCGGGACGAACAAGAACAAGACCGGCCTGACCGTCGAGGTGAGCGGGATCAAGGGATTCCTGCCGGCGAGCCAGCTCGACCTGTACCGGGTCGAAGACATCGAGCAGTTCGTGAACCAGCGGCTCAAGGTCATGGTCGCGGAGGTCGTCCCGAGCGAGCGGAACCTGATCGTCAGCCGGCGGGCCGTGCTCGAACGCGAGCGGCAGCAGAAGGCCGAGTTGTTCTGGCAGACCGTCGCCGAGGGGCAGGTCAAGAAGGGGATCGTCCGGTCGGTGAAGCCGTTCGGGGTGTTCGTCGATCTCGGCGGGGCCGACGGCCTGATCCCCGTGTCCGAAATCTCGTGGCAGCGGGTGAACGACCCGAACGAGCTGTTCAAGGTCGGCGACAGCGTCGAGGTGCAGATCAACCGGATCGACTTCGACACCCGCAAGATCGGCCTGAGCCTCAAGGCCATGACCCGGAGCCCGTGGGACGACTTCGCCCAGGAGGTGAAGGCCGGGGCGCGGATGACCGGGAAGGTCACCCGGCTCACGGACTTCGGTGCGTTCGTGGAGCTCGCGCCGGGCGTCGAAGGCCTGATCCACATTTCCGAACTCTCGACCCAGCGGGTCCGGCGGGTCCGCGACATCGTGTCGGAAGGCCAGACCGTCGAGGTCGAGGTGTTGAGCGTCGACCCCACGAACCGTCGGATCGGGCTGAGCCTGAAGTCGATCAAGCAGGCCCAGGAAGAGGCCGAAGATGCGGCCGAGGAGGCCGAACGAAAGGCCGACCTCACCGCCGCCGAGGAGCGGATGGCTGCCCGTCCGGCGAACCCGAACCTCCGCGGCGGGATCGGCGGCACCCCGGTCCGGGTGGAGCGGGACGAGGAACCCCCGGCCCGGTGATGGGGCACGATCTCCCGAAAGTCGAGCGAGGTTGAGGCCGGTGAGTGGAACACAACCATCCCGGCCGGCTCGGCGGGCACCCACATCTTGTGCCCGCGGTTGGAACGCAGTTTGCGTACCTCTGACACAATCGAGTTTCCCCTGTTCCTATGAATGCCCTCCAAAACCGACCTGCCAGGTTCTGAACTCAGCCGGTCGTCGGATGAACGAGCCGACTTGAACGGTAAGGCAGGCCGGACACACCGCTTTTGCTCGTGCATAAGAACCGGGCGAGGTGGGGATTCGATTGCATAATCTGCCGGCACACAGAGGCCCACCAACTCGAGTCCCACAACGGGAAACGAGTTCTTCGTGGCTCCTGTGTGGGAGGAAATATCGTTGGCGACCCTGGGTATTCCCGCAACCTCCGGAACGGGGGGGACGCTAGGCCGCAGGCTCGCGGGCAGTGTCGGCTCCTTTGTCCCGACCGCCGCCGTCCTGGCCATGTTCGCCGGTCTCTGGTACTGGGGCCATAAGACCCACTGGACCGTCCCTTCATTCGCGGAGGTGACTGGCGGGGCGTCCACGTCTGCAACCAGTTCGGCCGCGCCAGCGGAATCAATCGGGCCGAAGAAAGAATTCGTCGGCTTCCCGCCAATCAGGTTCGGGTCCGAGGACGAGGTGCGCGAGGCGGGGTTGGTCATGACCACCGCCCACCGGGCCGTGCTCGAGGATGTCGTGACCGCCACGGGCGAAGTCGGGTACAACCAGTACCGGGTCGGGCAGGTGTCGTGTCGGGTGCCGGGGCATGTATACTCCATCCGGACCCGGCTCGGACAGACGGTCAAAAAGGGCGACGTGCTGGCCCTGATCGATTCCGAGCAAGTCGGCCGGGCGAAGGCCGAGTACCTCCAGGAAGTCTTCCTCACCCACTACAAGACGAACCTGCTCCGGCGGTTCCGCTCGACCGGGAGCGGGGTGGTCCCGGAGCGGACGATCCTCGACGCCGAAGCCGCCATGAAGGAGGCCGAGCTCCGCAGGTTCATGACCCAACAGCGCCTGATCAACCTCGGGCTGACCCCGCCCGACCCGAAGGCCGACTCCCTGACCAGTCCGGAGGAGTACGCCCGGCACATCCAGTTCCTCGGCCTCCCGGACGACCTCATCGCCACCCTTCAGCCCCGCCCACAGACCGCGAACCTGATCCCGCTCGTTTCCCCGCTTGACGGCGTGGTGACCCGGCAGGAGGCGGTCGCCGGGGACGTCGTCAGCCCGGAGAAGGCCCAGTTCGTTGTCGCCGACGTGTCCGTCATGTGGATCAACCTGTCGGTCCGGAAGGAAGATGCCGGGAGGTTGCGACTCGGCCAGCCGGTCCGGTTCACCGCCGCCGGGTTGCCCGCCCCCGTCTGCGGGACCCTGGAGTGGGTGGGGCACGAGGCAGACGAGAAGACCCGGACGCTGCGGGCCCGGTGCGAGGCCGCGAACCCTCGGCCGGCGGGGGCGGGGGCGGATGAGGGCCGGCTGCTCCGGGCCAACCTGTTCGGGTCAGCCACCGTCGTCACGGGCCGGCGGGAGGGGGCGGTGGTCGTTCCCGACGCGGCCGTCCAGCGGATGCCGGACGGGACCATGATCGTATTCGTCCGTCGCCCCGACGGCGTCACCTTCGACCCCCGCCGGGTCCGCACCGGGCTGTCCCGCGACGGGGTCACCGAGGTCGTGACCGGGGTCGAGCCGGGCGAGGCGGTCGTGACCGAGGGCAGCTACGTCCTCAAGTCGGAACTGATGAAGGACAGCCTCGCCGGCAGCTGACCGCCGCCCGAACCCGTCTACCTCATGATTCCTCACGCCCATGCTCACCCGGATTATCTGTGCCGCCCTCGACAACCGCCTGGCCGTGCTGGTCGGGGCCGTCCTGATCGCCGGCGGCGGGTACGTCGGGCTCACCAACATCACCATCGACGCCTTTCCGGATACCACCCCGGTTCAGGTTCAAGTCAACACCGTCGCCCCGGCCCTGGTGGCGTCCGAGATCGAACGTCTCATCACCTTCCCGATCGAGCAGTCGCTCGGCGGGATGCCGGGGCTTCAAAACGTCCGCTCCATCTCCCAGTTCGGGCTATCCCAGGTCACCGTCACGTTCGCCGACGGGACGGACATCTACCTCGCCCGGCAGGTGATCCAGGAGCGGCTGTCCGCCGTCCAGTTCCCCCCGGGTATCCCCCGGCCGGAACTCGGCCCGGTGGCCACCGGGCTGGGCGAGGTACTCCACTACCACGTCAAGTCAACTGGCCCGGACGGGATGGCCATGACCGACCTCCGGACCACCCAGGACTGGAGACTCCGGCCGGACCTGCGGACGGTCCCGGGGGCGGCCGAGATCAACACCTGGGGCGGGCTGGAGAAGCAGTACCAGGTGCGGGTCGACCCGGAGAAACTCGTCAAGTACGACCTCACCCTGGCGCAGCTGCTGGCCGCCGTCCGGGCCGGGAATACGAACGTCGGGGGCGGGTACATCGACCGCCGGGGCGACATGCTCCTGATCCACGGGATCGCCCGGACCACGACCGTGGAGCAGATCGGGAACATCGTCGTCACCGCCCGGGACGGTACCCCGGTGTACGTGAAGGACCTCGGCCAAGTGGTCATCGCCCACGACGTCCGCCGGGGGATGGTGACCGCGAACGGCGAAGGGGAGGTGGTCCTCGGCCTCGGGTTCATGCGGGTCGGGTCGAACAGTTATACCGTCACGCGGGACATGCGCGGGCAGCTCGACCGGGCGGTGAAGGGCCTGCCGCCGGGGGTCAAGGTCGAGACGGTGTACGACCGGACCGAGCTCGTGGACCAGGTGGTTGCGACCGTGCGGGGGAACCTGTGCGAGGGCGCCCTGCTGGTGGTCGTCCTCCTGTACCTGTTCCTCGGCACCCTCCGGGCGGGGCTGATCGCCGCGGTCAGCATCCCACTGGCGATGCTGTTCGCATTCATCGGGATGTGGCCCGCCGGGATCGCCGGGACGCTCCTGAGCCTCGGGGCGATCGACTTCGGGATCGTGGTCGACAGCTCGGTGGTGATGCTCGAAAACATCATGCGGCAGCTCGCCCACGTCCAGGCCCACGGCGACCCGAAAGGCCGGACCCGCCTCCAGGTCATCAAGGACGCGGCGAACGAGGTCCGGGTGCCGACGGTGTTCGGCCAGCTCATCATCCTGATCGTGT
This sequence comes from Gemmataceae bacterium, assembly GCA_028288765.1. GTDB lineage: Bacteria > Planctomycetota > Planctomycetia > Gemmatales > Gemmataceae > Urbifossiella. Next base: position 20,197 of record JAQGHQ010000502.1, on the reverse strand, counting down.
ACCTCCCGATCCTGACCCTCGAAGGGGTCGAGGGGAAGATGTTCCGGCCGATGGCCTACACGGTGATGCTGGTCCTGGCCGGCTCACTCGTCCTGGCGCTGACGCTGACCCCGGTGCTGGCGAGCCTGCTCCTGCCGCGGCGGGTGGACGAGAAGGAGGCCTTCCTCGTCCGGGCGGCCGGCCGGGTGTACCGGCCGCTCTTCGGGCTCGTGTTGCGCTGCCGGGTGGTAGCGGTCGGGGCAGGGGTCGCCGCCCTGGTCGTCGCCGCGGTACTGGCGAAGGGGCTCGGCACGGAGTTCGTCCCCCAGCTCTCCGAAGGCGCGATCGTGATCGGGGCGCTCCGGGTACCGGGGACGAGCATCGAGCAATCGGCTGCGATGAACACGCGGATGGAGATATACATCAAGGCCCACTACCCGGAGGTCGAACACGTCTGGAGCCGGGCGGGGGAACCGGAAATCAACACCGACGCCGGCGCCCCGGAATCGACCGACATCTTCGTGACCCTCAAACCGAAGGCCCACTGGCGGCCGCACGTCAAGACCCAGGCCGATCTCGTCGGGCTGATGGCGTCCGATTTGAAGCGGTTCAAGGGCCAGGTAATCTGGTTCACCCAGCCGATCGAGATGCGGGTCAACGAGATGCTGACCGGCTCCCGGGCCGACCTGTCGCTCAAGCTCTTCGGAGAGGACATCGACACCCTGATCGCGAAGGGGACCGAGCTGGAGGCGGTCCTCCGGGAGATCCCGGGGTGTGCCGACCTGAGCACGGAACAGGTGTCCGGGCAGCCGATTTTGCAGGTGCGGCTCAAGCAGGAAGAGCTGGCCCGGTACGGGGTGACGGCCGAAGCGGTCCTGGAGAACCTGGAGCTCGTATGCGGGAAGGCGGTCGGAACCGTGATCGAGGACCAGCTCCGCTTTCCGCTCGCGGTCCGTCTCCCGGACGGCTACCGGGACACGCCGGAGGCGCTGGCCGGGCTGACCGTCCTGGCCCCGAGCGGCGAGCGGCTCCCGCTCTCCCGGCTGGCGGATATCCGTGAGGTCCGCGGGCCGAAACTGATCTCCGGCGAATGGGGCAAGCGGCGGGTGACGATCCAGTGCAACGTCCGCGGCCGGGACATCGGGAGCTTCGTCGCGGAGGCCCAGCGGAAGATCGACGCCGGGGTGAAGCTCCCGCCCGGGTTCCGGGTCGAATGGGGCGGGCAATTCGAGAACATGGTCCGGGCCCAGCGGCGGTTGTTGGTCGTCGTCCCGCTCGCCCTGCTGCTGATCGTCGGGCTGTTGTTCCTGACCTATCGGAACGTCTGGGATACCGGGTTCGTGTTCGCCAGCGTCCCGTTCGCCTGCGTCGGCGGGGTGGTGGCGCTGTGGGTCCGGGAGATGCCGCTGTCGATCTCGGCCGCGGTCGGGTTCATCACGCTGTCGGGGGTGTCCGTGCTGAACAGCATGATCGTCGTCACGAACCTCCGGGGGAACCTGGCCGCTGCCGGCTCGCCCTCGGCGGCGATCGAGCGGACGTGGCGGACCTGCCTGCGGACGGTGCTCATGACCGCCCTCGTGGCGAGCGTCGGGTTCATCCCGATGGCGACGAGCGCCGGGACCGGGGCGGAGGTACAACGGCCGCTCGCCACGGTCGTGATCGGCGGGGTCATTACCAGCGCGCTGATGACGTTGTTCCTGCTCCCGGCCCTCTACGCCTGTTTCCCGGGTGTGCTACGGGCGCCCGGCCGCGCGGGTCCGGCAGGCCCGCCCGCAGCCGTCCCGCCCCCCGGTCCGATTGCCGACCAGCTCACGGGATGACACCTCGTCGTCGCCCGAGACCGGCGGGGCGACTTGGGACCTTCCGGCCGCGACCCGTCGCGGAGTCATCACTTCCGGCATCGAAGGCCGCGTCGGGCCGGTGAATTAACCGAGTGGATTCCGTGAGAGAAGTGGGCCGACCGGATCGGGTGCAAGATCAGTCAAGCCATGCGGAGACGCCTGCCGACCTTCAACCGGATGACCACCCGCCCGCGCCCGAGTGCCGCCCAAACCAATAGACCCAGAAGCAATAACTGCTTCCCGCCGGCGTGCGGATCGGCAAACCTCCCCTCCCCTCGGGACCGACCCGCCAGCGACCCCGTCCCCCACTATATTCCGGCAGTTGTTCGAGTGTGCTCTGAGCTAACCCGGCGGGGGACTGCTATACTAAACCGGGTCGTAGAGATAGTGTTGCCGACCGCCGGTTTCACCAGGATCGCCTGATGAACGAACTGAAGGACGCGCCCGGATCGCCCCGCTCCCGGCAGGAGTTGGCCGAGCTGCTGGGGGCCCTGCGGAAGAACGTCGGCCGGGTGTTCCTCGGCAAGCCGGAGGTCGTCCGCCTGGCCGTCGTCGCCCTCCTCGCCGAGGGGCACCTGCTCCTCGAAGACGTGCCCGGGGTCGGGAAGACGTTACTCGCCAAGGCCCTCGCCCGGAGTCTGGACTGTCGGTGCAACCGCATCCAGTTCACCCCGGACCTGCTCCCCGGCGACCTGATCGGGGTGACGGTGTATCGCGAGCAGACCGGGGAGTTCACCTTCCAGCCCGGCCCCCTGTTCGCCGAGGTCGTGCTCGCCGACGAGATCAACCGCGCCACCCCGCGGACGCAGTCCGCGCTACTGGAGGCGATGAGCGAACGGCAGGTCACGGTCGACGGCCAGACCCGCCGGCTCGGCCCGCCGTTCCTCGTCGTCGCCACGCAGAACCCGCACGAGTTCGAGGGCACCTACCCGCTCCCGGAGAGCCAGCTCGACCGCTTCCTCCTGCGGGTGAAGGTGGGCTACCCGGACCGCGAAACCGAGCGGGCGATCCTGACCCAACACCGGGCCGGGGAGCTGGTCGATTCGCTCCCCGCGGTCGTCAACCCGGCCGACATTCTGAGCCTCCAGGCGTTCACCCGCGGGGTCCGCGTCGACCCGGCGGTCGCGGACTACGTCCTCGACCTGATCGAGGCGACCCGCTCGCACCCGGAAGTGGTGCTCGGCGCGAGTACCCGGGCCTCGCTCGCGCTTTACCGGGCGGCCCAGGCGCACGCGGTCACCGCGGGCCGCGATTACGTGGTCCCCGACGACGTAAAGGGACTCGCCGAACAGGTCCTCGCCCACCGGATCGTGACGCGGGGGTGGGCCCAGGGAGGCCACCACGACGCCGCCCCGCTCGTCCGGGAGGTCCTCGGGAAGCTGAGGGTGCCGACATGAGGGTCTCGTCGGGGAGCCCGCCAACGGCCGCCCCGGCCCCGCCCGGCGGGCGGCTCCGGTTCACGGGCGAGGGGCTCGCCTGGCTGGGGACGGCCCTGGTCCTCGGCGGGATCGGGTGGTTCAAGAGCGTGAACCTCCTGTTGCTGCTCGCCGACACGATGGCGGCCCTGCTCGTCTTGAACGGCGTTTTGGCCCGCCTCCACGTGCGGCGGGTGACTGCGACCCGGTCCCCACTCCAACCCGTTTTCGCCGGGGAAAAGGTCCGGGTCCGGGTGACGGTCCGGAACGCCGGCCGGCGGGCGGCGACCGTGGGGGTGGTGGACCACGGCGTGACCTGGTACCTCGACCGTCTCCCGGCCGGGGCCGGGGTCGAGTGTGCCGCGTGGCAGGTGTTCACCCGCCGCGGCCGCGTGGGGGCGAAGCCCCTCGTCTGGTCCGGGTTCCCGTTCGGCTTTCTCCGGTTCGAACGCCCGGCCGAGGGCTCCGAGCCGGTAACCGTCCTGCCGCGCGTCGGACACGCCGACCCGGACGGGCTTCGGCGGTGGGTGTTCCGCCAGGCGGGTACGGAGGGGCGGTCGCGGAAGGTGCTCCGGCGGGTGACGTCGGACCAGGCGGAGGTGCGCGGCGTCCGCCCGTACCGCCCGGGGGATAGCATCCGGTCGGTCCACTGGCGGTCGTCCGCCCGCCGCGGCGAGTTGATGGTCCGCGAGTACGACGCGGCCCCGGCCCCGGCGCTGGTCGTGGTCATCGACCCGTTCCTCCCGGCGGACCCGACTCCGGCCGACCGCGCCGCCCTGGAGGCGGCGCTCAGCCTCGCGACGACGGTGGTGTGGGCGTGCTCCCGGGCCGTCGAGACGAGGGTGACCCTCGTGGTGGCGGGGGAGGAAACGACCGTCCACTCCGGCCCTCCGGCCGAGACGTTCGTGCGGGAGGTGGTAACCCCCCTCGCGGACACCCGGGGCGGCACGGAGTTCCCGCCGGTCAGTCCGACCGTCTTCGGCCGGGCCCTTGCCCGGGCCGCCCGGCTGGTCGTGAGCAGTCGCCGCGATCCGCCGCTCGCCGCGGCCCTCGCCCGCTCCACCGGCAAGCCGTTCGTCGTTCTCGACCCGTCCGCCCTGCCGGCGTGGTACGAGCCCCCGGCCGGGGGAGCCGGGCCGGAATCGGCCGGGACCGGCAGCCCCCCGGGAACGGGCGGGTGAGGCCGCCGGTCTGGAAAGCCGTTCCGCACCCGGGGTCCGCCTGATTACGGGCACCCAGTTGAAGCGGTCGGTTTTTTCCCGGTGTCGCACGACGCAGGCGTGCGCCTACTACCCGGCGAGCGGGGGCGTGAGCCCCCCGAGCAAAGCCACCGGCGCCGGGTGGCATGTCCACGGCTTGGCGTGGACATGCCACCCAGATCAATGTGTTCGCCCGACCACGCGCAACCGTGTCCACGCCAAACCGTGGACATGCCACCCAGACCAAGGTGACGGGCTCAGTGGGTTCGCGTACGAGACTGGTCATGCCGCACGACACCACCTTCCGCCTGAGTACCTACCTGACGCTCGCCGCCGCGTGCGCCTGCCTCGGGTATTCGGAGTCCTACCTCCTGCCCGAAGTCGCCGTGTTCGCCGCCGCGATCGTCGTCGCCCTCGCCGTCATCTACCGGCTGGAAACCCGGGTCCGGCTGCTCTCGATCTCCGACGCGAACAAGCTCGGCGCCGGGATCGCTCTCGGCGGCTTTCTGTGGGCCGTGTACCGGATCGTCCGGGAACTGCGGACCGGCGAGTTCGCGGCGATCGGGTGGCCGCTGTTCGCGATCGCCATGACCGGACCGGTGTTGATGGCCGCGATCGCGGCGAAGATGCTCCGGAAGGAGAAACACGCCGGCGATTACTGGGTGCTCCACGGGTGCGGCCTCGGGGCGATCGTCCTGGCCGGGGCGATGTCCGAGCGGCCGGCGAGCTTCGTCCTGATGGTGGTCTACGCCGCGTGCGGGGTGTGGGCCCTGTCCCGGTTCAACCTGGCCCGGGCGAACGGTTCGGTCCCGCCGATCCCGGACCGGGGGCCGGCCGCACCCCGCGCGGGGGCGGTTCGGGCGGTGGAGACGGTACCGCCCGCGGGCCTGTCGGGTTTCACCGGGGCCTTCCTGCTCACGGTCGCGGCTGGCGCCCTCGCGGTTCCGGTCTACCTCCTGACCCCGCGGTCGTCGTTCGGGAAACTGGACTTCAACCCCCAGCGGATCGAGATCGGGTACGCGGCCGACCAGATGATCGACCTGAACCGGACCGGGGACCTGACGGAAAACCCGGAAACCGCGTTCGAGGTGGTCGCGGAGGAGGCCGACGGCCGGCCGAAAGAGGACCTCAGTCCGACCCAGCTGTGGCGGGGGACGGTCTTCACGCATTACCTGAACGGGAGCTGGCGGCGCGACACCCAGATCCAGTTCCCGAACCCGTCCTCGACCGCCCGGCGGGCCGGGCCGTGGTTTCCGCCGGACCTCGGTCCCGGGCGGTATCGGCTCACCTTTTCCGTCCCGGGCAAGTTGCGGGGCCTGTTCCTCGCCGATCCGGTCGCGTGGAAGGCCGGAGAGCCGCCCCCCGTCGCCGACCTCGTCCCGGACGGCCCGCAGCAGGCGTGGTACTCCCGTCCGGACGGGTCGTTCATCCGCCTGACCGGGATGAAAAGCGGGTCCGATCTGCAATACGTCCAGTACACCTGCCCGCCGCCGGAGCCCGGCTTCGGCCCGGCGTTCACGCTGGCCGGGGACATGGACCGGGTGCTGGTCACCAACCCGGTCCGGGCCGTCAAGGAGTACGCCGACTCGGTACTCGTCCAGGCGGTGCGGGGCAAACGCCTTCCGGCCGCCGCCCTGACGCGTGACGTTGTCTGGCAGCGCCCGCCGGAGGATCTCTCCGAGGCCATCGCCCGGACGTTCCGCGATCACCTCGCGGACCGGGCGGGCCTGACCTATTCGACGACGGTCCGGCGCGAGCGGACCGAGGTCGACCCGGTCGAGGACTTCTTGTTGTATTCCAAGACCGGCCACTGCGAACGGTTCGCCACCGCCCTGGTGTTGATGCTCCGGTCCCAGGGGATTCCGGCCGTGATGGTCCTCGGGTTCAAGGGGTGCGAACACGTCGGGGACGGGCGGTACGTCGTGCGGCAGGAACACGCCCACGCGTGGGTCGAAGCGCTGATTTCGCGCCCGGCCCTGCCCACCGGCACCCCCGCCCGCCGGGCGGACCAGGCCCCGCCCCGAATCCGGCACTGGGTCAGCCTCGACCCGGGCCCCGCCGCCCAGACCTCGGGCCCTGCCGCCGAGGGGTCGAAGGACGGGGTGGCGGCCTGGAGCCGGACCACGTTCGACCGGTACGTGCTCCGCTACACGCCCGAACAACGGGCCCGGGCACTCCGGGCGGCGGCAGACGCACTCACCAGCCCGTGGCTGTTCGCCGGGGTCGGGGCGGTGGTGGTACTCGGGCTGGTCGCCCGGGCGGTCGGCCGGCCGGCCAGGAGTGTACCGCAAGCCCTGCCGGACTCGGCCAGGTGGTTCGACCGCCTGGTCACCGTGCTCGGGGCCCACGGGTACTCCCCCGCACCGGGCGACACGCCGCAGGAGTTCGCCGCCGCCGCCGCCGCCGCACTCCGCCTGCGGCCGCCGACGGCGAACGTCGCCGAGGTTCCGGTTTGGTGGGCGGAAGCGTACTATCAAAGTCGGTTCGGCGGGGTGCCGATCCCCGACGACCGGCGGGCGGAACTGGAAGTCGGGCTCGACGGGCTCCGCCGTGCGTTGAAGAGCGATCGCGGGGGTGGGTTATGACCAAGGCGACGAAGCGACTCCGGTCGGACAACTCGGTCCTGGTCGTCATCGACGTCCAGGAGAAGCTCCTGGCCAAGATTCCGACCGCCGCGGCGTTGGTCCGGACGGCCGGTTTCCTGCTCGACGCCGCCGGGTTGCTCGGGGTCCCGGTCCGGGCGACGGAACAGTACCCCCAGGGGCTCGGTCCCACTGTGCCCGAGCTCGCCGGCCGGCTCTCACGGCCCGCGGCGAAGACCGCGTTCAGTTGTTGCGGGGCCGGGACGTTTCTGGAGGAGCTGGAGATGCTCCAGCGGCCGAACGTCGTTCTCGTGGGGATGGAAACCCACGTGTGCGTGATGCAGACCGCCCTCGACCTGATCGCGGCCGGGCTGCACGTCTTCCTGCCGGTGGACGCCCTCGCCACCCGCTTCCCCGTGGACCACGACACCGCCCTCCGCCGCCTGGAGTACGCGGGGGCCGTCCCGACCACCGCCGAGGCGGTGGCGTTCGAATGGGTCTGCGACGCATCACACCCGCAGTTCAAGGCCGTCAGCAAGCTGGTCATCGACCTGGCGGCGGGCCGGGGCCAGTAGGCGGACGGTGATACCCCGTCACACCTTCCCGCCGCCCGGGCACTCACCTTCCCGGTCGGTTTCGCACCCCGCATACTGACTCTTGATTCCAGTCTCCTGACCCCTGGTGTTCGATGACGATCCCCGGCCAGCTGAACCCGTCCCCCCGCCTGCTCCTCGGCCCCGGACCGAGCGACGCGCACCCGCGGGTGTTGTCCGTGATGAGCACCCCGCTCCTCGGGCACCTCGACCCGCAGTTCCTGGAGATCATGACCGAAACCCAGGACATGCTCCGGGCGGTGTACCAGACGCGGAACCTGCTGACCTTCCCCGTGTCGGCGACGGGGATGGCGGGGATGGAAACCTGCTTCGTGAACCTGATCGAGCCGGGCGACAAGGTGGTGCTGTGCGTGAAGGGGTACTTCGGCACCCGCATGGTGGACGTGGTCGGGCGGACCGGGGCCGAGCTGACGGTCCTGAACCGGCCCTGGGGCGAGGTATTCGACCTCGACCAAGTCCGCGACACCCTGAAGCGGGTGCGGCCGAAGGTTCTCGGGATCGTTCACGCCGAAACCTCAACCGGGGCGCTCCAGCCGGTGGACCAGCTCGGCAAGCTGTGCCACGAGTTCGACACCCTCCTCGTGACCGACTGCGTGACCTCCCTCGGGTGCGTCCCGGTGAAGCTGGACGCGTGGGAGATCGACGCCGCGTTCAGCTGTTCGCAAAAAGGACTGAGCTGCCCCCCCGGGCTATCGCCGGTCAGTCTCAGTGAGCGGGCGATGGCGGCGCTGAAGGCCCGCAAGACGAAGGTCCAGAGCTGGTATCTGGACCTGACCTCGATCCAGAGCTACTGGGGTGGCGATCGGGCCTACCATCACACCGCCCCGATCACGATGGTGTACGCGATCCGGGAGGGGTTACGGCTGGTACTGGAGGAAGGACTGGAGGCCCGGTTCGCCCGGCACGTCCGCAACCACCTCGCCCTGAAGGCCGGCCTGACCGCGCTTGGGTTGAAGTACATCGCCGGGGAGGGCCACCAGTTGCCCCAACTGAACGCCGTCCGCATCCCGGACGCGGTGGACGACGTGGCCGGCCGGAAGCGCCTGCTGATCGAGTTCGGGATCGAGATCGGCGGCGGGCTGGGGGATTTCAAGGGGAAGGCCTGGCGAATCGGCCTGATGGGCCAGAACAGCCGTCCGAACTGCGTGTTCCAGGTGCTCGCCGCTCTCGAACTGGTACTCCGCGGGGCCGGCGTGAAGGTCGAGGCGGGGTCCGGCGTCGGCGCGGCCGAGAAGGCATACGCACTCGGTTGAACGGGGGAGGGATCGAAATGGCAGTCCCGTCTCTTCAGGACGCGACCTGGGAAAGGATGATCCGAGCCATGGAAAAGGTCCGCGAACGATTCGCGCGGGCCGTGCGTGCACTGGAAGGAGCTAAAGTCCCCTATGCCGTGGTCGGTGGGCATGCGGTGGCCAACTGGGTGGCCAGCATCGACGAAGGCTCCGTCCGAAACACCAGGGACGTAGACATACTGATCAGGCGGGCCGATTTCGAAGCCACGAAAGCAGCGATGGAGGCCGCCGGGTTCCTCTTCGCGAACTCCTACGGGCCCGACTTTTTCCTCGACGGCCCGGATGCCAAACCGAGTGAGGGCGTTCACATTCTGTACGCGGGGGAAAAAGTCAAACCGGCCGACCCCGTACCGTCACCGGAGATCACGGAATCTGAACAGGGTGCCGCGTTCCGCGTCCTCTCACTGGAATCGCTGGTGCGGATGAAGCTGGTCGCCTTCCGGCTGAAGGACCAGGTTCACCTCCAGGACATGACCCGGCTCGGCCTGATTGACTCCACCTGGCCGGACCGGTTCCCGGCCGAGCTCGCCGACCGGTTGAAGCAAATCCTCGCGAACCCCGACGGCTGACAAGATCCCGGTCCGGCGGGCGAATCATCGCGTAGTCTCTCCCCGGCCGTGGGTCGGGATTCGGGCACGGACCGGTGGCGTCTCGTGGCTGGCGCGGTATACTTCGACGGGCGAAACTCTGATACTCCGGAGATTACCCAATGTTTGAACGCATCGCGAACGGGTTCGCGCTCGCGCGCAGTAGCTGGGCCGTGCTGCTCAAGGACAAGCACCTCCTCATCTTCCCGTTCATCAGCGGAATCCTGTTCCTGGTTGTCGTGGCCAGCTTCGCAGTACCCCTGGCACTCCTCGTGGACTGGAACCAGTTCGGCAACCAACAGAACAACGTTCGGGTGCCGTGGTGGGCGTACGCGGTCGCGTTCGGGTTTTACTTCTGCACTTACTTCGTCACCATCTTCTGTAACTCCGCGCTCTTGAGCTGCACGTTTCTCCGCTTCAACGGGGAGACTCCGACGGTCGCGGACGGCTTCCGGCTGGCCGTCGCCCGGCTCCCTCAGATTCTCGCCTGGGCTCTCGTGTCGGCCACCGTCGGGGTATTGCTCAAGGTAGCCGAACAAGCCCACGAGAAGGTCGGGGAGCTGATCGCAGGACTACTCGGGGCGGCATGGTCGGTCATGACCTTCTTCGTCGTCCCGGTCCTGGTCGTCGAGAAGGTCGGGCCGGTCGATGCGGTCAAGCGGTCGATTTCGCTGATCCGGAAGACGTGGGGCGAGGCGCTGGTCGGGCGGGCGGGGATCGGGTTCGTCCTGTTCCTGCTCGCGATCCCGCTGATCCTACTCTTCCTGGGTGGGGTCTTCCTGATCGCGTCCGGGATGGCGCCGGTCGGGATCGCCCTGCTGATCGTGGGCGGGGTGCTGACGCTGCTCTACATGGCGGTCAGCTCGGCCCTGCACACGATCCTGCTCGCCGCGCTGTACCAGTACGCCGCCGACAACCGCGTGCCCGAAGGGTTTGACCGCCAGGTGTTCGCCGGGACCTTCGCCCGGGCTTGATACCGGATCGCATGGATTGCTTTTGTAGGGTGGGCACCGTCCACCGTTCGTAAGGTGGTGGGCGGTGCCCACCCTACAAGAACGAATCCACCCAACTCGGTATGAGCTCCGACCGCGAGTCCCCCCAAAGTGCCACACCGATCGGGCCGCCCTCCGGGGCGGCCCGAGTCGTTAAAACCGCCCCTCCAGTCCGATGACCAGCCCCTGGACCCAGAAGTCGGTGTGCTTCACAGTCGCCTGCGGGCGATCCGGGCCGAGGATCGGTCCGCCGCGAGCCAGGAGGGGGATCTGCGAGGGGTTGAGCGTCCGGTCGATCTGGTCCCCGGGCCTCACGGCGTTGCTGAGGTACAGGAAGTTGTACCCCACGAAGAACCGCGCGCGGTCGCCGAGCTTCAGACCGACCTTGAACGTCGCCTCCGGCACCACCGCGAACACGGTGTGTTTGACCCGCCCCATGTTCGACGGGAGGGCGTACACCCCGCCGGGAAACGACTGCATCAGCGGGATCGGGTTCGCGGCGGTGATCAGGTGCGTGGCCCCGTCAATCGTCACCACCTGATAGTTCGTCCCGAGCGCGGCTTTCCCCGTCATTTCGACGAAGAACATCCCGCGGTGCAGGTCCGCCATCAGCCCGAGTTGCCCACCGTGGAACTCGTTGTGGGCGTCGAACTGGTCGGCGACCATCCCGAGAGTCTGGTAATAGGCGGAGGTTGCCGTCGGGTACTGGAGCCACGTCTGTTCGACCCGCAACCCCTCGTTCACCTGGAAGAACCGATACCCGGCGAGGGCGTGCAGCTTGACCCCGGGGCCTGCGTACAGGTTCCCGACCAGGTTCGCCTCCGCCCCCTGGACCCGGGACGAGGTGGACACGGTCACCAGGGCGCTACTCAGCCCGGGGCTGGCGACCGACAGGACGTCCGGGCGGCCGGTCAGAGCATTCTGGTAGGGCAGCCCGATCGTACGGAACCGACCGTTCCCGAGGTCGGTGACGAATTCCGAAAGCGTTCGCGTGCCGAGGAAGAAATACCGGCCCTCGAAACCGACCGTGTCGTCCTTGTTGAGCGACCAGCCGTGGGTCAGCCGGTAACCCGCGACGTCCTGGGTATCGATCGACCGATGGCCGACGAGCAGGGTCGTTTGAGGCTGGCCCAGGAGTGGCGAACCTCCCCTGCTCCCGGTGACGAGCGGCGGCACGGGGGCGGCCTTCGGCCACCAGATCAACAGCTCGTCGGTGTCCCACCAGTCCCCGAGGACTTTCCCAGGCTTGGGGTCGCGGTCGTCGACAGTCGGCCGAATCTCGCCCGTCGTCCTTGGACCTGTGGTCGGCGGGGGCTGGGGAGTTGCCACGGGTTGGAGCGGCCTGGAGATCTCGGTCCCGCCCGCCAGGTGGCCCGGACCGGCTTCCTGACCCGGGTCGGCCGACGGCAACGTCAGCGGAGTGGACGCCGGTACGATCGGTTCCGGCGGCAGGGGTGGGATCGGGATCTGAGCATTTGCCCAGCCGGGAAGGACGAATACGAATACAGCCGCGACGGCGAGCGAAACCGCGCGCATGACCGGCCCCCCGAGACGAACGTGTACGGACGGTCTCTATGCCCGCCCGGGAAGAAGTTGTCCAGCCGAACCGCCCGGGTTGTAGAGTACAGACATGTAGGGATTCTCTGGAAACCCGTGATGCCGTGCGGAACTCCCGATGTCTGATCCTTCTTCCGGTGACCTGCCCTCCCCCGGCTTCCCGACCGCCCGGCCGCGCCGGCTGCGGTATAACCCGCTCGTGCGGGACCTGGTCCGCGAAACCGAACTCTCGCCGCGCGACCTGATCCTCCCTCTGTTCGTCCGGCACGGGAAAGGCGTCCGGCAGGAAATCGGGTCGATGCCCGGGAACTACCAGCTGAGCGTCGACACGCTCGTGGACGAGGTGGGTGCGGCCCGAGAGCTGGGAGTCAAGGCGTTCATCCTGTTCGGCATCCCCGCGCAGAAGGACGCCCGCGGGTCGAGCGCCCTCGAAGACGAAGGGATCGTGCAGCAATCGCTCCGGGCGCTGCGGAAGGCCCACGGCCCCGACGTCCTGCTCATGACCGACGAATGCTTCTGCGAGTACACGGACCACGGTCACTGCGGCATCCTGCACAAGCGGGACGGCTCCCTCGACGTGGATAACGACGCCACGCTGCCGATCCTGGCCGAGCAGTGCGTCAGCCACGCCAGGGCCGGTGCCGACGTGATCGCCCCGAGCGGGATGATGGACGGGATGGTGGGGGCAATCCGCCGGGGCCTGGATACCGCCGGGTTCACGCACATCCCGATCCTGAGTTACGCCGCGAAGTACGCCAGTGGGTTTTACGGCCCGTTCCGCGACGCGGCCGAGTCGCCCCCGCAGTTCGGCGACCGCAACACCTACCAGATGGACCCGGCGAACGGCGACGAGGCGATGAAGGAAGTGGCCCTCGACCTGGCCGAGGGGGCGGACATGATCATGGTGAAGCCGGCACTGTCGTACCTGGACATCATCCGGCGGGTGAAGGAGCGGTTCCGGGTGCCGGTGGCGGCGTACAACGTGAGCGGCGAGTTCGCGATGGTCAAGGCCGCGGCCCGGAACGGGTGGATCGACGAGAAACGGGTGACGCTCGAAATCCTGACCAGTATCCGCCGGGCCGGGGCCGACATGATCCTCACGTATCACGCGCGGGACGTCGCCCGGTGGCTCAAGTAGGCCAGGGGTCATCGAAGAGAAGAGTTTTTGACAGGATTAACAGGATCAACAGAATGATTTGAATCCTGTTAATCCTGTCAAAAACTCTTCTCATTGTTCTGTGTATTCTCCATAGTGAACCTATCCCGGGGACCCGTGTCATCCCGTCACCATGAGCGACGCGATGATCGAACTCGACGGCTCCGCAGGCGAAGGCGGGGGGCAGATCCTCCGCAGCGCGCTGGCGCTATCGGTCTTGACTGGGCGGCCGTTCAAACTCGTCAACGTCCGGGCGAACCGGTCGAAACCCGGGCTCCAGCCGCAACACCTGATGTGTGTGAAGGCGGCCGGTGCCATCTGCGGGGCGAGTTACAAGGGTGCGGCGGTCGGGTCATCCGTGCTCTACTTCGAGCCGGGCGGAGTGAAGAGCGGTGAGTATCAATTCAGCATCGGCACGGCCGGAGCCACTTCCCTCGTCCTCCACACCGTCTACCTTCCCCTGGCCCTCCGGGGCGGCGGTCCGAGTACCGTCACGATTACCGGCGGCACCCACAACACGCATGCCCCGTGCTACCACTTCAACGAGACGACGTGGGCCGCATACTTGCGACGGATCGGCATCGCGATCGACCAGGAAATGATCCGCCCCGGGTTCTATCCCCGCGGCGGTGGAGAAGTCCGGGCCGTCATCCATCCCTGTTCCCGGGTGAACGGCCTCACCCTCATGGAGTGCCCCGAATTGTCCACCGCGGGCGGGTTTTCGGCGGTCGCGAGCCTGCCCGAATCCGTCGCGCGGCGACAGGCAAAACGGCTCGCGTCCCGGCTCAAGCGGGAACGGGTCGAATCGCACATCCCGCTCGAAGAGTGGGAGGGCAGCCTCGGCCCGGGCTCGGTCGCGGGGGTCATCTTCCGCCAGGCCCCGGTGCCCACCTTGTTCTTCGGACTCGGCGAGCGCGGGAAGCCGGCCGAAACCGTGGCCGACGAGGCTGCCGACGAAGCGATCCGCTACCGCGACATGAAAGCCCCGGTCGACCCCCACTCGGCCGACCAGCTGCTGCTCCCGCTGGTATTCTCCCCCGATGCCAGCGAGTACCGCACGTCGGACGTTACCCGGCACACGACAACGAACATCGACACGATCCGCAAGTTCGTGGATCGTGATATCTCACTCGACGCCCCGGAAGGTGCGCCGGGGACGGTCCGAATCACTGCCGCAACTCCAAGTGCGGGGTATAATTCCGGTAGCCTCCCCACAGGACCAAAGGCATGAGCTGCGGACCGGCAAACGACCAGACCATGCAGATCGCGCAGGTCGTTCCGTGTACCGAGGCCGAGGGGCCTGGCAAACGCTTCGCCGTGTGGTTCCAGGGCTGTCCGCTTCGTTGCCCCGGGTGCTGCAACCCGGAGTTCCTTCCGTTCCGCGGCGGGGAGACGAAGACGCTCGGGGAAATGACGGAATGGATGACCCGGGCGCGGGATGGGTCTGGGATCGAGGGGATCACCCTGCTCGGCGGCGAGCCGTTCGCCCACGCCCCGGCGGCGGTCGGCCTTGCCCGATCGGCCAGGGAGTGCGGGCTGAGTGTGATGGTCTTCAGTGGGTACACGATCGAGGAGTTGTGGGGCCGGCCCGATCCGGCCGTGGGCGAGTTGATCGGCCTGACCGACATCCTCGTCGACGGCCCGTACCTGCGTGAACAACCGGACACCGACCGGCGGTGGATCGGCTCGAAAAACCAGCGCATCCACTTCCTGACCAATCGTTACCGGTTCGACGACCAGTGGCGGCGGCCGAACACGCTCGAAATCCGGCTGGTCGGCCGTGAGATCAGCGTCAATGGCTTTCCGGCGAAGGATGCGGTAGGCTTGTGGAAGGGCTGGAAGCGGAAGAAACCTCCTGCCCCGGCAGCTGCGCCGGCGGCACCCGAGCACCCAGGTTCCGAGCCGAAATGACCCGCGCTGCCGCACCACCGAACCGACCGCCGGAACCGGACGGGCCGCGGCAGGTGTCCAAGTTCGAGTTCAACCTGCTCCGCATTCTGCGGTTCTTCCTCGGCCACTTCCCGAGCGACCAGGGGTTACAGCTGGTCCGCGCTGCGATCACCCGCCCCGAGTGTCTTGGCGGCACTGCCGTCGACCTGATCAAGGACAGCTTGTCGAAGGCGTGCGTCCTGTTCCTGGTCCGGGCTGGTGGGTGGCGGAACGACCGTTTCCTCCGGGAGAATAACCCGACCGGCGGGAGGGCGTGGGAGCGGACCTCACTTGAGGAGCGGACGCTGGAGTTCTCTCGACACGTTGTCGAGTTTTTGCTCTGGGCCACCGCCGAGAAGATCCACGAAACGAAGGTGGCGTGGGACGCCCCGGCCAAAGAGTTGAGCCCGGCCGACGAACTGTTCTTCTGGCTGGCGTTCGACGCCTGTCGGGCCGACCCGGATGTCGTCGCGGTGCTGCGGAAAAAGAGTGCCTTCCGACTCAACCCGCTGTGCTGGATCAGCTTCCCCGGCGACATGACGGAATCGGACGAACCGACCCTGCCGGAGTTCCGTCCCTTGTTCACCGGTCTACGGGCGGTCGTCCTCGAATGCCTCCAGCCCCACCTCGCCGGACGCTGGACGCGGTCGGAGCGGGCCAAGGGGCAAATCGGCGACTGGAAGAAGATGCGCCAACAGGGGAGGGCCGAGTTCGCGGCCTTGCGGGCATTCCTGGAGGCCGCCGGCCAGGCGAATCGCACCGACCTCGGCCGGTTCGTGCTAAAAACCAACGCGGCCCTGTTCCAGACCGATCTGCTGCCGGTCTTCTGGACCGGCGGCCTCCAGGGGAGTGGCCCCCCGCGGCTCGCCGACCGACTCGACACCCAACGGGCGGCCCTCGCGGTTCCCCGGCAGATGGAAGTCCTCGACGGCTGGCAACAGCAGGCTCTGTACGTCGGGTACTTCGACGACGAGTACCAGGCCAGCCAGATGTGGAAGCAGGACTGGGAGGCGGCCGACGGCAACCACGTCGCGGCCCGGGCCCGGGCGGCGGTCGAGATGCTGGAACCCCTCCGCGCCCCCAGCAGTTCACTGCCGCCAGCGGGCAGTGGCCAGCAGACGGAAGACACGCCCGTCGATCGCCCCGGATAACCGCCCCGGCGGGTATGAATGATTGGTGCCGGGTTTTCAACCGCCCACTGCCCACTAACCACTGGGACCTACTTATGAGTGAGGACGATCCCGGTGCTGTGATCGACTAGGGCCAATCTTGTAGGGTGGGCACTGCCCACCGTGGATCCAAAACGGCGGTTCCGTCCGCCTTCGTTCGATGGTGGGCGGTGCCCACCCTACTGGAGACAACCATGAGCCGGGCCTATCGCATTACCGTGAAGGAGTCCGAGACCCGCCACCTGAAGGCCGGGGACGAGATCTGCACCCAGCTCGAGATTCTCGAAATCCTCCCGCCCGTGGACATGGCGACTTTGCTCAGGAACGAACTCAAGAACCGCGGGTTCGAGGAGCAGGACGACGGCACGATGACCCGCCAGGACGGGGACGTCGCGGTGACCATCGACCCGTGTTCGGGCGAGGTGACCGTGAAGGCCGCCACCGAAGAGACGGTCAACCAGGAGGCCCGCCGCGACGCGACCGGGTTCAACGACGTCGGCCCGAACGAGGGGAAACTGCGGGACCGCGTCCGGGAGCAGTTGAAGCAGGACCTGGACAAGAAATTCGAGCAGGAGCAGTCGCGGCTCCAGACGAAGGCGACCGAGGACCTTGAGAAGCACCTGAACGAGATCCAGCCCGAAATCTCCCAGATCGTGAATCAGGTCACCCGCGACGCCCTCAAACAGAAAGCCCAACAGATGGGCACCGTGAAGGAGATCGCCGAGGACCCCGAAAGCGGTTCGCTGACGATCAAGCTGGAAGTGTGAAGGGCCAGGTGCCGGTCGGCGGCGGCCGGTTGAAGGCCCCTCTGCCCCACCGCACCAGGTCCCACGAGCCTACCCGGCTATCGGGGACGAACCGCCCCGGCATCAACCGTCCACCGTCGATCGGCAACTGGCGAGACGATATGAGTATCGCGATCACCGAAAAAGACCTGCCCGCATCGCTGACCCCGGAACAGGCGGTCGAGGCCGCCTATTCGCACGAGCTGGCCGACATCGCCAGCAAGCTCGTCCGCGGGCTCCCGGTCCTCGTAGAGTGCGACAAGGAACTGGCCCCTTACATCTACAAAAACGTCCGCGACCGGCTGAGGCAACAGAAGATCTCTTGCCTGCTCCTGAACGGGCAACAGCAAAACCCGCCGGCGGGGATGCCGACGGGCCTGATCGGCACCATGATCGCCCAGCTCCGGGACGCCGTCCGCGGGGTGGTGTCGGACCGCCGCGTCGTCGCCATGCCGCACCTCGACCTGCTCACCACCAGCCAGGGCGGTCTGACGGGCGAAGCCCGCGAGGTGATCCCCCTGCTCTACGAGAACCCGGAAGTGGTCTGGCTGGGGTTCAAGGACCCGTCGTTCCCGCTCCCGAAGGTGATCGAGAACCTGTTCCCGCACTGGGTCGGCTTCCTCGGCACGGCCCGCACCCGCCTCCGCCACCTGATCACCCAGAAAGAGAGCCGGAAGTTCGGCCGCGAGTTCTCGCCGTGGCAGCTGTACAAGTACGTCTCCGGGGTGAACGCCGTCCGCCTGCGGAAACTCTTGAGCACCCTCGAAGGGGAGGACTACCCGGCCGACCCGAAGCGGGCGTACACCCAGGTCCGCCAGGCGACGCTCAGCGGGGCGATGGAGATCCCGAGCGTCGACCTGGACAAGGACATCGGCGGGTACGCGAAGCTGAAGCAGCGGCTGAAGGCCGAGATCCTCGACGTCCTGACGAAGCGGGACACGACCACCGACCCCGACCAGATCGCCCGGCTCGAAGAGCTGATCCCGCGGGGGATGATCTTCTGGGGCCCCCCCGGCACCGGGAAAACGTATTTCGCCAAGGCGATCGCCGCGAGCATCGGGGCGGCGATCACGATCGTCTCGGGCCCGGAGCTCAAGTCGAAGTGGGTGGGGGAGTCGGAAGAGAACCTCCGCCAGATCTTCCACAAGGCCCGGCAGTCGGCCCCGTCCATCATCGTGTTCGACGAGATCGACTCGTTCGCGACCGCCCGGGGGACGTACACCGGCAGCGGGGTCGAGCACTCGATGGTGAACCAGCTGCTCACCGAGATGGACGGGTTCCACAAGGACGAACTGGTGTTCGTCGTCGGGACCACGAACTTCATGGAGTCGCTCGACCCCGCCCTGCTCCGCCCGGGCCGGTTCGAGTTCCACATCCACATCCCGTACCCGGACGAGGACGACCGCCGCGACATCCTCAAGATCTACGACAAGAAGATGCGGCTCGGGTTCTCCGCGGAGGCGATCGAGTACGCCGTCCGCCGGACCGGGGACAACTACTCGACCCCGACCGGGACCCCGTTCAGCGGCGACCACCTGAACGCCCTGTGCCGGGCCGTCGCCCGACTCCGGATGCGGGAGGACCTCCAGGGCGAAACGACCCCGAAGCTGGTCGAGCGGGGGCTGACCGAGTTCGAGGAGCGGGTCGAGCTGGACGACAAGGACGCGGCGATGGTGGCCGCCCACGAGTCGGGGCACTTCCTCTGCGCCATCTTCTGCCCCCACCACGCCCCGCCCGAGAAGGTGACCATCCAGAGCGACATGCCGTGGTCGCCGTTCTTCACCGCGTTCAAGCACGACAAGCGGCGGATCGGGCACAGCCGGAACGAGCTGTTGGACATCCTCACGGTCCTCTACGGCGGGATCGAAGCCGAACGGCTCCTGACAGGCGACGTGTCCACCGGCGCGAGCGGGTTCGGGAACCCCCGGTCCGACCTGGCCCGGGCGACCGAACTCGCCAGCATCTTCGTGGACACCCTCGGGATGAGCAGTCTGGCCGCCCCGCTCCGGACGTTCCGGGACAAGGACGGCCGCCGGGAGGTTCTGTCCGGGTCGCAGGCCGAGGCGATCGACCGGCAGGTGAACACCCTGATCGTCGAGTGCCAGGCCCGGGCCGCGGCCATCCTGGCGAAGCACAAGGATGACCTGATCCGGTTGCGGGACGAGCTCCTCGAGAAGAAGACGATCGAGGGCGAACGGGTGGCGCAGATCATCGCCGACCTCCGGGCCAAGTACCCGAAAGATGTTGGTGCCCCCGGCCCAGCGGTACCGCCTCTCGACGGCCCCAAGCAAGCCCAGGCCGAGAAGGAAAAACAGGCGGTAGGTCGGACGCCGACGGACAGCGCGAACGGAGACAGTTAAATGGTGATCTCTCTCCGGCGGGACCCCAAGACCGGGAAGCAGAACATTCTCGTCCGACGCGAACGTCACGAACCACCGTTCGAACCTGTAGAACTCCGGGCGCGTTTGATCGAGAAAATATTTGGCAAAGGATTCGATGCCGTGGACGCGGGTGAATTGATCGTCGAGATCGACAACGGAGATGCGTGAAACATGGCCGAAATGATTATCATGCTCCGCCGGGACCCGAACACCGGCAAGCAGAACATCATCGTGAAACTCGACTCCGACCCCGACGCCCTCCCGATCGAGCACGAACAGCTCCACCGGCGGCTGGTCGAGAAGCTCGTCGGTAAGGGGCTCGACCCGGAGGACATGGGCGAGCTGATTGTCGAGCGCGAGCCGGAGGCCCAGCCGGCGCAGCCGGCCGATGCGCCGGCGGAGCCGCAGAAACAAAAGGCCGGGCACAAGGGTTGACCCGCCCGCAGGCAAGACCCTCATCCCTGCCCTCGTTCCCATGCTCTGCGCTATGCATTACCCAGATTGGTATAAACACCGCTCAGCCAAGGAGAACAGCACCGGCTATGCCCCGCTTTACCCCGGAGGGGTTGTAGTCCACAGCCCAGGGTCGCGCTTCGCGCACCCGGGGTGGCGGTCGATCGAGGTCGAACAACTCGTCTCCGGCCGCCTCCCGGAGCGAGATTCCCCGACCCCGGGTGCGCGAAGCGCGACCCTGGGCTGTGGACTACAACCCCTCCGGG
>JAQGHQ010000491.1 GCA_028288765.1 Gemmataceae bacterium | reverse complement strand
GTCGTGCTGACCGGGGGTGCCGTCGCGGCCGCCGTGCCGGGGCGGCTCGCCGCCCCGATGCTCAAGGCCGCGGCGGTCGTCGCGGGGGGAAACGTGGTGCCGGCCGGGGTCATCCCGGCCGAGGTCGAGACGCTCTCAAGAAGGGTGGTGGGTGCCATGTTCGTGGCGAAGGTGAAGACCGCCGTGGCGGTGCTATTCGCGGCCGGTCTCGCGGTCGTCGGGGTGGGGAGCCTTTCCTACCTCCGGGGACAACCGGCCAAGGCCGGGGCGGGTGATCCCCCGAAGGCGGCCCAGCCGCCCGCCGAAGGGCCGACGGGGGCGGGGCCGCGGAGCCCCTACCCGGCCGTGCTCGACGCGGTCAAGGGGATCGAGAACAAGACGGAGCGGGTCGTCCTCCTCATCCGCGTCGCACAGGGACAGGCCGGGGCCGGGGACACGGACAGCGCCCGGGAAACTCTCCGCCAGTCCCTCGCGCTCGCAGACGCCCTTGAAGGGGACACCCCGCGAGGGATGGCCCTCCGCGAGATCGCCACCACCCGGCTCCGGCTCGGCGATGTCGAGGAGGCGACCGCGATCGCCGGCAAGTTCCACGGCGAGTCCCACCGCAACCACCTCCTCTTCCTCCTCGCCGCCCAGCAGGCGGAGGCGGGCGATATCCTGGGGGCGCGGAAGACCGCAGCGGCGATCACCGACGACCAGAAGGACGGCGCGATCGAGGCCGCGGGGCGGGCCGAGGCCCGGGCGGGCGACGTCGAAGCCTCCCGGGAGACCGCGGACGCCCTCAAGCACCAGCCCCTGTCGCGGGCGGGCGTCCTGGAGGAACTCGCCCTGGCCCAGGCGAGGAAGGGGGACCGGGCGGCCGCCGCCGCGAGCCTCCGGGAGGCCCTCCGGCTCAACGACGCGACCCTCGCGGACGCCAAGAACCGGAACGGCGCCCGGGCCGAGAACGCGGTCCGGCAGGCCCGGATCGGGGACGTCGCGGGTGCCCTCCGGGCCGCCGCCGCGCTCGACTTCGACACGGAGAGTGGATACCCCGACCGGGCCTACGCCCTGCGGCACATCGCCGTCGAGCAGGCGAAACAGGGGGACACGCCGGGGTCGCTCAAGACCCTCCGGGACATCCCGGACGACGCCGACCGGGCCCGGGCGTTGGTCGGGCTCGCCGAGGCCCAGGCGGGCGGGAACGACCGGGCGGGCGCGGAGAAGACGTTTGCGGCCGCCCGGGACATCGCCGTCTCGCTCCCGGGGGCCGGGAAGGCGGACATCCTGGACGACATCGCCGCCGCCCGGGCGGGCGTCCAGGTCAAGGCGGGGGACGTGACGGGCGCGCTCGAGACGGCGCGAGGTATGGAAAGCGACAGGTCACGCTGTTGGGTGCTGCTCGACGTGGCTCGGGCCCAGGCCAACGCGGGGAACCTGAGGGCGGCCCGGGTGACACTCGGTCAGGCGATGAAGGCGGCCGACGGCTTCCCCGAGGGCGAGGAGAACCAGGGGAGTGTCACCACCCTGGTCCCGGCGTGGGCCCTCATCAAGGGTAGCGTGGTCCGCCAGGTCGCCTCCCGGGTTTCGGAGGCCGGGGGCGGGGAGGACGCCCGGGCCTGGGCGGCCGGGCAGCGATCGCCGTTCATCAAGGTCATGGCCCTCCTCGGTATCGCGGACGGGGTGTCCGCCCGGGACGCGGGCGGGAAGAAGCCTACCAGATAAAGCGACCCTGTTACGACAAGCCGGGCGGCTGGGTGGGTGGCACGGCTCCGGTCAAGTCGGACGGGGTGTACGTCAGCGGGCCCGTCGGCGGCTCGGGGCGAGTCCTCCACGGGGTAGCGGTGGCAGCCCCCCGTCGCCGGGTTCGGAACCGTCACTGACTCGCAGTTGCATCCATCCTCTCACTTCCGCCGTTGGCGGGAGGTATCTATTTTCAGAAGGCCCGTGGGTTCCGGGGCGCGGATCGCGGCCACCCGTTCCCAGCGCGCGATGGCCTCGGGCCAGCGGTTCTGCTTCTCGCGGATCTCGGCGAGCCGCGTATGGCTCTCCGATTAGTTGGGTAGCATCTCGACCACCGAGGTGTACGCCCGCTCGCCCTCACCCGCCTGGTGCGGCTCTGCGATGCAATCGGGTGTCGCGCCCTCGCGCCGAGTGTTAACCGGCGGGTGGAAGTTTTTTTGGCCCCCCTATTTCCACCCGGAGGTTAACTCTCGGCGCGAGCGCGAGGTGTTTCTCTCGGACCCCGAGAGGGATTCGAACTCAGCCCTCGGGCTATACGCGCAAGTCCGTCAGATCTTCGCAAGCCCTTGATTATCAGGCAGTTGAGTGTCGTTCGAGGTGAAAACTCGCGCGCGAGTCGCGCGCATCGAGTTCGAGGAGTGTTCCTCTCGGGGAGGGGCGGCCGCGCTCTCCGTCCGGATCGCCCGGACCATCACCGCGTTCACCAGGAGGCCGGCCCCGGCCCGGCTCGACCGGCCGCGAACCCGGGTCAGGGTAGCCGCCTGTCGTGGGTGTAGGTGCCGAAAAGGGGCATGGCGGCAGTGTGCCCGCCTGCCCACCTCGGGGCAAGTAGTTACCAGGGTTTCATGTGCCCGTCGTCCGGCTGCTCGAGTAACATCGAGCAGTCCCCTCACGGCCGCCGAGGACGCCGATTACGCTCCACGACCCGATCGACCTCCAGCCGGCGGTGGACCTGGCCCGAACAACCGACCACCAGCCGCCCGTCGATCTGGCCCGGACAACTGACCATGTGTGTCGCGAGGACTGGTCCGCACCGCCTTCGTCGGCAGCTCGACCGGAGGTGCTACCTGCCCTTCCCGGGTACGATCACTTGATTGAGATCGGCCGCGGCGGCGTGGGTGTCGTCTACCGGGCGCGTCATCGGTGGCAGGACCGGCCGGCGGCGATCATGATGATTCTCGGCGGCAAGTACCACGACCCGACCGCACGGGTCCGGTTCCTGGTCGAAGCGGAGGACATCGGGGTCCGGCTGTACGCGAACCGGGGACTCCTAAAGTATCCCGGCCAGCAAGCGTTCAAACCATACTTCCAGACTGGAGGCTGGGCTGCGATCCGGGAACTCGCCCCGTCACCCCGGCCGGTTCGTTAGAGCTCTGCCAAAACCCCAGCCCTACCCCGGTTTTCAAGGCGTTTTTCCTCTTCGTGGACGCGGCTCACTTCGTATATGGGACGTTCCTGTGCTGCCTGTGATCGATCGCCAAGGTGTTCGTCCGGGCCCGCCCTGGGCGAGTAGGTGACCGACAGCCCGGTCAGCCCGCAGGACCTCGCGGCGACGATCTACACCATCCTCGGGATCAACTTGAACTCGTGGTATCGCGCCAGGGACGGCCGGCCGATCGAGCTATGCCCGGAAAGGGAAACCGGTCCCCGATCTCCTGTGAGTGCCGGGCGGGCGTCGTGCGTTCAAGGCGGCCCGTGCCCGGCACCCGATCCCTCGCCCGGCTCACGAACATATCCCCGCGGGTGCTTGACGACCGATCGGCGGGTATGCGATAGTACTCGAGGACGCGGCCTCGAGAGGCCGTCTTCCTCCGGAGTCCGTTCGATCATGTCGACCGCGAGCCCCGCCCGCGGGCGAGCCCGCCGCCGGCAGGCAGCTGTGCTGTGTCTCCTCCTGGCGCTCCTCGGGGTCGTCGGCAGGCTGATTTGGGTTCACGCCTCGGCCTGGGCGAACTTCGACCGGGGACGGGCCGCCCT
>JAQGHQ010000435.1 GCA_028288765.1 Gemmataceae bacterium | reverse complement strand
CGAGGAACAACGCGGTCCGCCGCTTGCTCTGGCGGAAGTGGCCCATCAGCAGGCCGGCGAAGGCGACCAACCGGGGCCCGGATTGGCCGTCCGGCACCCCGGCCGGGAGCCGGCCGCAGGTGGTCGTCCCGCACGTACAGGTGAGCCGGTGGCGTTGGTACTCGCGGACCACCGGCCGGATCTCGGGCAAGTCCCAGACCTGATGCCGGAGCGGGGTCGGGTCCGCGCCGGTGAGGGGCGCCCGGCAGGCGCGGCAGGTCGTGGGCACACACCGGACCACCTGCGCGCTCGCGTCGACGGGGATCAGGGGGCGGGCATGTTTCGGATGGCCCGGCTGCCCACCCCGGGTCTTGCGCGACCAGGCCCGGTTCGGGGTCGGCTTGGCGTGCGGGTGCTGGGTGCTGGGCGGGACGGACGAGTTCTGTGGGGTCACCCGGACCGACGCCCGAGCGAGTTGTTGGCGGAGGTCCCGGACCTCGGCCGCGAGCTGATCGATCCGGGCGAACAAGGACGCGACGAACGCCCGCACGGCGGGGGTCATCTGGTCACCGAGTTCCGGCGGGAGGCGGCCGGAGGCGGTTCGCGTCATGCCCCCAGCGATACCAAATCATCCCGACCGTACCAGGTCAACCGCGCGGGGTGTGAACGATTACCAGCCTTCATTCTTCGCAACGCCTAAGTCCCGACTGCAAGGACGCCAGTATGTGGAGCTTTCCTCGGAAAGTACCGTTCCGTCCCGTTTGCGGACGCAAACGGGACGGAACACCACTTCTTGACCAAGCCGAGAGCTTCGATCTACGGAACCGAAGGTTGAAGGTTCGAATCCTTCTGGGTGTACTAGACTTACGACGACTCGAAGCGTTC
Source organism: Gemmataceae bacterium (assembly GCA_028288765.1). Lineage (GTDB taxonomy): Bacteria > Planctomycetota > Planctomycetia > Gemmatales > Gemmataceae > Urbifossiella. The sequence continues at coordinate 1,724 of JAQGHQ010000435.1, read as the reverse complement.
TGTCCGCGAATCCTGTCCGCGAAAGCGAAAAACCCCCGGCGGTGCTGCAACACCGCCGAGGGCCGCAACTCACGAACCTCATCGGCCCGCGAGCGGTGGATCAACCGTGGTCCCCGATGAGGTTCCTCCCGTGGCCAAGTTCCGTAAGCCGTTTTTCAAGAAGTCCCACGCCGCCTGGTACGTCCAACTCGACGGCAAGCAGGTCCGCCTGGCCGAGTCCGAGTCCGAGGCGTTCGAGCGGTATCACGAGCTGATGGCCGCCCGGAAGAAGGCGGCGAGGTTCGTCACCCCCGGCCTTCCCGCCGCCTACACCCTCGGCCGCCTCTACGCCGAGTTCCTGCAGTCCGCCTTCAAGGACCGGGCCGAGAAGACCCGCGGGTTCTACCGCGAGAAGCTCGACCCGCTCGTCTCGCACCTCGGGGACGACTTCCCCGCAGACGAGATCAAGCCCCTGCACGTCGAGCGGTGGGTCGCCCTCCACCCGAACTGGAAGAGGGGGACGGTCCGGACCGTGTGGCAGGCCGTCCAGCGGCTCATGCGGTGGGGCGAGAAGACCGGCCGCATCCCGCACTCGCTCGTCTGCGACTACCAGAAGCCCGGGGCCACGCGCCGCACCGTCGTCATCACCCCCGAGCAGTACCGGGAGGTGATCCTCCCGAATATCCCGGGGCAGCAGTTTCGCGACCTCGTCACCGTCGCCTGGGAGGTCGGTGCCCGGCCGCAGGAGTTCCTGAAGGCCGAGGCCCGGCACTACGACCCGGCGGGGAAGCGCATCGTCTTCCCGCCCGAGGAGGCGAAGGTCGACAAGTGGCCGCGAGTCATCTACCTCACCGACAAGGCCGTCGCGGTCGTCGCGCGGCTCGCGGCCGAGCACCCGACCGGGCGGCTCTTCCGGAACGCGAGCGGCGGGGCGTGGACCAACAGCTCGGTCAACTGCGAGTGGGTCCGCCTCCGCCACCGGCTCGGGTTCGCCCGGATGAAGGCCGAGGGGGTTGAGCCGGGCGAGGACGACATCTCCGCGAAGCTCCGGACGCTCAAGGCCCACCGCACCGACGGCCGGGAGAAGACCCCGCAGGAACTCCGGGACGAGGCCCGGCTGAAGGTGCGGCAGGCGATGGCCGCGAAGCTCGCCCCGAAGTTCTGCCTCTACCACTTCCGCCACTCGTGGCTCGACCGGATGCTCAAGGGCGGCGTGGACGCGTTGACCTGTGCGGTGCTGATGGGCCATCGCGATCCGTCCATGGTCGCGAAGACCTACCAGCACCTTTCGCAGTCGGCCGACTACCTGCGGGCAGCACTGAGTAAGGCCGCCGGATGAGCTAGATACCTCCCAGCAAAGACGGAAGTGATGTCCGCCCTCCACTCCCCGGCGGGCTTCGCGGGAACGGCCCGGGCGGGGCACGGAAGAGTCGGTCGAGTACAGTAATCGGTGCCGCCCGATCGTCGGTGGGCCGACCCATGACCCGTCTCCAACTGACCACAGCTCAACGCCAGGACCTGCTCGACCACTATCGCCGGTCGAACGACCCTGACGTCCAACACCGGGCCCACCTCCTGCTCCTGTTGGCCGACGGCCACCCGTGGGCGACGATTCGGACCGTCCTGTTCTGCTCGCTCGGGACCATCAGTCGGTGGAAGGCCCGGTTCGAAGCGGATGGGGTCGACGCCGTGTTCGGCCGGCCCCGCGGCCGGCGGCGGTCCGGGGTGCAGATCTGGGCCGCCCT
>JAQGHQ010000405.1 GCA_028288765.1 Gemmataceae bacterium | reverse complement strand
CTGGACGACGATGACGTCCTGACCTTCTTCTCCGGCGGAAAGGGGTTTCACGTGGGGGTTCCACTCCCCCACAACCCGGACCCGTCCCCGGTCTTCCACCAGACCGCTCGGCGGCTGGCCGAGGGTCTCGCGGCCGGGGCCGGAGTCCGGATCGATACGGGGGTGTACGACCGGGTCCGGTGCTTCCGCGCCCCGAACTCCCGGCACCCGAAGACCGGACTCCACAAGCGCCGCCTGGTCTACGACGAGCTGATGAAGCTGCCCGTCGGGAGGATCGCCGAGCTGGCCCGAGAGCCCGTCCCGTTCGAGGTTCCCCCGGTCGGTGAATTGGTTACCGAGCTGGAAGTCGATTGGGGAGAGGCGGCCGCCGAGGCTCAAAAAAGAAGTGCGCAGGGTGGGCGTCCGCACCCCGGTCGGCTGCAGCGCGCGACCGTCGAGTTCCTTCACGACGGGGCGGAGGAGGGGGAACGCCACCCCCGGCTGTTCCGGGCGGCGGCCGACATGGCGGAGATCGCTGCGGCGCACGGGCTCGACACCCTGATCCACGCCCTGCTGACCGAGCCGGCCCTCGACACCGGGTTGGCCCCGGCCGAGGTGGAACGGCAGATCCGGTGCGGGATCGAGTACGCGCGGAGCCAGCGGTCGCAAGGGGGTGCGGCATGAACCCCCAGTACACCCCCCTGTCCGATCTGCTCGGCGGCTGGCGGGCGGATGTGCTATCCGGCCGGCCCCCCACCTTCTTCCCGGCCGGCGAGGGCGACCTCGCCCGGATCGAGATCGGGCCGGGGCTCGTCACCCTCCTCGGCGGCCCGCCGGGCGTGGGAAAGACCGCGTTCCTGATGCAGCTGGTGATCGACGCCCTCCGGCTCACCCCGACCATCAAGGCGCTGGTCGCGAACGTCGAGATGGCTCCGGCGGCGCTCCTCGACCGGCAGCTCGCCCGGCTCTCCGGGATCGACCTCCGGACGATCCGCTATCGCACGATCAAGCCCGAGCACGCGGACCGCATCGGGGCCGGACTACACGCCCTCGACGGGCTGGCCGACCGCCTGACGTTCGCCCGGCCGCCGTGGACGGTGGAGAACCTCGCCCGGTCCGGCGACGAGACCGGGGCCGACCTGATCGTGATGGATTACGCGCAGCGGTTCGCCCCGCCCGGGGAGCACGCCCACAAGAAGGCGGCGGTCGACGCGGTGATGGAGTACGTCCGGGGGATGGCCGACTGCGGGGTGGCGGTCATCGTTGTCGCCGCGGTCGGTCGTCAGCGGGACGAGAAGGGCAGAAGCGGGTACGCCGGCCTGACCCTCGCCAGCTTCCGGGAGTCGAGCGAGCTGGAGTACGGGGCGGACGACGCTTACCTGCTCGTCCGGGACGACCCCGACGACCCGACCGGGGTAACCCTCAAGCACGTCAAGAGCCGACACGGGGAGGCCCTCGACATCCCCCTTCGCTTCACCGGGGCCGTCCAGCGGTTCGACCCGGCCGGGGACCGCCCGGACGGGGGCAAGCTGTCGGCCGCCGTCCGGGACGTGTGGGGCCGGCAGAACGGAGAGGCCGAAGGGGGTGAGTGGTGACCGGGGGAACCGGCCGCGCATCGTTTGGAGGGTTGGCCGGGGCCGGGATGCTTCCCCCCGTCGATCCGGCACCGACCGCCCGACCCACGGCCCGGAAGCAGACGCGAGGTCGATTCGCGGAGATCAACGGGTTCATCGACGTCACGCTTAAGGATCTTAAGCCGTCCGAGATCGCGATCTGGTTGATCCTGTGGCGGGACACCAAGCCGAACGGGCTGGTTCAGACGGGGGAATCGGATCTCGCCCGTCGGTCGGGCTACCGGCTACGGATGGTCAAGTACGCGGTGGCCGGGCTGGTGGCGAAACGGCTGATCAAGGTGGTCCGCCAGGGACGGATTGGGACTTCGGCGTCGGTCTACAAGGTCCGCGGTGTGAACCCGGGCGGGGGAAAGTAGGGTGCAACTGATTGCACCTTGTAGGGGGCAATGGCACTGCTTCCGCTGGGGCAATGGATTGCCCCTATCCCATAAGGGACCATAAGCGGCGGCCCGCTGATGCGACCGCCGCAGACCAGAATCAGCCCACCAGTCGACTGAGTGACGGGGCCTGCCTCCGCCGCGCAGAGGGTGAGCGGGGCACCCGGCGGGGTGTTGCCCAAGGTAGCGGGTAGAGTGTAGGAGAGAGGTGTCGCATGAGCTGGGAGCAGCGGGGCGGCCAGAGTTACTGCTACACCGCCCGCCGGGTGAGCGGGCGGGTGACCGCGAAGTTTACCACCGCGGCGGACGTCGCGACGTCCCCGGCGTTCGACCCGGACGCCCCGCCCCCGCCACGGTACAACCCCGGCCCGCCGTTCGACACCCTGGACGTCCGGCCCGGGCGGGTTGTGCTGATCGGGGCCCCGCCGGGGGCCGGGAAGACGGCCCTGGTGATGCAGCTCGTGGCCGGGGTCCTCCAGCACCACCCGGATCTCCGGGCGGTGGTCGGGAACGTCGAGATGAGCCCGGCCGACCTGCTCGCCAAGGTGGCCGCCCGACTGGCCGGGGTTCCGGTCGGGAACGTCACGGACAAAACGTACGCCCCGGGGGAGAAAAAGCGGGTGAAGGAGGCCCTGGCCCTCCACGCCGGGCTGCTCGGACGGCTGGCCTTCCTCGACCCGCCGTTCACAGCCGAGCACCTGGCCGACGCCCTTGACGATTTCGAAGCAACTGTCGTGGTGGCGGATTACGTCCAGCAGTTCGCGACGTTAGCACGGCCTAAAAACAGTGTCAAATCGGCATGTAATGCTTCGCGGAAAGCGGCCATCAAGACCCCGAATCGGGGGCGCCTGCGTGAGGATCGAGCGGAGAAGGCGGAGCTGGCTCCTCGGTGAACTCTCGCCGGGGAACCCGATCGCGAAACGCCCCGGTCTCGTAGAACTCGTAGGCGAGTTTCTTGATGTACTCGTCGTCGTCTGGTCGCCCCTCGGCTGCGGCGAGGAACCCGGCTGCCAAGGCGCACCAGTGGAACCGGTTCTTCCAAAAGTCGTCGGTCACTTCAAATAGCCGCGGTCCTGAAGCCATGGCTCCAAAGCCTCCTCCAGGATGTCTTGCACGGTATGCGGCGTCTGTCAGGGCGGTCCTCTTTTCGTTTCACGGTCGCGGCTCGGCAAGGAGATAGGCCCGCCGGCTGGGGTGCTCGACGCCCGGGTACGGATCCCGCTCGAGGGACTCCAAGACGGTGAAGCCAGCTTGGAGCAACATGCCCGTCACCTCCTCGGTGCGGAAGAACTCGAAGTCGAGCGACACCGGCTGCCCCCACCACTCGTCCAAGTGAACCGGTTGATCCCCGATGTGGAAGGCGAGGAGAACCAATCCCCCGGGGCGGAGCACCCGCCTCATCTCAAGGAGGGCCGCGACGAATTCGGGGCAGGAGAAGTGGATCAGGGAGTAGAACGCGACGATGCCGGCGAGGGACGCATCTGCCGTGGGCAAGGACAGCATGTCACCCTGGGTGAACTCGATCTCGGGATTCCGCCTGCGGGCGGCGTCCACCATGCCCGGTGAAAGGTCGATCCCGGTGGCGGAGACGCCTCGTTCGTGGAGATACCGGGTCACGTGCCCGGGGCCGCAGCCCAGGTCGCAGGCGGGGCCGCTGGCCCGTACCCGTTCGGCGAAGGCGTCCAGTAACAGTCGGTCGAGCGGCTTGTGCTCCAGCTCGCCGGAGATTCTGCAGGCGTACTCCTCGGCGACCCGATCGTAGCTGGACTGGATGTTTGGGATGCGTTGGGGCATCTTGAACTTCTTCATGCGAGAATGGGGATAGTCCTACGATCCCATGAAATTGTCCGAACTCAGAGCGTCAGCACGCGGTTAGCCCCACCTCTATTTCTGTATCAGCCCATTTCTCCCCTTCCAATTCGCATCGGCATCTGGCGCACGCAATTCCCTTTCTTCACGATTGAGAACGCCCTTCCCGTTCCCCATCGTGGAGAGACTCCCATGACCCCGCTCCGGCAACGCCTGATCGACGACCTGCGTCTGCGCAACTACTCCCCCAGGACCATCGAGACGTACGTGGGCTGCCTCGTCCGGTTCTCCCGGCACTTCGGCCGATCGCATCAAGCAGGCCGGCGTCGTCTCACTTGGGGCGGACTGAACGGCTGACTCGACAGTTCGGGAGAGTCTTCTGCAACTCCGCAATGCCCTCCTCCGTCACCTTGGTGCTCTGGAGATCCAAGTAGCGAAGGGTTTTGATGCCAGCCAAATGCAATAACCCGGCGTCCGATATGCCTTTGCACCTTAGATCGAGGCTCTCCAGTTCCTCGAACGCCTTGAGGTGAACCAGCCCGGCGTTGGTGATTTGCGTGTCGTTGAGGTGGAGAAAGCGAAGCTTTTTTAGCGCCTTTAACTCGGCGAGCCCATCGTCCGTGATCCCCTCGGCACCAATATCGAGCGATACCAAGTTGTCCAACCCTTTCAGGTGATTTAAGCCTTTGTCGGTGATTTTGGTATTTGCCACTCTCAGGTAGACGAGCTTCTTCAACTCCTTCAAATGCGCCACACCATCGTCAGTCAGCTTTGTGCTCCCAGCGTCGAGACTCCAAAGGGCATCGAAGTCTTTGAGGTGCGCGAACCCCGCGTCCTTCACCCACATGGGCATCGCGAGGTGCGAGAGGTTCTTCAACTCTTTCAACTGTAACAGCCCGTCGTCGGTCACCTTTCGAACACCTTTCAGGTCCAAATATGCGAGGTGTTTGAACTGCTTCAGGCGTGCGAGGCCTGCATCGGTCACGTTTAACTGTGCGCCGAAACTAATTCCGAACGGTTTGTCAGGTGCCAAGAGATCTTTGAAGGTCTCGTCCGTGAGCTTAAGACTTTCGCCTTGGAACGACGGTAGTGAATGCCACATGAATGCTCCGTTCCCTTGATACCTCCAGTAGCCGGAGTCCCAGTTGAAGCCGATCTCCCCGGTCGCGAACTCTTTCGCCGTCCACGCTTTTACAACCGCTGAGTCAATGTCTCTCTTGTCGTCGGCCGCCACTCCAGTCGCGAACATCGCGAGCCACAGCCCACTCAGAAACAAACCGATCACCCGCATGGTCGCTCCTCTTTTGGACCGATCTTTCCCAGATGAACGCCTCTGGGAACACGAATCGGCTGTGAGGTCACAGAGTACCCGCGCTACGGGCTGCTGGCAACGAATTTCGTGCCCGGTTGATGTCTCGACCAGGGTCGGACAGCCCCCCAAAATAGCTCCCAGCAAAGACGGAAGTGATGTGCGCTACCCGCTACAGGTCGGGCCTCGCCGCTCTGACCGGTCGGAACGCGGATTGGGTCGGTCGAGTACAGTAAACCGTGCCGCCCGATCGTCGGTGCCCTCGCAGCGCTTGCCAGAGGAAATGTCTATGCCCAACATCGGGTCTTCTTCGCCGACGAGGCCGCTGCGATTGTCGCGGGATATCGGCCGTGTGGAAGGTGCCTCCCGGAGCGTTATGAGGTATGGGTTCGGGGCGGGGTGCCGGGAACAACCGAGTATCCGTGGCTGCGTCTCCCACCCGGTTTACCCTCACCAGGCTAATTCCTGAAGCGAGGCAACCCTTTCTACCGGCCCGATCTGACAGGCCATTGCACCCCTCCGCCGCTCGGCCTACGATAGCGACTCGCCCCGAAGGACAGGCCCACGGATCGGGTCCCGCCCCATGCCAAAACTCACCCTCCAGCAGCTCGAAGCACACCTGTGGGGCGCGGCCGACATCCTCCGCGGTCGGACCGCCGGGCAGGATTACAAGACGTACATCCTCTCCCTGCTGTTCTTCAAACGGCTCTCCGACCAGTGGGACCAGGAGGCCGAGGAGCGCATCCGGGAATTGGAGAAGGACCGCCCCACACCCTTCACTCCCGCTCAGCGGAAACGGCTCCTCGCGGATGCCGACATCCACCGGTTCACTATCCCGGACGAATGCCACTGGGCGGACGTCGTCAACTCCGCCGGAAACCACGGCGAGGAGCTGACAAAAGCCACCCGGGCCATCGCCGACGCGAGCCGAAGAGGGCCGCCAAGGTGGCGAAGCAGGAGGCCGCCCGGCTCAAGAAGCACATCGAGGCGAACCGGGACGAGGAAATTGGCCGCATCCGGGAGGAGTTCGCGGCGAAGTGGGGGCCGCCGAGGTCCGCGGGGAAGGGGGGCGAACTGGACACCCGGGTGTCGAAGGCGCGGCAAAAGGCGGAAGCGGAACACAACCAGCGGATCGCCGAAGGCGAAAAGCAAGCGGCCGAGGACCTGGCGGCGATCGATGCGACGGTGGTCGAACTCGCCAAGCTCTACGCCAACCCGGCCGAGCTGGCGAAGCATGCCCGGGTGGTCGACGGGACCGAGATCGAGGAGAACGAGTTCAACCTGAACATCCCCCGGTATGTGGACACGTTCGAGCCCGAGGAGCCGATCGACGTGGCCGAGGCCCTGCGCGAGCTGGACGATGCCGAGAAGGCCCGCCAGAAGGCTGAGAAGACCCTGCGGGAATTGCTTCGGGGGGTGGGATATGGAACCTAAAACCCTTTCCGAGAGGACGTTAGCTGAGGTGGCTGAATTGCTGATGGGCAACTCGCCTCCTGGGGAAAGCTACAACGACAACTGCAGTGGCCTCCCCCTCATCAACGGACCAGCCGAGTACGGTTCCCGATCCCCCATACCGGTCAAGTGGACTACGGCCCCGACACGGGTTTGCAAGCCCGGGGATGTCTTGATCTGCGTTCGAGGCAATACCACTGGCCGAATGAACATTGCGGACAGGAGATATTGCATCGGACGGGGAGTGGCGGCCGTCACCCCGAAGCCTGGGATCAGCGATCCGGATTTCCTCCGCCATATCCTGGCGCGGCTCTCCCCTCGAATTCTGAATGCCGCCTCTGGGGCCGGGACAACGTTCCCGAACATCAACAAACCCCAGTTGGCCGCATTGAAGCTCCCCCACCCGCCATTACCTGAGCAGAAAGCGATTGCCCGAGTCCTGGACGCGGCCGACGCGGCGATCGAGCGGACCCAGGCGGCGGTCGAGGCGGCCCGGCGTGTCAAGCGAGGGTTGGTCCAGACTGTGCTCACCCGCGGCATCGGGGCTGACGGGCGGGTTCGTGATCCCGGACGGCACCCGCCGGACTTCGCAGCCACCCGGCTCGGTTTACTCCCCCGAACATGGAGCATTTCAACGGTCGGGGCCGGGTTTGACATCGCAACCGGCTTTACCTCCACCTGCGGGCCGAACGGCTCGGCCGGATCCGGTCCCCGTTGGAATTGCTCGGGGAGTCGGGTACACCCCCCGGTCATGGACCGACCGGCCTGGGAACTGGCGGACGTGGTGCGGGCGTGT
>JAQGHQ010000365.1 GCA_028288765.1 Gemmataceae bacterium | reverse complement strand
GCGTCCCGCCGACGGTCGCCGAGCGAAACCCCGGTGAACTCGTCCTCGACCCAGCGCCGATTCGACGACGGAGACGCAGCCATAGGCATCCTGCCCGTAAGGACCATGTCCGGCCCGGTATAACTCCTGACCTGCTACTTGCCTAGATTAACAAGATCCGGGTAACAGACAGGATAAAATCCCTGGCGGGCGGACGCATTTCCTGCCCGCCTCGGGGTTCCGAACCTGCGATTCCCCCGGCCCGTCTTTCCGTTCGGGAGTCCACCCGGGGTTTCACCCCGGGCTACCGGCCGGCGCCGCTCCGCGGCTCCAGACTATCGGCAATCCCGGAAAGGCAACCGCTTAGAGTCTATCCGGAAACTTATGCTGCCTTTTGCAGGGGTTTTCGCGTATATCGAAACTTGGCCTGAGTTTTGCCCGAGTCCGGCGAGAGGCGATTGAGCATGAGGTGAATCATGGTCGCCCGAACCATCGTCTCGGCCACCTCCGTCTTCCGCTCGTAGTCCTTGCTGTTGCGCCGGTACTTCCCGGTCCACGCATTCGTCCGCTCGACGACCCAGCGGTACGGCAGGAGCACCAGACCCTTCGCCCCGGGCGGTCGCTCGACGACCGTGAGCTTGTACTTCGCCTGGGAACGGCTCAGGTAGCGGTCCAACGTCCGGTTGTTGTACTTGCCGTCCCCCCGAATCTCGTCGAGCCGGCTGGTGTGTGCGGCCGTCAGTTTGGCCAGCACCTGTGGGGCGTGGGTGCCGTCGTCGAGGTTCGCCCCGGTGACCAGCACGACCAGCAACAAGCCCATGGAATCCACGACCAAATGCCGCTTGCGGCCGTTGATCTTCTTGCCCCCGTCGTACCCCCGCGGCCCGCCCGCTTCACTCCCCTTGACGGTCTGGGAATCGATCGCCGCCTTCGACGGCTCGGGCTCCCGACCCGCGGCCACCCGCACCTGTCGCCGCACGGCGTCCAGAACGGCCTGCCACGTCCCGTCCGCCGTCCAGGCACTCAGGTAGTCGTGGGCCGTCGACCGCTTGGCCAGATCCGTGGGGAGCATCGCCCACTGGCACCCGGCCTTGTTGAGGTAGAAGAGGGTGTTGAGCACCAGGCGGAGCGGGACCGTGCGCGGACGACCGCCGGGCTTGGCGGCCGGGAGCAACGGTTCGAGGATCGCCCACTGCTCGTCGGTTAGGTCGGTCGGGTACACCTTGTCCATCTAAGGCCCATCCGTGGGTTGGGGGATGAACACAAGGGTAACACCGAAGCCGACTCCCGACATCCCCAACTTTCCGGATAGACTCTAACATCCGTCTCGGTTGACGCCCCGACACCCGTCTCGCTTACAGCACCCCCGGGATCGGCCGGCCTTCGGGGAGCAGCGGCACCGTCCGGCCCTCGCGGTCGGTCAGGACGGTCGCGGCGTCGATGCCGAGTGCGGCGTAGACCGTCGCGGCCGCGTGCCACGCGCCGTACTCCGGGGTCGTCGGGTAGGCCCCCCGGGTGTCCGTCGCCCCGATCACCCGGCCGCCGTTCGTCCCGCCGCCGGCGAAAAAGATCGAGCCGGCCGCGCCCCAGTGGTCCCGCCCGCCGTTCGAGTTGATCTTCGGCGTCCGCCCGAACTCCGTCAGGAATACCACCAGCGTCTCACCCAGGAGGCCGCGGGCCTCAAGATCCTCGATCAGCGCGGCCGCGGCCCGGTCCACTCCGGCGAGGTGGTACGGGCGGGTCGCCATCTCGCAGATCGGCGGGTGGTTCTGGGTCGGGGCGTTGTGGTTGTCCCACAGGTTGCCGTATTCCGGGTCGTAGCCGTAATCGACCATGACGAAGCCGGCCCCGGCCTCGACCAGCCGGCGGGCGAGCAGGCACCGGGCCCCGATCTTCGTCCGCCCGTACCGCTCCCGGACCCGCTCCGGCTCCCGCGACAGGTCGAGCGACCGCCGGACCGCCGCGGACAGGAGCATGTCGAACGCCCCGTGGTACTGGTCGCCGACCGCCGCGGTCGCGTCCACCGCCCGGAGCCGGGCGTCGAGCTGGGAGCGGAGGCCCCGCCGGTCGGCGAGCCGGAAGTCGTCGAGCCCCGCGAACGGGCTCAGCCCCTGCTGGTTGAACTCCTCCTCGGACGACTCGCGGACCTGGGCGGTGAAGTCCTCGTTCCGCGGCCGACCACCGGTCGGAAATGGGGCGTACTGCTCGCCCAGCCACCCGCCGACGAACATGTTTTTCGGCGGCGGCCCGGGGCGGGTCGTGCCCGGCACAGCGATATAGCCCGGGAACCCGGCCCGCGACCCCCGGAGCTTCGACACCACCGCCCCGACGTTCGGCTCGGTCGTGATCTGGACCGCGTTCGTCCGCCGGCCGGAAAGCGCCCGGGCCTGGCCGACAAAGTGGTCGTCGGTCCCGGCCGCGAACGTCCGCACCAGGGCGAGTCGGTCCGCGAGCTTGGCGAGGTCCGACATCACCTCGGTGAACCGGACGCCGGGCAACTTCGTGGGGATCGCCTTGAGCGTCCCGCGGATCTCGGCGGGGGCGTCGGGCTTGGGGTCGAACGAGTCGATGTGCGTGACCCCGCCCGCCATCCAGAGGAGGATCACCGACTTCGCGGTGCCGGGGTGTGCGGCCGGGGACCGGGCGGCGGCGGACACCCACCCCGGGACGGCGGACGCGGCCGTTGCGACGGCCCCGAACCGGAGGAGGTCGCGGCGGGCGAGGAGGGGACCCAGGGGAAGGGTGGGCATGGCGGCATCTCTGGCGGGGATGAGCCAAGTCTATCCGCGGCCGGACGGTGGTGAAAGAGGCTGTTCGGGCGGGCCGGTCAGTCGGCGGGAGAGGAAAGGCAGTGCTGTTGAATCAGACGGACCAGCTCCGTCGGCTTGGCGGGTTTGAGCAGGTATTCGGCGGCCCCGGCCTCGGCGGCGGCCCGCCGGTGCGCCGGGTCGGTGTGCGCGGTCAGTACGATCACGACCGGGGGGGCGGCCTTCGTCAGGACCCGGCGGATGACGTCGCAGGCGTCGACGTCGGGGAGGTCGAGGTCGATGACGACGGCCCCGGGCTGGGTGGCGGCGACAGCCTTGAGGGCCGCGGCCCCGGTCAGGGCGGTCTGGGCGTCGAACCCGTTGAGCCGGAGCAACGCGGTCAAAGTCGCGGCCGAATCCTCCTCACTCTCGACGACGAGCACACGGAAGCCACCGAGCACGCGAGGTGCGAGGTCGGTAGCGGTCATTCCGACCTTGCCCGTCTCTGGCTTGCGTGCGGGAGTCATGAGCGTGGTTCAAGTATAACCTGTCCCGGGCGGGCGGACAACCGTAACACCGCAGGCCGGGGCAAGCGGGAACGCGGAAGGCCCCGGGTCGGGTCCGGGGGCCTTCCGCGCCGCCCCCCGGGGTCGTTCCGCGCGGGTTGACCGGCCAGCGCCGCCGGCGCGGGCCCGGTCACCGGGCGGCCGAACCGTGCCCGTCGAGCCGCCTGCGAAAGTGAACTGCCTCGACGCGAAGATTCTGCCCCGCAACGACCGCGGGAAAGTGTCGGTCGACCCACCCACGGTTCGCGGCTTCGGCCCACGGCGTTCCGGGAGGAATATCGACGGACTTGAGCAGGATCAGACGACATGCTTGTTCGGCGATCGCCAGCCGGGCAGCGATGGAATCGCTGGTGACCGCCCAGGAATGCGGGAGGTGGTCGGGGCGTTTCTCGTCGTCGACGGCGAACGCCAAACAGTCTTGGATGGTGATGCGGTTTTCCGGGAGGGGTTGCCCGGCCTGGGGTTCGCGCCATAACAGGTCGCCGAGGAACGCGCCGGCCGTCCGCATCGCGTTCAGGGCGAGCCAGTGGGCGGATTCCTCACCGAGTTGATGGGCGGCGTCGAGCGTCCGGACGGCGTCCGCGAACGGCCCGCCGCCGGGAACGAGCAGCACGGGTGCCGGGGCAAGGGAGTCGAGAAACGCACGCAGACCCGGGCCGAGCCCGGGATGGCCGTACAGGCTCCCGCCGACTTTCACGACGATCACGACCGGCTCCACGGCCACCAGCCCCTGGTGATACGGCCGCCGTCCTGGTGCCGGCCTTCGGCTGCGAGCACCGCGACCGCGTAAGCTGGGGCACACGACGCGACACGGTCACCCAGCTTGTCGGTCAATGAGATGACGGGTTGATTATCCGCCCGGAGAGTCCGGAGGAACTCCCGGGCGAGGAACTCGCCGCTGCCCGAGAGGACGAACCGGGAAACGACCCGCTGTTGCGGCGAGAGCCTGCCGACGGCTTCCCCCCCTATGACGCGACGGTAGGCGGAGTCGAGTCGCGCCAAAATCCGGTTGTGAATCTCCGCGGCGAAGTCGGTCGCCTGCTCCACCGACATCAGTGCGGGGTCGCTACATTTCATCCGCGCCAGCCGGGCGTGGGCCATTTCGCAGGTCGCCGGGCGGCCGTCCGCGGTCTCGGTATCGCCCGGGTCGGGCGAAGCCTTCCCGAGAAGCAGGTAGACGTCGTGGGTGGTGGCGAACAACTCGGCCGCCACTCCCGGTCCGGCGATCGCGCAGACCGGCGTCCGCCGGACGCCGACGTACACCAGCTCCTCGCTCGCCAGTCGCTCGGGGTCGGTTCGCCCGGTCGCCGCCGGTGTGCCGTCGATGATCGGAATGATGTCCGTCGTGGTCGACCCCACGTCCACGAGCATGATGAGCCCGTGCGGAGAGTACTGCCCCGCAAGCGTCCCCAGGGCGTGCCAGTTGGCGGCGGCCACCTTCAGGTGGTCCCGCCGGGCCTCTTCCGTGTTCAGGAATTTGCCGTCCGTGCTCCAGACCCACACCGGGCGGCTGCGGGACACGTTCAGCACCGCGGTCAGGATGGCGTTTACCCCGTCCAGCTTCGTTTCGAAGCAGTCGCACAATTCACCGGTCATCGTGACCGCCAACTCCTCCGCGTCCGGAAACTGACCCACCAGTTCGGCGAGAGCGGCCGGCAGCCTGTCCGGTTGCTTCCAGAGGGCGAACGGGACCGATACCGCCCGCTTGTCGGGCGTCGCGGCCTTCAGGTTCGCCCCGCCGATGTCCAGTCCTAAAACAACCCGTGGCATGCGGGCAGCATAGTCCTCAAGCCTCCAAAGCCCAGGCCCGGAGGCGATTCTCCCCCGGACGCCGCATTGCCCCGCCCAGGGCTCCCGCCCTGGGCTAAAGACGGCCGCCGCTCCGCGGCTTCCGGACTCTTAGCCCCGGAGGGGCGTTCGTTCTTAGCCCAGGGCGGGAGCCCTGGGCGGCTGGGCAGGCTCGGCGGCCGGGCGGGCTGAGGGCTGTGGGCGACTTGACGACTTGAGGACCTGAAGAATATGCCCCGTTACTTGGTTGGAATCGACCTCGGGACCACGAACACCGCGCTCGCCTACGTCGATACTGCGGCGCGGGCGGCCGGCGGGCCGAAGCTGCACACGTTCCACGTCCCGCAGGTCGTCGCCGCCGGACAGGTCGACACGCAGGACCTCCTGCCATCGTTCCTGTACCTGCCCGGCCCGCACGATCTCGCCCCGGGGTCGATCAACCTGCCCTGGAAGAAGGACCCGCACGAGGCGGTCGGGGTGTTCGCCCGGAACCACGGGGCGAAGGTGCCCGGCCGGCTGGTGTCGTCGGCGAAGTCGTGGCTGTGCCACCCCGGCGTCGACCGCACCGCCCCGCTGTTGCCGTGGGCCGGGCCGCCGGACGTGCCGCGGCTCTCCCCGCTGGAGGTGTCCGCCCGTTACCTCCGGCATCTGGTCGAGGCGTGGAACGCCGCTCCCAACCGCAAGCCCGAAGACAAGCTCGAAGAGCAGGACGTGGTCATCACCGTCCCGGCCTCTTTCGACGACGTGGCCCGGAACCTGACCGCCGAGGCCGCCAAACAGGCCGGACTGAAGCACGTCACCTTACTGGAGGAGCCGCAGGCCGCGTTCTACGCCTGGCTCGGCACGCACTCCCCGGTCGAGTCCGGGAAGCTCAAACCCGGGATGCGGTGCCTGGTGGTCGACGTGGGCGGCGGGACGAGCGACTTCAGCCTGATCCGGGCCGGGGAAGAGCACGGGGAACTCACCTTCATCCGCGACGCGGTCGGCGAGCACCTGTTGCTCGGCGGCGACAACATGGACCTCGCCCTCGCCAAGACCGTGGAAGGGAAGCTGCCCGGCGGGAAGCTCGACGCGGCCCAGTTCGGCGCGCTCGTCCAGGCGTGCCGGGCGGCCAAGGAAGCGCTGCTGGACACCCCCCCGCCACCGACCTTCCCGGTCACGGTGATGGGGAAGGGGCGGTCCGTGGTCGGCGGGACGGTGTCGATGAACATCACCCCGGGCGACGTGACGACCGCGCTCTTCGACGGGTTCTTCCCGCAGGTGCCGTTCGCCGCCGAACCCGCCCGCGGGGCCCGCGCCGGGCTCCAGGAGATGGGCCTGCCGTACGTCTCCGACCCGGCGGTGAGCAAGCACCTCGCCGCCTTCCTGCGCCAGCACGTCCCGCCGGACGCGCCGGTCGACGCGATCCTCTTCAACGGCGGGGTGTTCCAGCCGCAGGTCCTCCAGGACCGGATCGTCGAGGTGATGCGGCCGTGGTTCGAGCGGCCGGGCCGGCCGTGGACCCCGCTCGTCCTCACCAGCCCGTCTCTCGACCTCGCGGTCGCCTGGGGGGCGGCGTACTTCGCCTGGCTCAGGCACTCGGGCGGCAAGCGGATCGGGGGCGGCATCCCGCGGTCGTACTACATCGGGGTGGAAGCGAATGCGGAACCCGGTTCGGGCTCGGAATCCGCAATCCGCAATCCGCAATCCGCAATTCCGGTGTTGTGCGTCGTCCCCCGCCGACTCCAGGAAGGCGAGGAGGTTCGGCTGCCGAAGCCGGAACTCGAACTGGCCCTCGGGCAGCCGGTCCTGTTCCCGCTATACACGTCCACCGTCCGCGGAGACGACAAGCCCGGCGACATACTCCACCTGCCCCCGGAATCGCTACTCCAGCTCCCGCCGCTGCACACCGTGTTGCGGGGCGGGAAGCGGACCGGGGCGAAGAGGGTACCGGTGACCCTGGCCGCGAAGAATACCGAGATCGGCACGCTCGAGCTGTACTGCGTGTCGAAGGAGGGGAACCGCTGGCGGCTGGAATTCAACGTCCGCGACGTGCTCCGCGAGGCCCCGCCCCGAGATGCGGACGAGGCCGAGGACCGGCCCGCGGCCGTGGTGGACGTCTTCCCCGAGGAACGGGTCCAGCTCGCCGCGGGCCTGATCGACGCCGTGTTCGGGGTGCCCGCGACGGCGGCCGAGGCGGTGGCCAGGCCGGCGGTGAGCACCCAAGAGCTGCCGAAGCTCCTCGAGACGGTCCTCGAAGCCTCACGCGCGGAATGGCCGACCGGGCTCATCCGCCGGTTGTGGGAGTTCCTCGAAGAACACGCCGACGGCCGGGCGAAATCGCCGGCCCATCTCTCCCGGTGGTACAACCTCGTCGGGTTTTGCCTCCGCCCCGGGTTCGGCGACCCGGTCGACCGCTACCGGGTGGAATCGCTCTGGAAGCTGATCACCACCGCGGCCAGCGGGGCCGTGACCGCCGGGGCGGCGACCGGTCCGAAGAAGCCGACCGTCCCCGAAGGCGGGGCGGATTACTGGATCATGTGGCGGCGGGTGGGTGGGGGACTGAACACCGCGCTGCAGCAGGCCCTGTTCGCCCGCCTCCGGCCGGTCTTGCTGCCGGCCAAGGGGAAGCAGTTCTCCCGGCCGCCGGCGAACGAGTACGCGGAGATGTGGCGGGCCGCCGCCAGCCTCGAACGGCTCGACGCCAAGACCAAGGAAGCCCTCGGGGCTGCGGTATTAAGGCAGTGCAAGAAATCGCCCGTCCCGGTGTACGGGTTCTGGGCACTCACCCGGCTCGGAGCCCGGGCGCAGCTGTACGGGCCGCTGAACACCGTTGTTCACCCCGAAATCGTGGGAGGATGGGTCGAGGAGCTGCTGCCGTTCGAGCCGGGCAACGAGAGCGAGCGGAACGGCTGGCTGTTCTGCCTGAGCCAGCTCGCCCGGCTGACCGGGTTGCGGGCGGTCGACCTTTCAGACGCGACCCGGGCGCGGGTACTCGCGGTGCTGCGCTCACACCCGTGTCCGCCGGCGTGGAAGCAGATGGTGGAGGAGGTGACGCAAGCGGAGGGGGAAGAGCAGTCTCGGCTGTTCGGGGAGTCGTTGCCGATCGGATTACGGCTCGCGCAAGGCGCGGGGTGAGAAGTGTTCTACGATGGAACGAGCCCGGCAAGGACGACAACACAGGACGCCGGGTAAGACCCGAACGGATATTTCGCATGTATCCTGAATTCGCCATCCCTACCGATCTTGCCTGGCCTACTCATCCTGGTACGGTCACCTTTATCGGACCCGACGGGAATGAGCGGGTCGAGTCGGCCGATCGAATCCCGGATTGGCTGAAGTTCGCCCCCGGTTCGAACGGGACTCCGGTCCCGGTGGTCCGGGTGGTACGCCTGGTGAGTGAGCAGGGCTCCAGCCTCCGCAGTTACGGGACCGATGGGCGTCTGCTCTGGGTCGGGCTGACCGTCCCGGCCGCTCCCTCGACGCAACCCGAATCCCCCGCTGAGTTTCCCGCTCCGCCCCGGACCGCGCGGTCGACGCGATCGTCGTTGATCGTCCGCCCGGCCGTCCGGCGCCCCTCGCCGGTCGCCGAGCCGACCGGGTGGTTCTGAGAAACGATTGCCGTGCTGAACCCGTCGAGAACCTCTGGGAAGAGCCCTTCGGCCCTTTGGTCGTAAGAGCCAACCGGACCGACTCGGCGAGGAGTTCGACAACACAGGAACTTGGCGTAGGTTCTTGTAGGGCCGTGGGTGCCGGCCTCCCCTTCTTGCAAGAAGGGGAGGCCGGCACCCAC
>JAQGHQ010000355.1 GCA_028288765.1 Gemmataceae bacterium | reverse complement strand
CCGCCGGCGCGGGGGGGGCGTCGGCGGCGGGGGGGTGTGTCGGCCGCCGGGGGTATGTGTGGGCCGCCGGGGGTGTCGCTGCGCTCAACCCCCGGCTACTCGCTGCGACCCCGGTGGGGTCGTCCGGTTCTGCGTACCCGGCCGTCGGTCCGGGTTCATTGCAATGGGGCGGATGGGTATCCCGACCCCGGCGGGGTCGCAGCGAGTAGCCGGGGGTTGAGCGCAGCGACACCCCCGGCGGCCCACACATACCCCCGGCGGCCGACACACCCCCCGCCAACCAACACACCCCCGCCAACCAACACCCCCGCCCCCGACACGCGACACCCGACACGCGACCCGCGACCCGCCGCCCGGCCGAACGGCGCGAACGTCCGCGTCACCTCCGCCCCGTCATCCACCCGACCGCGGCGCCGATCCCGAGGGCCGCGACCGCCCCGAGGATCGGCTCGACGAGCGGCGGCGGGACGTAGGTCGTGCCGGTCTCGTCGGCCCGCGCGGGCTCGGCCACATACCGGCCGACCGGGGGTACCGCGAGCCGGTCGAAGTGGTCGGCCAGCTCTTCCAGCTCCCGGCGCATCGTCTCGCCCCGCATCGGGATGCCGTGCCCCGTCGCGGCGACCTCCGGCCGGAGCCGGGCCAGTGCCCGGACCGAGTTCCGCGCCTGGTGCCAGTCGGTCGTGAAGTACGCCGGCGGGCGGCGGACTTCCTGGGGCAGCCGGGTCAGCGCGGAGGCGGCCGATTCCTGCTTCGTCGTCACGAACGCGTCTCCGGCGATCAGGAACCGGTCGGCCTCGCGGAAGAACGAGACGTGCCCGGGGCTGTGGCCCGGGGTGTGGACCCACCGCCAGCCCGGCATCCCGGGCACCGTGCCGTCGGCCGGCAGCACCCGGGCCCGCGGTCCGAGGTCGATCCCGCGCCGCGGGTAGAGCCGGCACAGGTAGGCCATCATCCCCCCGCCGACCGCCGGGTCCGGGGGCGGGTAGTCCGACCGGCCGGTGAGGTATGGCAATTCCAGCCGGTGGGCGTACACCGGCACGTCCCACAGCCCGGCCAGCTCCCGCACCGCCCCGACGTGGTCGAAGTGCGCATGCGTCAGGACGATCGCCTTCGGCCGGGAGTCCGGCCCGAACCGGGCGGCGGCGGCCGTCCGGATGGTGCCGCCCGAGAATGGCATCCCGGTATCGATCAACACCCACTCGCCCGAACCCGCCCCCGGCGGGCCTACGAGGTAGCTGTTCACCATGGTGTGCGGGACCCACTCCACGTCGTGGGCAAGGGCGGTGTCGGGCGCGGCGGCCCGGGCGGTCTCGCGGTCGGCGACGGCGGCAGTCATGACAGCTCCTGGCGGGCAAGGAATGGGGGCTAACCGGTAGTAGCGCGGGCGTCCCTGCCCGCGCGGGTGACACCGGGCTTCCGTGCGAGTGCCGGGCCTCGACGTGCAACGCCTGTGCCGCCGGCCCTTGCCCCCTTCGTTCGCCCGCGGTATCACGGAAGCAAACCTCGCTCACCGGCGCACCACCATTCCCCTTCGCGAGAACCGGATGAACGTCGCGCTCTTCTCCCTGGCGTTACTGGCACCCGCGGCCGACCCCGCCCCGAAGGCCGAGGCGGCCGACGTCGGCGTGCTCCCGGTCGGGGCGGACGGGAAGCCGATCAACCTCGACTTCGAGACCGGCACGCTCAAGGACTGGACCGCCGAGGGCGAGGCGTTCCAGGACCAGCCGATCAAGGGGGACACCGTGTTCCCCCGGCGGAGCGACGGCCACAGCCGGCACCAGGGGCAGTACTGGATCGGCGGGTACGAGAAGTACGGGGACAAGCCGACGGGCACGCTCACCAGCGTGCCGTTCAAGGTCACCCACCCGTGGGCCAGCTTCCTGGTCGGCGGCGGCCCGCACGCCACAGAGACGTGTGTCGAGCTGGTCGTGCGGCCCGGGAACGAGGTGTTCTTCCGCGCGGCCGGGCTGGAAGAAGAGGACCTGCGGCGGGTGGCGGTCGACCTCGCGAAGGTCCAGGGGAAGGAGATCCAGGTCCGGATCGTCGACAAGCACACCGGGCACTGGGGGCACGTGAACTTCGACGACTTCCGGTTCCACGAGAAGAAGCCGGCCGTCCCGGCCCGGCCGGGGAAGGAGCTGCCGGCCAAGCCTGACGAGTACAAGTTCGCCGGCCTCCCGCCGGACAAGGCCGCCGCGGCGATGACCGTGCCCGATGGGTTCTCGGTGTCGCTGTTCGCCGGCGAGCCCGACGTCCACCAGCCGATCGCCATGTGCCTCGACGACCGCGGTCGGCTGTGGGTCGCGGAGGCGTATGTGTACCCGCGGCGGCTACCGTTCCCGGGGGCACTGCTGCCCGACGCCGAGAAGAAGAAGGGCGACCGCATCCTGATCTTCGAGGACACGGACGGGGACGGAAAGTTCGACAAGAAGACAGTGTTTATTGAGGGCCTGAACCTCGTCAGCGGGCTCGAGGTCGGGTTCGGCGGGGTGTGGGTCGGGGCGGCCCCGTACCTGCTGTTCATCCCGGACAAGGACGGCGACGACAAGCCCGACGGCCCGCCGGAAATCCTCCTCGACGGCTGGCATTACGAGGACACCCACGAGACGTTGAACGGCTTCATCTGGGGGCCGGACGGGTGGCTCTACGGGTGCCACGGCGTCTTCACGCACAGCCGGGTCGGCAAGCCCGGCACGCCGGACAAGGACCGCGTCCCGCTCAACGCCGCGATCTGGCGGTACCACCCGACGCGGCACGTGTTCGAGGTCTTCGCCCACGGGACGTCGAACCCGTGGGGACTGGACTACAACGACGTCGGCGAGTTCTTCATCGAGGCGTGCGTCATTCCGCACTGCTTCCACATCGTCCAGGGCGGGCGGTACCAGCGGCAGGCCGGGCCGCACTTCAACCCGTACACGTTCGCCGACATCCAGACGATCGCCGACCACCTGCACTGGCAGGGGGCGAACCCGTGGGCCGGGAACGAGCGGTCCGACAGCCTGGGCGGCGGGCACGCCCACTGCGGGCTGATGTGCTACCTCGGCGGGGCGTGGCCGAAGGAGTACCGCGGGCAGCTGTTCATGGGGAACATCCACGGCCGGCGGCTCAACATGGACACACTCAAGCCGAAGGGCTCGGGTTACGTGGCGAGCCACGGGCCGGACTTCCTGATGGCGAACGACGCCTGGGCCCGGTTCATCAACCTCCGCTACGGTCCGGACGGGAACGTCTACCTGATCGATTGGTACGACAAGCAGGCGTGTCACCGGAACGAGCCCGAGATCTGGGACCGGACGAACGGCCGCGTCTACAAGATCAGCTACCGCGGCACCAAGCCGGTCGTCGGGCTCGACCTGAAGAAGTGTACCGACGCGGATCTGGTGAAGTACCAGCTGCACGAGAACGACTGGTACGTGCGCCACGCCCGGCGGATCTTGCAGGAGCGGGCGCATCAGAAAAGGGGAAAGCTGGGTGACGCCACCCGCAAAGCTCTTGAGCGGATCGCCCTCGAGAACAAGGACGAGACCCGTCAACTCCGAGGGATTTGGGCGCTGGGAGTCACCGTCGGCATGTCCCAAACCGACCTGATTACCCTCGAATCCGATACCTCGGTCTCACCTCACGTCAGAGGATGGATATTGCGCCTGCGTACTGAAGAAGAAGGGACTACCTCCTGGCAAAAGAGCGTAGAGAACCCCATTTTTCGGCGGTACACGGTCTCCCACTTGTTACACGCGGTCCCTTGGAAAGAAGCGGAGATGGAATGGAACCCGCTTATCCCGTTACTGAGCCACCCCGAGGACGCGACTGACCCCAATCTCCCTTACCTGTACTGGTATGCCCTTGAACCGCTCGCCGACGTGAACATGGCCCAGGCGCTGAAAATCGCGGCCGAGGCCAAAGTCCCGCAGCTGCTGCTCTTCATGGCCCGGAAGATCGGGACGCGCGGCACCCCCGAAGCCGTCGCCCTGCTCGTGAAATCCGCCGGCGAGGCGAAGTCTATCGACCACCAGCTCGCCTACCTCCACGGCATTCAAGATGGATTGAAAGGGAAACGGCAATTCCCGATGCCGGGCGAGTGGGCCGCCGCCTTCTCGCTCCTGATGAAGTCCGAGAACGCCGACGTCCGGGCCCAGACGCAGGCGCTCGCGGTCGTGTTCGGCGACAAGAACGCCTTTGCCGCGCTGCGGAAAGTAGTCGCCGATGCCCAGGCCCCCGCCGCCGCCCGCGGCGCGGCCCTCACCTCGCTCGTCGACGCCCGGGACGCCGACCTTGTCCCGGTGCTACACGGGCTCGTCGGCGATCCCGCCCTCCGCGGGGCGGCCCTGCGCGGGCTGGCCGCGTTCGACGACCCGAAGACCCCGGGCGTGATCCTCGCGGGATACGCCACGTTCAGCACCACCGAGAAGCGGGACGCGCTCGCCACCCTCTCCGCCCGGCCGGCGTATGCGAAAGCCCTCATGGCCGCTGTCGGCGAGAAGAAGGTGCCGGCGGCGGACGTGTCGGCCGAAACCGTCCGGCAGCTGCGCAACCTCCAGGACAAGGAGCTCGACAAGCTGGTCGCGGAGCTCTGGGGGAGTGTGCGCGACACCCCCGCGGACCGGAAGAAGCTCATCGACGAGTGGAAGCGGAAGCTCGCCGCCCCGGCGAAGGCGCCGCCGGACCTGGGCCTCGGGCGGGCGGTGTTCGCGAAGACGTGCCAGCAGTGCCACACGCTCTACGGCGGCGGCGGGAAGGTCGGCCCGGACATCACCGGGTCCAACCGGGCGAACCTCGACTACCTGCTGGAGAACATTTTTGACCCGAGCGCGGTCATCCCGAAGGAATACGCCGCCACCCGGCTCGCCCTCGCCGACGGGCGGATCGTCACGGGGATCGTGAAGGAAGAAACGAAGGCGGCCCTGACCGTCGTGACCGCGACCGAAACCGTGACCATCCCGGTCGGCGACGTGGACACCCGGAAGCCGTCGGACCTGTCGATGATGCCGGACGACGTGGTGAAGCAGGTGACCGAGGCCGAGCTGCGGGCGCTGGTCGCGTACCTGCAAAACCCGGCGCAGGTGCCGATGCTCGCCACCCCCGAGAACGCGAAGGACTTCTTCAACGGGAAGGACCTCACCGGCTGGGACGGCGACAAGGACGTGTGGGCGGTCGAGAACGGCGAGATCGTCGGCCGGACGAAGACGGGGCTGAAGAAGAACACGTTCCTGAAGTCGCAGGTCGCGGTCGAGGACTTCAAGCTCACGCTGAAGGTGAAGCTGACCCCGAACGCGGCCAACAGCGGCGTCCAGTTCCGGAGCGAGCCGTTGCCGGACGGCGAGATGCGCGGCCCGCAGGCCGACATCGGGGCCGGGTGGTGGGGCAAGCTGTACGAGGAGAGCGGCCGCGGGCTCCTGGTCAAGGAGGGCGGCGAGAAGCACGTCAAGCCGGACGACTGGAACGACTACGCGGTCGAGGCGAAAGGCAGCCGGGTGCGGATCTGGATCAACGGCAATCTGGTGTGCGACTACGACGACCCGAAGCTCGCCCGCCGCGGGGTGGTCGGCCTCCAGGTCCACAGCGGCGGGCCCACGGACGTGCGGTTCAAGGAGATCAAGCTGGAGGTGCTGAAGTAGCCGCCCCCCAACGGGTGCGGCCGGTCGCGCGAGTGGGTTTTGCCGCCCCGAAGGGGCGTCCGAGAGTAGCCAGGGGTGGAACCGGCGCAGCCGGTGGAACCCCTGGGAGCCAGGCGGATCGGCGGTCGCGCTCGACGCTGGTGCTTGGTCGAGATCCTCGGTGGGATGTGGTTTTTCACCCCAACGGGGTGACAGCGCATAGCCCAGGGCATCGCCCTGGGCGGGGAAAGCCGCTCAAGCGGGGCGGACGTTGGTCGCAGCCGCATTCCCCCGCCCAGGGCGATGCCCTGGGCTATGCGCTCCCAGCCCTTCAGGCTGAAATCCCTGAGACACCAAGCCCCTGGTGGATGTCGACAAAGCCCACCCGCCGGTCCAATTCCAGTCTCACCGCGGAAATCCCATCCCATCCTGTTATCCGGTCGGCACCCGAATAGCCTGGGGGATAATCGAACCGCCCCCTCCCGGGAGATGTCGACCAATGGCCTACCGTATCCCCACTTTGCTCGTGACGTTCGTCCTCGGCGCGGCCGCCCGCGGGCAGGACCCGGTCCCGCTCGTGGACCCGAAGGACCCGGCCCGCGGGTGGAAGTTCGATAACGGCCGCGAATTCCCCGGGGCGACCGGCTCGCTCACGTCCGACATCGACACCGCCCGGGGCGGGCGGGCCGCCTTCAAGCTGGTCGGCGACTTCACCGGCGGCGGGAACTACGTCCAGGCCGGGCGGCCCCTCGACGGCGTCGACGTCCGCGAGCTATCCCTCTGGGTCCGCACCCCGACCCTCGACAAGTTCACCGTCCGTCTCGTCGACGCCGGCGGGCAGACCCATCAAATTGTCCTCAAGACGGAAGCCCGGCCGGGGTGGCAACAGGTCGTCTTCCCCCTCGAACAGTTCTTCGCCAAGCGCGGCCAGACGGACGCGGTCCCGGGGGTGGCGAAGTACGAGTCCTGGGGCGGGGCCAAGGACGGGGTCTGGCACGGGCCGGCGAAAGGCATCTACCTGATCCTCGGCAACCCCGGCGGCAAGCAGGCCCACACCATCTGGTTCGCCGACCTGACCATCGCCCCGAAGCCGGTCGCCGTGCCCGGGGCCGGGGTCAAGACCTCGATCCGGCTGGACGAGGTGGCCGAGGGCACGCACGACTGGCGGTTCACCCGCGGGGAGGAGTTCCCCGGGGCCAGGGGATCGCTCGCGGTAGTCCCGGACGAGCCGGCCGCCGGACAGACCGCCCTCAAGCTCGCCGGCGATTTCACCGGCGGCGGGGCCTACGTGGGCATGGTCAAGGAGCTGCGCGACCTGGGCGTCCAGGACGTGACCGCCGTCCGCCTCCGGGCGCGGACGGAGACGGCGGCGTTCGTCGGCGTGCAGATGGTGGACGGGGCCGGCCAGACGCACCAGCGGTCGAAGGTGCCGGTCGTCGCGGACGGGAAATGGCACGACCTGGAACTGAAACCCACCGAGATCGCCGGCGGGGAGCACTGGGGCGGGCCGAACGACGGCAAGTGGCACGGGCCGCTCACCCAGCTGTCGATCACGTTGCCCTCCAAGTCTGACGAGAAGACGAAGCAACCGGTGGTCTACCTCCACGACGTCCGGGCCGAGGCGGTGCTGCCGGTGTTCGCCCAGCCGGCCGCGTTCCGGGCCGACTTCGAGGGTACCCCGAAATTGCCCGCCGGCTGGACCGCCGAGGGGGACGTGGCGGTCGATCCGAAGGAGGGGTTCAAGAGCAGTCAATCGCTCGTTCTGTCTCGAACCCTCGAAGCTGTCGAGAAGCCGAGCTCCGTGACCGGCCCGGCGTTCGCCGTCGCGCCGGGGCAGTGGGACGTCGGCCTCGCATACCGGGCGGACCTGCACTCGCCGGACAACTCGTACAGTGCGGTCGTCACCCTTGAAGTCCTCGACGCCGGCGGCAAGGTACTCGACCGGGTCACCGTGGCCGACGTGTTCGGCAAGCGGGAGTGGAAGGTGACCCGGGCGCGGGTGGAACTGCCGAAGGGGGCCGCGACCGCCCGCTTCCGCGCCCAGCTGAACAAGACCTACGGCCGGTTCGCGCTGGACGACCTCTCGGCCTCGTACCTTGCCCCCGCCCCGCGGCGGGACGACCGGGTGAGCCGGCTGCTGTTCTCGACCGCCAGGCTTGGCAACCTGCTGTTCCCGGACGACCCGCGGACGGTGGGCGTCACCGTCGAAGCGGCGAAGCCGCTCCGGGACGATCAGCGCACCCTGACCTACGTGGTCCGCGATTACTGGGGGGCCGAGCAGACGAAACCAGCTACCGCGACCCTGACCCGGGCGACGCGCAAGGACGGCAAGGTGGTGTACGAGACGACCCTCGACCTGACCGCCGCACAGCTGGTGGTCGGCCGGTACTACGAAGTACACGGCTCGATCCCGCGGGACGGGGGCGAGCCGTTCCGCAGCAACACCTCGCTCGCGGTCTTGCCGGAGGCCGAGACGAAAAAGTATAAGGCTGAAGATGTTCCGTTCACCAGCCGGAACTGGGACAACCGGCTGACCGAGTACATTCAGCTGACCGATCGGCTCGGCATCCGGACGTGCGGGGTGTGGGGGAGCTGGTCGGCGAAGCCGCCGTACAAGCCCGAGGCCCCGGGGCTGGAGCTGTGCGAGAAACTCGGGATGCGGGTGCTCACGAACACCCCGGCGGCGACGATCGAGCGGGGGGAGAAGGAGTACACCGAGGAATCGCTCCGGCTGGGGGCGAAGAATTTCATCGACGCCTACGGGAAGCGCGGCCGGGTGATCGTGAACCTCGGGAACGAGCCACACGGCACGGGGGACCGGGTGCGGGCGAACGTAGCGGCGTACAAGGCCGTGTACGAGGCGGTCAAGGCGGCCGACCCAACAATCACCGTGGTGGCAACGTCCGTCGAGCCGAACGAGGAGTACTTCCGGGCTGGGTACGGGAAGTGGTGCGACGCCTACGACTTCCACATCTACGAGGAGTACCCGAACGTCCGCCGGACGATGGAGGAGTACCGGGCCCTGATGAAGAAGTACGGCCAGGAGAAGCCGATCTGGTCGACCGAGCTGGGGCTGAACAGCCAGGGGATGACCCGGCACGTGGTGGCGGTGGAGCTGCTCAAGAAGTCGACCACGTTCTTCGCCGCCGGCGGGACGAACATGTCGTGGTTCGGGCTGCTCTACCCGGACGGGGACGGGAAGCTGGCGGGGAGCTCGGGGGACGCCCACAACGTGTTCGACTGCCGGTTCAACCGGTACTGCCCGCGGCTGGACGCGGTGGCGTACTACAACGCGGTGAACGGGATCGGGATCAAGAAGTTCGTTGCGGAAAAGGAATACGCCGGGGGCATCCGGGCGTACCTGTTCCGGGACAAGGACGGGCGGTGTCTTCAGGTGTTGTGGACCGAGAAGGGGCGGAAAGACGTGTTCGTCCCGCTGGCCGGGGTCGAGGGGGTCCAGGCGATCCGGATCGACGGCAGCCGGCGGGTCGTCGACGCCGGTGGCAAGGGGGTCACGCTGGGCATCACCGACGACCCGCTCTTGTTGCTGTACGCGGGCGGCGACGCGCTGCCGGACGGGCTCGGGGAGCCGGCCGCCGCGGTGCCATCTCTGCCGAAGGCGCTCGCCCGGCGCGGCCCGACCACGCTGACAGTGACCGGTCGGGCGGAGGACCTGGACCTGACGGCCCCGCCGTTCTGGGTGGTGGAGAAGGCGGCCGGGGCGGGGGGCGGGGTGCGGTTCACGCTCACCCCGCCGGCGGGAACGACCGCCCGTGAGGCCGACCTGACTGTGACCGTCCACGGCCCCGGCGGCCGACGGGCGGGGGAGCTATATATTCGATTGCCGATCGGTGAATAAATCGAAGGGCTGGGCAGGTGGGTTTTTCGGAAGTTGATTGACATAGGTTGGTCTGCCTGCAACAATCCGCGTGAGTTGCACCGCGAGCTGAGGTCTCGTGAGCGGGTGAAGGGTGTGGCTAACAAAGCAGTTTTCGGTAAGAGAGTTTGTCAACTGGTTGCTGAAACGCGATTGATCGCCGAACAAGGCGATGCACTTGACAGCGACGGCATCAGGTGGTTGCGATATCATATATCCCTGAGTCGCCGCGGCAGGTGAGCTTGGTCGTTCGACGGCAGAGCCAAGACGTTCGGCAGAAGAGAGTCACATATGTCACCGGCAGCTAAATTTAACACGATGCTCGCCAGCGCAACCGTGTTCATAATGTTCTGGCTTGTCGCATATGCGGCGCCATTTTTAAAGTCCGCTGGCGATGGAAACGCGATACTCCTTTCTGCCGGCGCTTTGATTACTACTATCGGTGCATACCGGTCGCTATCCCTTGGACTCCGATGGCTGATGGAACGATCGGATTGGGTTCGACGAAAAGTCCTCGGCGCACACTATGTACATGGTACGTGGGTAGGCTACTTCATTGGCCATGCTGGCGACAAGCGATACATGGTGGAGCATTTTGATCAAGACTTGGACTCGCTCGTCATTACTGGACGTTCGTTTACTGACCAACTCAAGGAGCACGGATATTGGACGAGCGAATCTGTAACAATTGATATTAGAAAGGGGCGGCTTATATTTACATATTCATTTGATGTAATTACTCGAAGTTCATCTTTGTCTGGTGTCCATACTTCGCATTTTGGGCGTGAGTCGTCGCATGCTGCACCAGCCCAGATCGCTGGATTCGCCCACGACCTGAATGATCCAACAAGAATTGCGGTCCATTCCCTGAAGGTCTCTGAAAAGATGCTACCTTGGGATCAAGCCCTGAAGATTGCGATAGAACGCTTTACCTAGTCGCAACGCGGCGCATGGCATAGGCGCAATTTCGCCGAGTGTGGTTGTTCGATCTGGCTCTGGAGATCGAGATCGAGGCCGAGCCAGGCGCTACACATGACCGGGGCCGCCATACTGGTTTTGCGCGACACCACGCTCTTGCAGCGGCCATGGCAGGTGAGCTTGGTCGTTCTTCAGAGGGGGTGGTGGCGATGCGAAGTACTCCACTGGTTGCGGCCGTCCTTCATGCGAATGCTGAGGACAGGAACTACCAGCTGTATTGTGCCGCGTACGGTCTGGAGATGCAGATCGATGACGAGTGGGAGGTAGAGGCTGTCCTTCTGGCCCCCCACGGGCACCTGCATGCCGTCACCGAGGATACCGGCGTGACCGGGGAGGACACGGCGATTGTCTCGGCCGGGGTTACCGACATTCCGGTAAAGAGTGGGGGCAAGCCCGACGTCTCCGCCATTAGGGACGGGCGGAATAATTGGCTGCTCGTCGCCGGTCCAGGTAACACCGACACGGAAGAAACGATCACGGTAAAGCTCCGCGCAGCCCTGGACGACGGGTGCCGGGCCATTCTTTGCTTTTCCGAGATCGAGACGGGCCAATTGCCCTCACGATTGGCGGGCATCGACGCGGCCGCGCTCCACCGTCTCGTCATTGCCTACGTCGGTCCCGATGCCGCCTCGCCGCCGGTGGCGAAGAAGGCTGTGCGATTTGTGCAAGACTGCCTCGGATCGACGGCCGGCGCGGCGGACGGGCCGCGATTCATCGTTGGCGGAAAGGTGACGGCGGAAGTCGCCACCAGCCTGACCGCGATTACGGGCATCTCCGGGGTGGTGTTGCTGGAAGATAAATACGGCCATTTTGGCGATATACTCGAAGTTCTCGCCGTGCTCGGTGGGTCGCACAAGGACTAGCGCCTCGGCGTGCAATTCTTGTAGGGTGGGTCGAGTCAAACCGGCGGCACTGATCGGCGAAGCTTGACAAAGGCCCTTGTAGAAGGGTGCATGGGTGACGAAGCCGCATTTGAGCAGGCAATCTTGGCGTCGCCGGACGACGACACGCTATACTTCGTCTTCGCTGACTGGCTGGACGAGCAGGACGACATCCGCGGGAATATGATCCGGGCGTGGTTCGTCCTTCGCAGTGCGTCTCGCAGGTTTGCGGTGGCGTTGGGGCGGGGCGCAGCGGACGATGACTTCGAGGAGTTCGGAAACGCGGCCTACAGCTACCAACAACTCGCTGAGGCAGTTGATCGGGGTTGGCTCTGGAAACTCGGGGCCGCCCGCCCATGGGTGGGGCGAGATCTCGGGTTGCTCGTGATGAGGCACGCCGCGTGGGAGGGCGGGCACGACTGGCGGGCCATCGCGGAGGAACGCACCACCGAGGTGGAGAGGGCTTGGATGTTCTGCTACGACGGCCCGGACAGCCCGTGGCGTGAGGTCGGGCAGGATTATCCATCCTGGTATCTCGTCCACAAGTTCTTGGGTGCGGTCGGGTACGTCGGCTCTCGGGGTCCGTGGTCGGCCTTGCGGATTCTGGAAGAACGGCCGTAGCCTGACGCCAGCCACGGTTGCAGGCCCGAGCCTTGTGCTCGGCCCAGCAGGAGACTCCCATGCAAGGATGCGGCATGAAGGGACGAGGAACGCTCGTATTGATTGCGGCGGCCTTGACCACCGCGATGCCGTCCTGCGCCACACCGGCCGGGCGGTTGCCGGTCCCCGATGCGTCGACCGTCGGTCGGGTGGTTGTGTCCTGGTCCGGGTCCGGCATCGGCGGCCCGGAGCAGGAACGGGTCATTGAGGACCCGAAGGCGGTCGAACGGCTGCTGGCTTTCCTCCGGGCACACAACGACGGATGGCGCAAGCCGTGGGACACGTTTCCGACCCCGCAGTACACCGTCCACCTCAAGCGGAACAACGAGCTCCTGTTGGTCGTGTGGGTGGGCGCGAACTGGATCGGTGGCCGGGAAGGGAGCGGCGACTCCTCGCAGAACCGCCTGCGGTCGCTCTCCGAGCAAGAACGGGCCGAGGTACTTGAGATCTTCGACGTTCCGAAGGAATGAGGCGCGGGCCGAACTCGCAGCTTCACCTGACCCGCGCCCGATGCGCGGCTTCGGGCAGGTGAGTAGAGTGTTTGAAGGCGGCGGGGACCCACATGGCGCACGTAGCCGACTTCGCTACATACCGAAACGGCGGGATCGAATTCACGATATCAGGAACCTCAATCGACGGCCGCTACGGGATTCTGCGGCCGAGCGGGTCCAGAGTCCCGGTTGCTCGAGATGGCTGTGATTTGACTCAAGGCGCTCCTGAGATCGCCGAAGTCCAGCGGCTTCTCGAAGATTGGTTTCGTGATCAATTATCGCCCGACGCAACAGCGGCCTTGGCTGAGCTGGATAGCCTGCCGGAATGGAGGAATCTTCCAGATCGGCTGGCGGACGTAGTTCTATTGCATAAGGTTCGCTGGGTAATTCAGCGTCTATGGAGTTCAGCCGCCGAATCGGGCCCTGCGCCTGCTTGCGACGAAGTATAGCGTTTGCGGGGGCCGTTCATGACCGTTGCCCTGGCGTCACCTCGTATCGCCTCGATCCTTGATGAGGGCCTCTCCGCGAACAAGCGGATCGGGACCTGCAATAGGGCATAACCGGTCGGGCTCGGAAGCCTGGTTGGAGCTCGCCGGGTCAAAGTCCAGCTCCTCTTCGTACTGGCGCGCCGCCCAGGTACACTGGAGGGTGTGCGGTGGACGAGCGTCCCGGTCCTGAACTCCGGCGTGGGGGGCGACCACGTCCGGGGTCGTGGTGCGTCCCCCACGCCGGAGTGTCGGGTGCTTGGAAGGCATCCGGGAATAACTTCCACATGGTCGGGAAATTGACCCGAGCCCTGGTCGTCCATCGACACCGTTAGTCCCAGCGTGCCCGGGTGTCGGGAGCACGGGGTGTCACCCTCTCCCCGCCGGGGAGAGGGTCGCGGCGGAGCCCGCGGGGTGAGGGGCGAACGCACCCCGTCCCAACAGGCCCAGACCCCTCACCCCCGGCCCCTCTCCCCAGCGGGGAGAGGGGAGAAGGAAGACCTCCCGGCTGTCACGCCGAGCTACTGGTATCTCGGAAGGCATTCTTGGATGCCCCCTTGGTCGAAATCCTGGCGCGGGAGTCGTGAGCCGCGTGAGCCCCCTGATTCTTGGCGTCATCAGGGGGCTCACGCCCCCCGCTCGCCTGGAGACACCGATCCTTTCGACAATGCAATTGTCGGGTCGAAGGTCGGCCGCGTGCGTCCTGGGACTGCCAAGTTCTCCCATTGTCTGCCACCAGCCACCAGCTGCCGCCACCCAGGGTCCCGTTGGCCGGAGGGCGATTCTGCGGAACGAAGCCAATTCGGGCGGGCGGAACCCGTCGGCGGACGGGAGTGCCGACACGGGGGCGACCGGCCCCACCCAGGAAGACCGCCCCGGCACTACAGTTGACCGGGCCCGCAGATAGCCCTTTTGGGTGGACGGCTCCCGAGACGACCGGGCAGGCGAACATGGTTTGAGGCCGCAGAGGGCACGCGGATGGAACCATCTCCGACGCTCGCGAAGTCTCCCGTCAATCGAAGGAAGTTCCTCCGTCGGGTCCTCTGGGGTGGTGCGGCCCTGGCCGGTGTGTCGGGTGCCGCGACAGGATATGGGTTCTGGGAGGCGTCACAGATCCGCATTCGCCGCCTGACCGTTACCCTCCCGCATCTATCCTCGGGGTTCGAGGGAAAGACGATTGCGGTTCTGGCCGACTTCCATCACGGTCCATTTGTTGGCATCAAGTTCATCCGACAGGCGATCGCACTGGCCCAAGCCCTGTCCGCCGACGCTTACGCCCTGGTGGGGGACTTCGCCCACAAGGGCACGCACACGACCGAGCAATTGCCGCCGTGTCTTGAAGCACTCTCGGTACTCAAAGCCCCACTGGGCGTATTCGCCGTCCCGGGCAACCACGACATGCAGCACGGCGGGCGGGTCTACCGCGAGGTCATCCGGGAAACCCCACTCACGGACCTCACCAATCAGTCGGTTCGAGTGGGGGTCGGGTCGGACGAATTGTGGTTGGCGGGTGTCGATGATTTGTGGTGGGGCAAGCCCGATTTGTCCGCGGCACTGCGAGGCGTTCCGGACGGGGCACCGGTGGTGCTGTTGGCGCACAACCCGGACTTCTCCGAGGTCAGTCCGGATCCCCGGGTCGGTTTGGTCCTGAGTGGGCATACCCACGGCGGCCAGGCCTACCTGCCCGGGTTGGGCGTGGCGTGGATGCCGTCGCGGTTCGGGGACAAGTATCGCGCCGGTCTGGTTCAGGGGCCGGCGTCCCAGGTATTCGTGTCGCGTGGGCTCGGTGAGGCGGGAGTTCCGTTACGGCTGAATTGCCCTCCGGAGATCAACGTGCTCACGCTGACTTCAGGTCGGTAACCTGGAGCCCGGGACGCCGTGGAAAAGAGTTCACCACAGAGTCACAGAGAACACAGAGTCGTAAAGTCTCAAGTCATAAAGTCATAAAGTCATAAAGTCGAATCCAGAAGATCGCGACCGATTTCATGACTGGAGACCTTATGACGTTACGACCTTATGACGTTACGACTTGAGACTTTACGACTCTATGACTCTGTGGTGAATCCTTTTATCCGAGTTCAGTAGTTCCAAGGTCCAAGTTGAGAAGGTACCGCGCGGGCCGGGCAGATGGCGGGGTGTTCGCCGCGAGCCCAACCTCCGTCTCACTTTCCTTTCGGCCAGTGGCGGGTTTCTTCGAGGGGTTCGCCGGTTTCGAGGAGAGACTTGAGACTCGCAAGGATCAGCGGCCACCCGCCCGAAACGGCTTCGATGAGCTTCGAGTCGGGTTTGTCGATCTCGTGGATGATGGTGAGCTTGACCGACTCCGCCTGCTTTTCGAGTTCATAGGTCAGGCGCGAATATCCTTCGGCGTGCAGCTCGGGTTTGAATTCGTTACGCCACCTCAGGACGAGTCTGCGGTTCGGCTCGATTTCGAGGACTTCGCCGCTGTCGGCGACGCGCCCGTCGGGGATCATGATCCGCCAGGACGCGCCGGGCTTCCATTCGGACTCGTGACGGGTGCCGCACCAGTAGCGGCGGGTGAATTCGGGGTCGATCAGCGCCTGCCACAGCTTTTCCGGCGTCGTGCGAATGTAGGTCACGTAAACGAATCGCGAACTAGCCATCGGCTTCTCCTTCCAGTTGGGTCTTGAGTTCGGCGAGCACGCGGAGACGGGCCCGTTCGAACTTGCCAATCCAGCGCTCGGCGATCTCGTGGATCGGCACCGGGTTGAGGTAATGCAATTTCTCGCGGCCCCGCCAGATCGTGACCACAAGCGACGCCTCTTCCAACAGCTTGAGGTGCTTCGTCACGGCTTGACGAGTCATCTCCAAGTGTTCGCAAAGCTGCCCCAGTGTCTGCCCGTTGTCCGCGTACAATCGGTCGAGCAACAGCCGGCGACCCGGGTCGGCCAGTGCCTTGAACACTTTGTCCATGTCCGCGTCCACGCCTCCTATTATGCAACCATCTGGTTGCATGTCAAGCGGGTTGCTTTTCAACCCTCGGGATTCTCGGAGAGGTCAGCCCAGGGTGCGCTCGCAACCCTGGGCTGTGGATTGCAACCCCTCCGGGGTACAGGTTGTGGGGGCAAGTTTCCAACTTGCCCAGGGCGGACGTCTCGATCGGCGATGGGAAGTCTCATCCCACCAATTCGGGAATCGATCTCCGGCCGCCCCGGGCAAGTTGGAAACTTGCCCCCACGGCCAACGCCGAGCGTCGGACCGATCGCTCATGTTCCGCCAAATCCGGCCGGTACGGGTGTCCGTCTCGCTCTTGATATTGCATAACGTAATGCGTTGATTATAATGGGAGTGAACCGGGTCGGCCGGGCTCGACCCCGCCCATCCGGCGGACGGTCTATTCGAAGCCCCACCCCCGGGAGGAGCACGCATGGCACGGAGCAACCAGCAATACGCGGACGAGATGCTGGCCGAGGCCCTGGCCACCGGCAAGACGGTGGTCGAAGCCGCCCGGGCCGCCGGGGTCAGCGAACGGACCGCCTACCGGCGGATGAAAGAACCCGCGATCCGAACCCGGATCAACGAAGTCCGCGGGGCGATCCTGTCCACCGCCTATAGCAGACTCAACGACGGACTGCTCTCGGCCTGCGACCACCTGAACCAGCTGGTCGGGCACGACAACCCGCACGTCCAGATCCGGGCGGCCAAGACGGTCATCCAGATGACCCTGAAGGTCCGCGAGGACGTCGACTTCGGCGAGCGGTTGTTCAGGCTTGAGGAAGAGACCGCCCGGGATTACGGGCTGAAGCGCGATACCTCCCTGCAGCCGCCGTTCTACGACACCGGGTCCGAGCCGACGGACCTGGGCCCGCCGTGGGACCCGCCCGATCCGTCCGATCCGGGCGACGGGCCGATCGGCCCACCCGGGCCGCCGCCCCCGGACCGACCCGCGCCGGGAGGTGGCGTCGGTTCTCCAACCGGGAACGAGATTTCCGGGACGACTCCGTCCGTACCCGCTCCCGCGACGAACGAGGGCTCGGGAGACCGAGACGCGGCGTTCGATCCACATCCCTCGCGGGGGAACGAGGTGAGTTCGCCCGGTTCGCCCGGTCCGGGAGAGCGGGCGGGGGAGGGGTTTCTTCCCCGACCCCCCTTGATCACCGGGCCCGGGACCTGCCAGAACCTGCCGGCACCTGCCACCCAGTTGGGGGCGGTCGTGTGCGGTCTTCTGCTCCTGGCAGGACTGCTGTTCGCCCTCGCGGGGACGACGAGCTTCCATCCCGAACAGTCACCCGCGGCCGATCGCCGCTGCCAAGCCTGCCAGAACCTGCCAGAACCTGCCAGGGAGTTCGTTTCGCAGCATGGACTGCCGGGTGAGATCCGTGGGCCGCGGCCGGCGTGGCCGCCATGGGGAGCGGGTAGGGAGTTCGTTTCGCTACCAGCTGGGTAGGGCACGCACTGCGTGCCGGTTTTTGTCAGCTACCAGCTGGGTAGGGCACGCACTGCGTGCCGGTTTTTGTCAGCGAAATGGCACGCAGTGCGTGCCCTACAAAACTGCGGCCGGCGTGGCCTCCCAGGGTGGCGGGTCGGGAGTTCGTTTCGCAGAACCGCCCGCCGGCCTGGCCGCTGTCGTGAACGAGTCCGGTCCGCTGAGGTGTCACCTCAAGACTGGTCGGCCGCAAAGCCGATACATTCCGATGAACCGGAATCCGCCGGCGATCAGGGGTTGATCATGCGCAGGCGTTTGCTTCTCGCCGGGCTAGGGGTCGCGACCGGTCTCTCGCCGCTGTTCGCCCAGTTTCCCCCGCCGTCCCCACTGCCGTCCTCGAACCCGCTCCCGCCGGCCCGGGGGCCGGCGTCGTACCAGCCGCTCACCCCGCCCATCCAGATCTCCCGCTTGCCCGACCCGCCCAATCCACAGCCGCCAATCCGGCCGCCCGGGTCGCTCATGTACCCCGTGCAGCCGGCGGGCGGAAGCATCCCCACGGGGCCGGGCGGTCTGCCAGGCGGTTCCTTCCCCGGCTCGCCGGGCGGGCTTCCGCCGGGGTGGTCCGCCTTGCCGGGCACCCCCGGTGAGCCGAGACAACTCCCGCCGCAACTCATGCCGGGCAAACCGGTCGTCCCGCCCGCGACGCCGCTGCCGAACGCATCCGGCCCGGGGCGGCCGGGCCTGCCGGACGGCTCCACGACCTTGCCGTTCCAGACGGAAATGCCTCTCCCGTACCCGGAAGACAAGGTCCCGCTCGACGTCGGCGCGGTCACGCTCAAACGGATCAACGGCGGGTGGCAGGTGTGGGCCGGGCAGCGGGTGCTCAAGACCCTCGGCGACGACGAGGTCGGGGCGAAGGACGTGGTCCGGGTGCTCCGCGAGCTCCGCCCGACCGAGTGGGCCGCGATCGGCTCGCCCCGGCCGGTCGTCGAGTACGGCCTCACCAACGGCCGCCCGCCGGTCGTCGCCGGGTTCCCCCGGATGGTCGTGCCGGTCGACCTCCGGACCGTCCGGGTCGAGCCGGTCAAGGGGGTGTGGTGCCTCCGCGACGACGGGAACATCCTGTTCAACTTCGGGCTCCACAAGCCCGACGCCGACCAGGCGCTGGCCGTCGTCCGGAAGTACGGGTTCAACCGCGTCGGGATGGTCGGCGGGACGCCCGCCGCCCCGGCGATGAGGTACTTCTTCGTCTCGCTGGACGCGGACGGGGCGGCCCCGGTGGCGGTCGACCCGTTCGCCGCGGTGGTCCAGGAGAACAGCCTCAGCCGGACCGGGATTCCCGTGCCGGGGGTCGGGTATGTCGGCGAGATGGTGAAGATCGACCCGCGGAAGGTCGAGGTCCGCCGGGTCGGGGCCGACTGGGTGGTCGCGGCGGATACGGAAGTGCTGGCCCGGTTCGGCCCGGCCGAGTGGACCGCCCGCGACGCCGCCCGGGTAATCCAGGACGGGCGGTTCACCGAGTTCTGTCGGGTCAACGCGGGGCTGACGTTCTTCCTGGTGAACGGCCAGGCCCCGACCCACGTCCCGCTCTCGGTCCAGGGCCGGCGGTACGACCTGACCTCGCTCAAGACGACCCAGCTCGGCCCGCGGTGGGTGGTGACCGAGAACGGCCGGCCGCTGTTCGACGTGGGCAGCCCGGCCGAGGGCGAGGCCGTCATCCGACTGCTGCGGGCTTTCCAGTTCGATCAGGTGTGTCAGGTGGGGCCGACCCCGCGGGCGGGGCTGGTGTTCCTGGCGAAGAGCCGGTGACGGTGGGAGGTGGGCAGTGGGCAGTGGGTAGATCAGAAGACCCGCGTGATTTCAGCCTGAAGGGCTGAGAGCGTTTAGCCCAGGGCATCGCCCTGGGCGGGGCGGGGCGGGGCGGATCGCGCGGGGCGGGGACGACGCTCCCGATCGGGTCGGACGTCGGTCGCAGCTGCGTTCCCCCGCCCAGGGCGATGCCCTGGGCTAAACGCTCTCACCCCGTTGGGGTGAAAACCTCTGATCTTTGATCCTTGATCTCTGACGCCGGCTCTCCGTTCTCTGACTTCTGCCCACTCCCCACTGCCGGCGGCCCGCTGCCCACTGCCCGCTGCCCGCTGCGGTCGAACAGCACATAAATCGCCGGCAGGACGAGCAGCGTCAGGAGTGTGCTGCTCACCACCCCGCCGATGACCACCGTCGCCAGGGGTCGCTGCACCTCGGCCCCCATCCCGGTGCTGACCGCCATCGGGACGAACCCGAGGCTCGCCACCAGCGCGGTCATGAGCACCGGCCGGACCCGCTCCCGGACCGCCCGGATGACCGCCGCCCGGGGCGGCAGTCCCAGCTCCCGGAGCTGCCGGATGGCCGTCACCAGGAGCAGGCTGTTCAGCACCGCGACGCCCGACAGGGCGATGAACCCGACCCCCGCCGAGACCGAGAACGGGAGGCCCCGGGCGACGAGCGCGACCACCCCGCCGACCACCGCGAACGGCACACCCAGGAACACCCGGACGGCGTCCGGCAGGCTATGGAACGACATGTACAAGAGCACGAAGATGCAGACCAGGGCGAGCGGGACGACGATCGCCATCCGGGCCTGGAACCGCTGCAGGTTCTCGAAGCTCCCGCCCCACTCGATCCGGTAGCCGGGGGACAGCTTCACCCGTTCGGTCACCCGGTTCCGGGCTTCGGTCACGAACCCGGCCACGTCCTCCGTCCCCGGGTTGCAGGCGATCACGGTCCGCCGCCGGCCCCACTCCCGGGAGATGGTCGCCGGCCGCTCGGTCATCCGCACCTGGGCGAGCCGGTCGAGCGGGAGAAGCTCGCCACCCGGGGCGGGGATCTGCATCCGGCCGAACGCCAGTGGGGTCCGGGCTTCCGCCTCCGCGAGCCGGACCACGAGCGGGAACCGCCGCTCCCCCTCGATCACCTCCCCGACCGGGATGCCGCCGTTCGCCTCGACGTAGTCCATGACCGTCTTCGCCGGCAGGTTGTACCGGGCGAGCTCCGGCAGCCGGGGCTCGACCTGGAGCACCGGTTGCCCGGCCAGCTGCTCGATCGTCACGTCGGCCTTCGGGTCGACCTCCTTCAGGATCGCCTCGACCTGGCCGACGATCTGGGTGAGCGTGCCGAAGTCGTCCCCGTACACCTTCACCGCCACCCCGCCCTTCGTCCCGGCGATCATCTCGTTCACCCGCTGCTCGATCGGCTGCGAGTACGCCACCACCTGCCCGGGGAATGCGGCCATCTCCTTCTCGACCTCGGTCATCAGCTCGGCCTGGGTCGTGACCGTCTTCCACTCCCCCGGCGGCTTGTCGTCGGCCTTGATCTTTCGCGTCCACCTGGCCCGCGGCTTGAGGGCGATGAACACGTCCGTCTCCTCGATCCCCATCGGGTCGGTGGCCACGTCGGCCACCCCGCACCGGCTCCAGACGTGCTCGACCTCGTCCGGGAACTCCTTGAGCAGGTGCTTCTCCATCCGGGTGTTCATCCGGGTCACCTCGGCGACGTCGACCCCGGCGAGCCGTTTCACGGTCAGGGTAATCGCCCCCTCGGACAGCCGGGGGACGAACTGGGCCTGGTGCCCGTTCAGGAGCATCCCGGCGACGACCACCGCGGCGACCGCCGCCCCGAGGACCGCCCACCGGAACCGCAGGCACACCGCCAACAGCGGCATCAGTCCCACCCGGGCGGCCCGGACCGGGAGCGGTTCCGTCTCCTTCGGGTGCGCCGGAAGGAACAGGCTGGCCAGCACCGGCATCAGGGTCATGGACAGGACGAGGGACCCGAGCAGGGCGCAGATCACGGTCAGGGCCATCGGCCGGAACAGCTTCCCCTCCACTCCTTCGAGCGTCAGGATCGGGACGTACACGATCAGGATGATGAGCTCGCCGAAGAGGGTCGGTTTGCGGACCTCGACCGCCGCGTCGCGGATGACGTCCAGTTTGGAGGGCAGTTCCGGCAACCCCTCCCCCAGCCCCCCCGCCGGGCGGGGCGGGGAGGAAGCCCCTGCCTCTGCTCCCCCTTCCTTTTCAGGGAAGGGGGCCGGGGGGTTAGGTCTCTTCACCGCCCGGCGGTGCGCCAGCTGTCGGACGCAGTTCTCGACCAGCACCACGGACGAGTCGACCACCAGCCCGAAGTCGAGGGCCCCGAGGCTGAGCAGGCTGCCGGCGATCGCGAACCGCCACATCCCGAGGAACGCGAAGGTCATCGACACCGGGATGGCGAGGGCGACGATCAGCCCGGCCCGGATGTCCCCGAGGAACACGAACAGGACGGCGATCACCAGGAGCCCGCCCTCGAACAGGTTCGACCGGACGGTGTCGATCACGTGGTCCACCAGCTCGGTGCGGTCGTACAGGTAGACCACCCGCACCCCCGGCGGCAGGGTCGGCTCGACCTCCTTCAGCTTCGCCTTCAGCCGGCGGGTGACCTCGTGGCTGTTCTCGCCCATCAGCATGAACCCGAGCCCGAGGACGACCTCCCCCTTCCCGTCGGCGGTCACCGCCCCGCGGCGGATGTCGTGCCCGGGGGCCACGTCGGCCACCTGCTTCAGGTAGATCGGCGTCCCGGCCTTCGCCCCGACCACGACCCGGGCCACCGCCTCCGCGTTCGTCGCCTGCCCTAGCCCGTGGACCGGTGCCGCCTCCCCGGGCAGCCCGATCACCCCGCCCCCGGCGTTCTTGTTCCCGGCCCGCAGCGCGTCGAGCACCTGGCCGAGCGAGACCCCGTAGTGGGCCATCCGGTCCGGGTCGGCGCGGACCTGGTACTGCTTCTCCAGCCCGCCCCAGGTGTTCACCTCGGCCACCCCCGGGACGGTCCGCAGGGTCGGCCGGATCACCCAGTCGTGCAGGGTGCGGAGCTCTTCGAGCGAGTACCCGTCGCCGGTGATCGCGTAGTGGAACACCTCGCCGAGCCCGGTACTGACCGGGCCGAGCTTCGGCCGCGGGGCGTCCGCCGCCCAGTCGATGGTGGCCAGCCGTTCGCTCACCTGCTGGCGGGCGAGGTAGATGTCGGTCCCGTCGTGGAACGTCACCACCACCTGCGACAGCCCGAACCGGGAGATCGACCGGACCTCTTTCAGGTTCGGCAGCCCGCCGAGCGCCTGCTCGATCCGGAACGTGATCTGCCGCTCGACCGCCTCCGGCGAGAGGGTCGGGGCGGCGGTGTTGATCTGGACCTGGACCGGGGTGGTGTCCGGGAACGCGTCGATCGGCAGCGTCCGGGCCGCCCACAGCCCGCCCACGGAGAGCAGCCCGAAGGCGAACAGAACGATCAGGCGGTTGTTCAGGGACCAATCGATGACCGCGGTGAGCATGGGATGGGTCTCGTCGGGTTTTCACCCCGAAGGGGTGACAGCGCTTAGCCCGGGGCAACGCCCTGGGAAGCCTTCGGGTGAAAAAGCGGCGTCAGTGGATCGCCCAGGCCACAGGGCGTTGCCCAGGCCGCCCAGGGTGTTGCCCCGGGCTAAGCGCTGTCACCCCTTCGGGGTGAAAACCCTACTCCGCTTCGCCGATCCGGGCCTTGAGCAGCTCGCCCTTCAACACGTTACTCCCGGCCACGACGACCTCCTCGCCCTCGGCCAGGCCCGCGGTCACCTCGATAGTCCCGGCGTCCCGGGCCCCGAGGGTCACCTTCCGGGGCCAGTACTCGGCCTCCGCGGTGTCCGCAGGTTTGTCGTCGTCGCCCGTTTTCCCGCCCTTGCGGACGAACACGACGTGGGAGCACCCCTCCCAGTGGACCGCCTCCCGCGGGACCATCAGCGCCTGCCGGGGCGCCGCGGAGGCGATCGTCCCGGCGCCGTACGCCCCGCCCTTCAGCACCCCGCCCGGGTTCGGCACCTTCCCCCGGACCCGGACCGTCCGGGTCTTCTCGTCCACCGCCGGACTGACCCAGTCGACCGCCCCGTCCACCGCCGGCAGGTTCGCCCCGCCTTCGAGCCGGAACGTCATCTCCTGCCCGATCGCCACCCGCGCCATGTCCTCCTGGCGGACCTCCAGGAAGACGTACACCCGGGTCGGGTCGCCGACCTCGTACACCACCTGCTGGGCCGCGACGGTCTCGCCGACCACCCCGGCCCGGCGGACGACCACCCCGCCGAGCGGGCTGAACACCGGCAGGAGGTTGGCGGTCGGGAGCCGGCCGGTCCGGGTCGCGCGGGCGTACAGGACCAACCGGCTCCCGAACGGCACCCCGATCAGCATCAGCTGGCGGGTGAGGGCGTCGTCCGGCAGGGCCTCCTCGGCCGCCGTGGGGAGCGGGAGGCCGAGGTTGGTCATTGCTTGCCGGGCGCTGTACAGGCCGGCCCGGGCCTCGCGGGCGGCGGCCTCGGCCTCGACGATGCTCCGCGGCGGGCTCACGCTAGGCGAGAGCGACGCCCGGACCTGCTCCCGCGACTCGGAGTGGGCCTTCGCGGTCAGGTACGCGGCCTTCGCCTTGCCCACCTCCGCCGACTCGACCAGGGCCAGCAGTTCGCCCGCCCGGACCGGGTCGCCGAGCTCCTTTTCCAGGGCGAACAGCACGCCGCCCACGCGCGGGGAGACCTTGGCCGTGGCCGTCGAGTCCTGCTGGACCTCGCCGTGGGCAGTGACGGTGGCCGACACCCGGGCGTACCCCACCCGGGCGGTCGTGATCCCGGCCCGGGCCGCCGCGTCCGGCGACCGGAACCGGAGCGGCTTCTCGCCGACGGTACAGTGTGCGGGATCGTGCGTGACCAGGACCGGCACGTCGGACGGGCGGGGCTGGTAGTACGGGGTGAACGACCCATGTCCGGCCTCGTCCGGCTTCTCCTCCCCGCTCTGCCGGGCCTTCTCCTTCTCCTTCTCCGGGTCGGCGGCGTCGCCGAACTTCCATCCATGCGCAGCTCCGTACACGAAGAGCCCGCCCAGCCCGGCCCACACCAGGACGGTCGGGACCCGCCCGGCCAGCCAGCGGAGCGCCCGCAACGCGATACGCGCCATGACACCCTCAGCTCAGAAAGGATGAAGGATGAAAGATGAAGGATGGCTGGAAAGATGAGGGGTAGGGGATGAAGGAAGAAACCTCTTGGTTCATCCTTCATCTTTCATCCCTCATCCTTCATCCTTCCAAGCGGGGCGGGCGGATGAGCGCGGCGGAGGGGGTGGAATCGGTCCGGGGGTCGGATTCCGGGCGGATCTCGCCCTGGGCGGTGCGGTCGGCGGGGAGGAGTGCCGATGGGGCGGTCGGGCAGTACGGGAGGGGCGGGCAGCAGGTGTGGAAGACGTCGCCGTCGTCCGGACAGGGCGGCGGGTCGTCGGTCGGGTCGCTGCCCGGCGTCGGGTCGTCCGGGCTCGCCCCGAGGTGGGCGACGAGCACCGGGACGTGGACCTGGCCGCAGACCGGGCACGCGCCGAGCAGCCAGACCCGGGCCGGGAGGCTGGTCAGGACCAGCCCCAGCACGAGGAACCCGGCGATCCGGCGGAGTGCGGCGGGGGACATTACGCGGCCGTCTTTCGGGAGCGGACGACACAATTTGTTGTAGGGCGGCGACGGAAGGCGGGTCAAGCCGGAAAAGGGGCGGGGGCGGGGAAAGCGGCGCCGGTCGTAGGGGTTTTGCTCACCACCCGAGCTTGGTCCGGAGTTCTTCCAGCCCGCCGGCAAGGGCGGCGGCGGGGTCCGGGTAGGTGACGGTCCCGTCGTCGAGCCGCTTCCCGTTCA
Source organism: Gemmataceae bacterium (assembly GCA_028288765.1). GTDB lineage: Bacteria > Planctomycetota > Planctomycetia > Gemmatales > Gemmataceae > Urbifossiella. The sequence goes on along the minus strand of JAQGHQ010000355.1, from coordinate 13,039 downwards.
CGGTCTGCTGGATCGCGCAGATGAACTTCCCGGCCGCCGGCCGGGCCTCCAGCTTGTACTGCGGCGCGCCCCCGATCAGCACGAACAGGGTGTGGCCGTTGACCCCCGGCTTGAGGGCCCCGTCCCGCTTCGCCAGCCAGTCGGGAACCGATACCGTCGCCGTTCCCAAGGTCGCCTCCGCGTGCTCGAACCGCCCAGTAGGGTTTCTCCCCCTTCCTTTTTAGGGATGGGAGGCCAGGGGGTTAGGTTCTGCCGAAACCCCTCCTTAAAGAAGGGGGGAAGAGATCGCCCGTCATTCCGGGAGCGGTTTGTCCTTGGTCTCGGGTAGGAACGGGAGGACCAGGAGGCCGAGCAGGAAGACCGAACACATGGTCACCCCGGCGTACCGGAGTGGGTACGGCTGTTCGTACCCGGCGTACACCTGGCTCGTCAAGAGCCCCAGGGCGAACGGCCCGGCCGCCGCGATCAGCCGGCCGACGTTGTAGCAGAACGACGTCCCGGTGCTCCGCAGGCGGGTCGGGAACAGCTCCGGGAAGTAGATCGCGTACCCGCCGAACAGGGCGAGCTGGAAAAACCCCATGAGCGGGATCATCCAGAAGATGTCGGACCATTCGGTCAGGTACAGGAACACCCCGGCGGTGGCCACGCCGGCGGTCAGGAAGAAGAACCCGAAGGCCAGCCGCCGGCCGAGGAGGGTGGTCACGTAGCTGAACGCGAAAATCCCGAAGAACGCCCCGGTGTTCTGCACCAACGAGGTGATCCCGGCCCAATACGCCTTCTGCCCGTTTACGTACTTCACGGCCGCCTCCGGGAGCTTGTTCTGCTGCACCTGTTCGGCCGTCGCCAGCCCCTTCTCGACCGCCTCCTTCTTGTACTGCGGCTCGGCCACGTACTGCTGGAGGTCCGGCGAGAAGAACCCGATCCCCCACAGCCCGATCACCCCGGACAGGGCGAGAAGCAGGCCGAGCAGGGCGTGCCGCCGCCACTGCGGGGTCCCGAGGAGTTCGCCGTAAGAACCGGCCTTTTTCGCCCCGCTCGCCCGCGCCAGGAGCCACTTCTCGGGCTCCCGCAGGCGGGCCTGGACGACCACCACCAACAGCCCCGGGATCACCCCGAGCAGGAACATGAGCCGCCACGGGACCACCGCGAACCTGAAGACCGACAGGCCGGCGAACGCCCCGTCCTCCTGGAGCGACCCGAACCACATCGAGACGAGCGCGGCGGTTACGTTGCCCAGGACCGACGACGCCTGGAACAGCCCGAGGACGAGCGGCCGGGCGTTGTTCGGCATGGTGTCGGCCAGGAGGGTGACCGCGGCGGCGAACGCCCCGCCCACCCCCATCCCGGTCAGGAACCGGAACGCGTAGAAGTCGGTCGTGGAGGTCGAGAGCGAGTTCAGGCCGGTGAACAGCGAGTACAGGAGGATCGTCGCCATCAGCGTCTTCACCCGCCCGATCCGGTCCCCGGCGATCCCGAACCCGATCCCGCCGACCGCCCACCCGAGCATGAACACCGAGGTGGCGTAGGTCGCCGCCTCGCCGATGTCGGCGTTCCGGATCGCGGTCAGCACCTGTTCCGGTTTCGGCGCGTCCTTGCCGTCCTTTTTGGCCTGGGCGGTCAGCTTCTCGGTGAACGCCGGCACCCGCGGGTCGGACGACGTCACCTCGCCGACGAGGTCGGTCATGGCCGGCCGGCGGGCCAGGACGAAGAGTTGCTGGTCCATGCAGTCCATGTCCCACGCCAGGCAGCAGACGACGAACACGAACCACTGGTAGCCGGTCAGGTCTTTCAGACTGGCCCAGCCGGTACGGGGGGACGGGGGCGCGGGGTCGGACATGGTCAGCTCTCGGCGGCGGGAGGGGCGAGCCGGGCGGCATGAGCTGCCCGGAGGGTAGGAGCAACGGCGTTCCCGCCAGATATATCCCGGCTCCCCGCCGCCCGCCAGCATTTCCGCGGGGAAGTCGGCACCTGGGACAGGATTCCGCCGGCGCCTGGGACAGGATTCCGCCGGCGCGGGCCGGCCGACCGGTTGCCTCCCCGCCGCCCGCGGCGGTTCACAGGGAGGAGCTCGCCCCGTGCCCGCCCCGCCGTACAAGTGATGTCATGCTCACCCGCGTCCGCCGGCTGCTGGAACTCGTCCGGTTCAGCCACACGATCTTCGCCCTGCCGTTCGCCTTGCTCGCTGCCGCGCTCGCATGGCGGGACGAGCCGTTCCGGTGGGAAGACCTGGTCGGGATCCTCCTGTGCATGGTGTTCGCCCGGTCCGCCGCGATGGCGTTCAACCGACTTGCCGACCGACGCATCGACGCCCAAAACCCCCGCACCGCCGGCCGCCACCTCCCCGCCGGCCTGCTCCGGACCGGGACCGTTTGGGCCTTTACCCTCGTCTGCTGCGCGGGGTTTCTCGGGGCCACCCTCCTGTTCGACCTCCGCGACCCGCCGAACCCGTGGCCGCTCTACCTCGGCGGGCCGGTCCTCCTGTTCGTCCTCGGGTATTCGCTCGCGAAACGGTTCACGAGCCTCGCCCATTTCTGGCTCGGGGCCGCGCTCATGCTCGCCCCGGTGGCGGCGTGGATCGCGGTGAAGGGACTCGCCGACATGGCCGTCCCCCTCCTGCTCGGGGCGGCGGTGATGGTCTGGGTGGCCGGGTTCGACATCCTGTATGCGTGCCAGGACGCGGCGTTCGACCGGGAGCACGGGCTGCACAGCGTCCCGGCCCGGCTCGGGGTGCCGGCGAGCCTGCGGGTCGCGGCGGCGTGCCACGTGGTAATGGTCGGGCTGCTCGCCGGGCTGTATTTCGCGTCCCCGCACCTGGGGACGGTGTTCCTGGTCGGGCTCGGGCTGATCGCCGCGCTCCTGGTCTACGAGCACTCGCTCGTCCGGGCCGACGACCTGTCCCGGGTGAACCGGGCGTTCTTCCACGTCAACGGGGTGATCAGCGTCGGGCTTTTGGTGCTTGTACTGGTCCAACTGGCCGTGAAGTGAGGACTCGGCTGCCCGCTCCGCTCAGGGCGGGCCGCGTCGACTTCAGCCCCAACGGGGCGGCAGAGAATAGCCCAGGGCGTGAGCCCAGGGCGCGGTCACCAGGCCCGCCACACCAGCCACACCGCCGCGAGAAGCGTGAACACCACGGCCGCCGAGATGGCCCCGATCACGGCGGCCGGCGGGAGCCCGAGGATCGTGTCCCGGGGGGCGGTCGGCGCGGTGTCACCCGCCTTCCCGGGGCGGGCCTCCTTGCCCGGCGTCCGCTGGGTGATTTCCATCTGCATCGCGTCGGTTTCGGACGACGGGTCCGCCGTCCCGGGCCGCGCTCCGGGCGTCGGGATCACGGCCGACCCCCGCCCGCCGTCCGTGGCCCCGCCCCCGGTCCCCGGCCCGCCCGGCAGCGGTCGGTGCGTCGCGGACGACGACCCGACTCCGGACCCCGACCGCATCGCCAGGGCCAGGATCTGCGAGGTCGAGCCGGACACCCGCGGGGCCGACCCCGGGACCGCCGACCGGGACGCCATCACCCGCGGGGGCGGGGTCGGCATCAGCGACTCGGCCGGCGGCGGGACCTCGTCCTGCGCCCACGGGGCCAGGGCCTCGAACACCTGGGCCGGCGTCTGGTACCGGTCCGCCGGCCGCTTCTGCAGGAGCGTGTGGACGACCCCCGCCAGCTCCGGGGGGAGCTCCGGCCGGAGCCGGCCGATCGGGACCGGGTCCTTGATCTGCTGCCACACCAGTTTCTGGGCCGTCCGCCCCTCCGGGAACATCGGCCGGCCGGCGAGCAGGAAGTAGAGCGTTGCCCCGAGGGCGTACAAGTCGGCCCGGATGTCCACGTTCGAGCTGTCGACCGCCTGTTCCGGGGCGACGTAATCGGCGGTGCCGAGGATGCTCCGGCCGTCGAGCTGTCGGGTCAGCCCGGCGCCCGCGTCCGCCTCCGACCGGACCAGCCCGAGGTCAAGGATGCGGACCACCCCGGCCCGGTCCAGGAGCAGGTTGGCCGGCTTGATGTCTCGGTGGACGAACCCGAGTTCGTGGGCGTGCTGGAGGCCGAACGCGACCTGCCGGGCGTAGTGGCAGGCGGCGGTCACGTCGAGCGGCCCGTGCCGCGCGATCAGCGCCTGTAGGTTCACCCCCTCGACGTACTCCATCACCAGGTACAGGAGCCGCCCCTCCTGGCAGAGGTCGAACACCCGGACAATGTTCGGGTGGTCGAGGGCGGCCGCCGCCCGGGCCTCCCGGAGGAATCGCTCCCGGGCGACCGCGTCTTCGGAGGCGAACACCGGGAGTACCTTGAGGGCGACCAACCGCCGCATCGCGGCGTGCTCGGCCAGGTACACCTGCCCCATCCCCCCGGTCCCGAGCTGGTCGAGGATCAGGTAGCTGCCGAGCTGGAACCCCTTGTACTTGCCGGCGGCCAGCCGTTCGGCGTGGAACTGGGTGATCATCCCGGCCTCGACCATCCGGCCGAGCAGCTCCGCCGGGGTCGCCGGCGCGCGGCCGGACGCCTGGAGCCCGGCCAGGAACCCGTCGAGCCGGTCGGACGGGACCAGGCCGCTCCGCCGGAGCCGGTCGAGCAATTCGGGAACGGTCGTCGGGGCGGGCATTCGCCCTCCGGGGACTCCGAGCGGCGCGGACCTCACCGGACCGGGGCAACCCTAACGGTCGGGCAAGCTCTGACGGGTAATGTTATGCTGATACCATAGAACACGCCGGGCCGACAGCCCGAGATTTGTCAGAACTCTCCCGTACCGCTCCCTACCTGGTCGTCACGACCGGTATGGGGCGACCGGCGGGTCCGGGTCCGGATCGGGACCATCGGCGGTGGCAGCGGCCGAGGCCACCACCCCGCCGATAAACCCGGCGATCACGGCCCCGGTCGCTAACACCCACCACCACACCCTCCCCGACCGCAGCCACCCCCGCCGAACCTGGCTCACCCGGAGGACGACCGTCGGGTTCCCGGACTCGTCCGGATTCATCCCGGGCGCGAACGCCAGCTCGGCCGGGATCGAAGCCGTGTCGGGCCAGGCCTCGACCGGGCCGGGCGGCACCGCGGACTGAGGGGGGGTGGCCGGGAGTGAGATGGTCTCCGGACACAGGTCTGTCGTCAGTTTCGAGTTAGGCCGTTCGGTCTGGCGCTGGAGGATCCGGCCGGTCGGCGGGAGCAGGGTCGGGTGGTCGCCGTTCACTGTCGGCTGGCCGGGCGTCTCGGCCCCGATCGGTTGCCAGGGCCGGAACAGGCGGTCCGGGAAATCGGCCCCGGCGGCAACCCACGGGGCGAGGGCGGCCGCGGCCGCAGCCGGGGTCGGGTACCGGTCGGCCGGGCACCGGGCGAGTAGCCGGGCGATGACGCCCGCCAGGTCGTGCGGCACGTCCGGGCGGAACTGATCGAGCCACGGGGGGTCGGCGGACTGCTTCCGGGCGAGCTTCTTGGACAGGTCGGCCTCCGGGTGCGGGGGGTGGCCGGCGAGCAGGTAGTAGAGGGTCGCCCCGAGCGCGTACAGGTCCGCCCGGGTGTCAACGTTCGAGCTGTCCAGTGCCTGTTCCGGGGCGAGGTAGTCGATGGTGCCGACGACGAGCAGGGTGTCGATCTTCAGCGATACCGGGTCGCTTTCGAACCGGGCGATCCCGAGGTCGAGGACCTTTACCCCCCCCTTCCGGTCGACGAGTATGTTCGCCGGCTTGATGTCCCGGTGGACCAGCCCGACCTCCGCGGCGGGCTGGAGCCCCCGGGCGATCTGGAGCCCGACAGCGGCGGCCTCGCCGGCCGGGAACACTCCGTACCGGGCGACCGCAGCCTGGAGGCTCACCCCGTCCACGTACTCCATCACCAAAAACGGTGGGTCGTGGGCGGTGTTCACGTCGAATACCCGGACGATATTCGGGTGGTCGAGGGCGGCCGCCGCCCGGGCCTCGCGGTGAAACCGGGCCCGGGCCATCTCGTCCGGCTGGGCCCCATGGGACAAGATCTTGATCGCCACCCGTTTCCGCAGCAGCGCGTGCTCGGCCAGAAACACCTGTCCCATCCCGCCCCGGCCGAGGAGGTCGAGGATCAGATACCCGCCGACCCAGAGCTGGGACCGACCGGCGGCCAGTTCAGTCGCCTGATACCGGGTCAGTAACCCCTGCGTGACCATCAGGTTCAGTACCCCGACCGGGGTCAGCCGGCACCCCTGCTCCACCCCGGGCCCGGTCGCTCCGTCGGAGCGCGGGGCGGTTGTCCCGGCGTCCCGGAGCTGGTCCACGAACATATCCAGGCGGGCGTCGTCGACCACCCGGCTGTGGCGGACCACGGCGATCACGTCCTGTACGCTGTCCGGCCGTGGCATCAGATATCGAGGGGGGTTGGACGGGTGACCGGACCGGGCCGCCCGACAGAGGTGGCCGGCGGACCGGCGACCGACTGAAAAAGGTATAGTACACGTTCGGCCCTGCGATCGGACGGGGGCAAAAATCCGGCGGGACGTTGAGTGTTGGAATCCGCGTACCGCGGTGCGAAAACCGCGCCAGGACGAGCTCCCCGTGACACCCCAAACCAGGCCGTTTCCGGAACGCAACAGGTCCGGGAAATCCGGGTAGGTAGGTTGCACCGGGGCGGAGGCGTGTTCTATGGTTTGCCGGAGGAACTCTTGTCCGCCATGACCCGGGGCCCAGTCCCCGGGTCGGTAGCCCGCGCCGCGAAGGGTCCGCCATGCGCCGCCGACAATACCGACCCCGCCACGGGGTGGCCTCGGTCGAACTGGCCGTCGTCTTCCTCTTCTTCCTCATCCCGCTGATGATCGCGGTGTGGGAGGTCGGGCGGCTGGTCCAGGTCCAGCAGATCGTGAGCAACGCCGCCCGGGAGGGGGCCCGGTTGGCCGCGCAGGGGAACACGATCAACAGCACCGGGTCCGCGACCCAGATCATGGTGAGCACCGGGACCCCGAACGTCCACGACGTGGTCTACCAGTACCTGTACGCCGCCGGGCTGACCAACCTCTCGTCGTCGGACGTGACGGTGACGTTCACGTTTACCCCCACGAGCGGGTACCCGTCCGGCTTGACTGACCCGTACCAGGGGGTCAAGAACCAGCCGTTCACGGTGACCGTGTCGATCCCCTGGAACAGGGTGCGGTGGGTGAACCTGGGGCTGATCAACCCGACGACCGTCGACTTCACCGTCAGCTGGCAGATGCTCGTCGACGACCTGTTCACGGTGAACCAGACGCTCCCGAGTTGGTGACCCGACCCGGGGAACGCCGGGCCAGGGCCCGGATCCTCGATCCACTATTTCGTCCGTGGTCATTTGCCCCGCCCGCCCCCGCGGGCCGCCGAGGAGACCGACCATGCTGGCCCGCCGAACGACCCGCCGCCGCGGGGTGACGATCGTCGAGTCCGCCCTGGTACTGGGCGTATTTCTGATGGTTTTGTTCGGGCTGTTCGAGTACTGCCGGTTCCTGATGGTCCTGCACATCACGGACAACGCCACCAGGGACGGGGCCCGGTACGCGGTGGTGAACCTGAACAAGCCCTCCAACTTCAACACCACGGACTACACTGACGGGAGCGGGGTCCTGTACCCGTCGGTCGTGAACTACACGACGGCCCGGATGGGCGGGGTCGACAAGCAGATCAAAAGCTTCAAAGTTGCGGTCTACCCGTGCGACCCATACTGGCTCAAACAGTCCCCACCGGTCGTCCTGTGCGCCTCGACTCTGAGCACGGGGCTGGCTCCGCCGCCGTACAACCCGGACCCGTTCAGCCCGTCCGTGTCGAGCGACCCGAACTACCCGGGATGGAACGCCTCGACGTTTCCGAACCGGCTGGCGGTCACCGTCCAGGGCACCTACCAGCCGATCACCCCGGTCCTGCTGATCATGCCGAGCACTATCCCGATCAACATCACCGCGGTCATGGGGAGCGAGGGGTAGAACAGTTCAAAGTGGGAAGTGACAAATGAAAAGGGGAAGACCACTCAGTGGTCTTCCCCTTTTCATTTGTCACTTCCTGTTCCCACCCTCCGTGCCATGCATTTCCGTCAATCTCATGCCGCGAACCGCAAACTGCCGTGAAGCAAGGGTTTTCACATGTGCGGCATCAACTTGCGATTTTGTTGGGAATGAACAGCGCGGAGCGTGGGAACGGGGGGAACGCGGAGAAAAATCCGCCGGGCTCCGTCACACCACGTTCGGCTACCGGTAGAGGGGGGCGTCCGGATGAACCACCCTGACACCGCACCGGAAACCCGATCATGCTCCGCACCACGATTCGCCGCCTGGGCGCCCGCCTCCTGACCGCCGGAGTCTGTTTGGCCCCGCTGTCCGCTCCCGCTGTCGTGTCGGCCGACGAACACACCTACCGGCCCGCGGCGGCCGTCCCGGCCGCCGCCGTTCCTCAGCGGATGACGTCGAAGGAACTGTACACCCAGGTCCTCCAGGGTACCGCCTGGGTGAAGCTGGCGAACGGGTCCTGCGGCACCGGCTGGGTGCTCGACCGGGAGCAGAAACTGATCGTCACCAACGCCCACGTCGTCGAGGGGGGAGACGCCGCGGACGTGGTGTTCCCAATCTACCGGGACGGCAAGCCGGTCCGCGAGCAGGCCGCGTACACCACCGTCACCCCGGTGAAGGCGGTCGTGGTCGACCGCGACAGCAACCGCGACCTCGCCCTGCTGAAGCTCGACTCGATCCCGGACGGCGTCCGGCCGATCCCGCTCGCCGCCGCCCCTGCGACCGAGGGGGACGAGATCCGGACGGTCGGGGCATTCAGCAATGGGAATGACGGGCTGTTGTGGGGGATGGTCCGGGGCGAGGTCCGGACGGTCGGCCCGCAGCGGGGGGCGAAAGGGGGCAAGCCGGTACGGCACCTCCTGTCCGACGCCCCGACCAACTCCGGCAACAGCGGCGGGGCGATCGTGAACGACGCCGGGCAGCTGGTCGCCGTCCACACCGCGGCCCGGCTGAACGTCCGCAGCGTCACCCTGCACATCGACGTCTCGGAGCTGACCGCCTTCCTGGCCGAGGCCCGGCCGCTGGTGCAGCCGGCCACCCCCGCGGCGTTCAAGACCCGCGGCGACCGGCGGCTCTCCGAAGGCCGGTTCGACCTCGCCATCTCCGACTACTCCGCCGCCCTGGCCGGCGACGACAAGCTCGCGGACGCCCTCCACATGCGGGCCAAGGCGTTCCTGGCCAAGGGCGACGCCCGGACGGCCGTGGAGGACCTGACCGAGGCCCTCGAACTGCGGCCGGGCAGCTACGACTTCCGGGTGACCCGCGGCCGGGCCTACCGAGCGGCCGGCAAGACCGACGAGGCCCTGGCCGATTTCTCCGCGGCGATCCGGACCGACCCGGGCCGGTCGGGCGCGTACAACGAGCGCGGCCTGTCGCACTTCTCCGCGAAGAACTACGCTGACGCGGCCGAGGACTTCGGCCGGGCGATCCGGGTCGATACCACCGACCCGGTGCTGTACGCCAACCGGGCGGACGCCCGGATGCACCTGGAGCAGTACGACGACGCCGCGGCCGACTGGAAGGCGGCGTGCAAGCTGGGCCCGGCGAACCCGCATTACCCGAAGCAGCTGGGGCTGACGTTCCTGCGGATGGACAACCCCGGGGCGGCGGCCGAGGCGTTCGCCACCGCGGTCGAGGCGAGCGGCGGCCACCCGGTGTACCTCACGCACCTGGGCGACGCCCTGCGGCTGGGCGGCAAGCACGAGGCGGCGGTGAAGGTGTACACGGAGTCGCTGAAGGCGTGGGGCGAGAAGGGGGGCCCGGCGGACGTGGCCGCTGCCCACCTCGGCCGGGGGATCTCGCGGCGGGATCTGAAGCAGCACCAGGCCTCGATCGACGACCTGAACCGGGTGATCGAGCTGACGGGCGGGAAGCTGGCGGTGGCGTACTTCCAGCGGGGCCTGAGCCAGAAGGCGGCGGGGGCCGACAACGCGGCCCAGGACGACTTCCGGGCCGCGGCCAGGCTCGACCCCAAACGGTTCGGGGCCGCGGCGAAGGAGGCGAACCCGTTCGTCGGCACCTGGAAGGGGGTGGCCTTCGTGAACGGGATCAGGTTCACGCATGTGGTCACGTTCAACGCGGACGGGACGTTCGCGGGGGTAATCGCGGCGACCGGCCCGGGCGGCACGCAGACGGTGTCCGACACCGGAACGTACAAGTTCACTGCGGGCAAGTTGACGATCTTCGGGAAGCAGACCGGGACCGTGAACCGGACATACAAGGCCGACGGGGACACGGTGGAGGTTGACCTGCAGGAGCTCGGCACGACGATGACCTTCGCCCGAGTGAAGTGACCCCGAACCGGACGGCTCGGGTTGGATACGATTTGGGCGTACCCGGTCGGGGTCGCGAGCGATTCGGCTGTTTTCGGGAGGTCGACGTCCTCGGCTCTGGGTGCCGGCACCGGTCTGGAGACCGGTGCAGCAAAACCCTTCAACGACGCGAGCGGGCCACCGGGTACGCCCATACGATATGAGATGCGCTGCTCCCCTTGCGGGGCATGTGGTCGCGCCACTACCGTTCGTGGGTTGGTCGAGGGTGCAGCCGGGGGAACCTGGACGACTTGACCTGGATCACTCCTCCCCCAGCCCGGGAAGTATCGGCGTCAGCCCCATCGGGGTGACCGGCGACTGGTCCTGGGACGACCGCCCGGCGACGACGATCTTCCCGTCCTTCACGTCGAGCGTGAGGATCTGCGAGGTCGGGGCCGGCTGGCCCGCGAAGAACCGGAACAGCCCCACCGGGTTGCTCCCGTTCCGGTACCACGTCACCTCGACGTTCGAATCCCGGGCCGCCTCCGAGATCGAGTCGAGAATGGATTGCGACCCGAGCGGCAAACACCCGGTCCGCAGGTCGCACACCTCGATCGCCACGAGGTTCACCTCGTTCGCCACCAGCCACACCTTCAGCTCCACCCAGATGACCGTGCTCCAGAACCCCGCGCCGTACTTGAACCCGAGCTTCACCCGGTCGCCCTCGATCGCCACCCGCGGCGAGTGCATACATTCCGGGAGCATTGAGGACAGCCCGCCCTTCAGGCCCATGTTCTCGACAAAGAAGCAGTTCAAGTCGTCGGCGGTGAACGTGTCGCCCCACTCGGGCTTCGAGCGGATCTCGTTCTTCAAGTCCTGGACCCGGGTGAGCATCTGGGCCGCCTTCAGCCGGGTGTCGAAATCGGCCGGCTTCGGCGAGTGGGCGTAGAAGGCCGGCTCCCGCTTCGCCAGGTAGAACAGGACGCCCAGGCCCGCCGACACCCCGCCGGTCAGGAGCAACATGGCCAACCATTTCGACCGGCGGAGCATGACAAGACCCTCGACGAATAGGCGACCCTGTCCGGGTAGCATCGGCGGGGCGGGCGGCCCCTCGACGGGTGAACGTGACACGGCGGCATAACTTGCGGGCCGGATCCGGTCAACTCCGACCGGTCGGCCGGATCGGGCCGGGAAATCGCGTGGGTGGGGCTGGAGCGAGGCGGCCCCCCGCTGACGGCCCGGCGGCCTGGCGGGACATCATCGAGCCGTCTGGGCCGGGTCGGTAAGGTGTGCGGGCGGGCGGGGTGGGCCGGCCGGGGCGGTGCCCCAACCCGCGGCCGGGACTTGGCAAACGACCGACGGGGCGGTTACGTTAGATGTGTGTCCGTGCGTCCGCGGCGGGAGTGTCGAGCCACGCGCCCAGAGGGACCCCTCATGTCGACCTTCAGGATTACCCGGTGGGCGGCGACCGCGGTCGCGGCGGTCGGCCTGGTCGGGATGGCCGCGCTCGCCCAGCCGCCGCGCCCGGGCGACCCGATCGACGCGGCCAGGGCCGCACAGCGGATCGCCGACCAGAAGGCCCGGGGCGAGGTCGCCACCGCGATCCTCGAGGCGGACAGGTTGGCCCGGACGAACCCGGTCAAGGCCCTCCAGTCGCTCCGGGCCGCCCAGGCCGGCGTCAACGACTCCGCTTCGCTCGGTGGGGAGACGCGGAAGGCACTTACCGCTCAGTTACAGGCCAAGATCGCCGCCATCGAGGGCAAGCCCGCGCTGAACCCCGGCGCGAGGCCCGATCCGAATGCCGCCACGGTCAAGGCGACCAAGCAGGCCGTGTACGACGCCTATTTCGCCGAGATCAAGGCGGTCCGGGAGGGCGTCGACCGCGTCAAGCGATACCAGGACTTAAACTATAAAACCGAGGCCGACCGAGAAATCGCCGACCTGACCCGGAAATTCCCGAACAACCCGGCCGTGATCTCACTCACCCACAAGGACAGCTTCGCCAACAACCTGGCCGACTCCCGGCTCTTCACCAAGATGCAGGGCGAGCGGATCCTGCTCGCGCAGAACGACCTCATGCGGTCGTCCCTCCCGCCGAAGGGGGACATCGAGTTCCCGCCCGACTGGAAGGAGAAGACGAAGAGGCGCTCGACGGACGTTCAGCTCACGGCGAAGGAGAGGGCGATCATCGAGGCGCTGGACAAGCCGGTGACGTTGGCGGTCCAGGACAAGCCGCTGGACTACGTGCTCGAAGAACTCTCGACCGCGATGAACCAGCCGTTGTTCATCGACAAGGTTTCACTGACCGACCTCGGAGTCGACCTGAAGAAAAACGCGAGCGTGGATGCGAAGGGGATTTCGGCCCGGACCGCGCTGCGGCAGATTCTGGGCGCCCAGGGGCTGACGTTCGTGGTGAAGGGCGAGACGATCCAGGTGATGACCGTGGAGAAGGCCCGGGACACGCTCGTGACCCGGGTGTATTACCTGGGGGATCTCGTGCAGGGCGTCGGCCCGTTCGGCGGGGCGCTCACCTGGGGCCCCTTCCTCGATTACGAGCAGACGATGGCGAACGTCCAGCTGGTGACCGACTCGATCCAGGCCTCGGTCGACCCCCTGTCGTGGAAGGCGAAGGGTGGGCCGTGTACGATCACGTTCCACTACCCGAGCATGTCGCTGATCGTCCGGGCGTCGAGCGAGGTCCATGCGACCTTGGGCAGCAAATTGGGCGGGCGGTAGGCCCGGAATGTGGGGGCGAGTTTCCAACTTGCCCAGGCCGGGACTGATCCGACCGGCCTGGGCAAGTTGGAAACT
>JAQGHQ010000340.1 GCA_028288765.1 Gemmataceae bacterium | reverse complement strand
CGACTTCCCGCCCTGGAGCACGGTCCACACCTGGTACCGGCGGTGGCGGCGGGACGACACCGGGCTCCGGATGAACGAGGCCCTGGTCCCCGAGGTCCGCCGCCAGGCCGGCCGGGACCCGTCCCCCCGGGCATCGGCCGTCGACAACAAGTCGGTCAAGACGACCGAGGTCGGCGGGGACCGGGGGTTCGACATGGGGTAGAAGGTCAAGGGCCGGAAGCGGCATATCTGGGTCGACAGCCTGGGGTTGCTGTTGGCCGTCCTGGGCACGGCCGCCGATGGGCACGACGCCCGGGCGGCGTGCGACTTGCTGTGCCGGCGGGCGTGGGACGACCTCCCGCGGTTGGAGACGGTGTACGTGGACTCGATGTACCGGGCCGAGTACCTGCACGACGAGGTGTTCGCGGCGGCCCCGTTCGAGCGGGTAGTGGTCACCCGCCCGCCGGGTGAGAAGGGGTGGGTCCGGCTCCCGCAGCGGTGGGTGGTCGAGCGGACGTTCGCCTGGCTCGGGCGGTCCCGGCGGCTGTCCAAGGACTACGAGCGGGAGCCCCCGTCGAGTGAGGCCCTGCTCACGGCCAGTATGGTTCATCTGATGGTCCGCCGGCTCCACCCCGTACCACGTAAGAGGTCACAACGGTTTCGTTATAGATCATAAGGACTTCGGGTTTTCGCACAGACACTTACAGGATTCGTCTTCCGGACTCGGTTCCTCGGCATGCTTGAAGATGCCGTGGCAGGCGAAGTGAAAGATGACGATGTTGTCGGTGTCTTCCAGCGCCTTCTTGACCGACTGGCGAACTGCCTCCGCGGACGGCGCGAAGGTGTCAGTCACGTAGTCAGTCAGAACCTGCTGAGGCTCGACTTGCTCGCGGTGGTATTCCTTTGACCACTTCTCGAACGCTTCAGATTTAATCAGACCGATAATCGCCTGAGCGTCCTGGCTCCACACAGGGGACCCCGAGTGCCCAGGCGCACCGCTTCGGCACGCGTTTAGAAAGAGGAGGGGCGGCGGGTCAGGAGGCGTCTCGTCCGTCACGGTGCATCTCTCTCTCTGGGCTCGTCCATGGAATGGGCACCAATTTGGACGCCGGCGGAGCATCGCGCTCGGTCGAAATCCGAGAAAAAAAGAACCCACCAAACCATGATGCAGCCCCGCGTCTTTCCAATCAAGCCGGCCAAGTGCATTCCGGTGCCGGCGAACGCAAACCTTTACTAGGGGTAGAGATGGAAAAGATCGTGCTGGGCTTGGCGGCTCTCGTGGCGCTCGTGTACGTGGCGAAGTTCCTCTTCGCGAAGTGCAGGAAGAGGAAGTCGAAGTTCACGATCGGCTGGGATCGGATCGAGTTCACCGCGGAGGCAGAGGAGGATCAGCCGCTCACCACAAAGGAGGAATCCGGCGGGCTGCCGCTGGCGTAGGTCGGAGGTTACAGTTGCGGCGCATGGCCTGGGCGGCGGCGAAGAAGTGCCGGCGGCCGTTCCACTCGTCCGACCGACCGCCCCCGACGAGCCGGAGGTACGCCTCGTGGACAGGGCGATGGGTCGGAGCGTCTGCCCCGGCCTCTCGTCCGCGAGCAGGCCGGCGGCCAGTTTCCGCAGTTCGTTGTAGACGAGCGGCAACAACTCGGTGGCGGCCGTAGGGTTGCCCCGCTCGATGGCGTTCAGGATCTGGGTGACGTCGGCCACGCCGCCGAGCATACTCCGTCGGAGTGCGACCCGCGACCTGAAACCAGCCACAACACGCACCCAACGACCGCCTCCGGAGTGAGCAGACTCTTGCGCGCTCCGGTCCGACACCCCGCCTTCGCCAAGCCGGGCGAGGTGACCGAAGGAGGTAACGATTGCAGCAGACCGGCGCAGGCTCGTTAATATGTTCCCTTCAGAACTCGAACCATGAGGAAGTGCTTCAAGACACAGGTAAGGCACTCTCGCGAGCTGTGCCGTCATGCGTATCGGAAGCTGTCCGGCTCGACGCCAAATAAGTTCTTAAACTGGCCGTCCGCGAATGGCTTGATCCGGTCGGGAGTGAAGGTGTCGGTGAGCCAGGAGTAGTCATAATTGAATAGCCCGGCGTCGATGATCCACTGCTCGGCCATGTCGTAGACGATGTTCACGTTGAAGAAGGTGTTGAAGGTTTCTATGATCGCCGCCTCATCGTGCTGTCCCGTGAGTGCGGGGCGGATTTCGCCTTCAAGGTTCGCCAGAAACATCGGCTTGTGGCGATCGAACAACGCCTTCGACGCCGGGAGATCGACTTTGGTTGAGCCGCCTTCCACGAAGTGCATTGCGGGCCAGCAGAAGAACTCGGGTCGCTTGACTCGGTCCTCGGTGAAGCGGAGGTATTTGGCGAAGCACACGCGGACCGGGAAGTTCACATTTCTGAAGGCGTAGGTCTGCTCTTCTTCGAGCAGGGCTTTCAGGGTGTCGCTCTTCTCCACCCACTCCAGGACGCGCCGCCCCATCTCGACGGGGTTCTTGCATACGAGGCTCTTGCAGAGGGCGCTGCTTACTTCGAGGTACTCCTCGGCGGTGAGCTTGCAGAGCGACGTGAGCAGACCGGGATTCTTGGCGATATGCCTCGAAAAGATGATGAAGCGGATGCCGGGATTGCTCGATTCGTGAAATGACTCGAAGTGGTCGAGATCGAAAGGGAACCCGTCGGAAGGATTGATGGACAGGTCGCAGACCAGCAGGAACAGGGCGACGGTCGGGTGAAGGGGTGTCTCCGGCCGCGCGGCCCCGGTCCATTCGAGGAACTTCTCGAAGGCCGTGACGTAGACTCCACCGAGCATTCCCTGAGCCTTGAATTCATCCCATCCCATCGCGCCGTTCGACGCATGATGCAGGTACTGGAGCTGATTGAAGCGAGCTTGTCCTTCGAAGATGTGAAGGGCACCGATCGGGGCGAGTGGTGCAGGCGAGCCGGGATAGTAGCCCGCGTGCTTCGCCGCGCGGAGCTTTTCGAACCCCTTGTCCCAATGTCGGATGTCAGGCAGGAGACGCGCTTCGGGGTCTACAGTGGAAAGCAAAAGCCACAGGGTGTGCGAAAGCCCCATGTACAACGAGTGGCCGACGCTCTCGAAGTATGGGCTGTTAATCACTTTTTCCAGTTTCTTCGGCGTCGGGTCGAGAATGATCCGCCGGTTGAACTCGACATCGTGCCAGTTGTTCAGCACGGCGTTGAGGGAGCGTGTTGCCGTTTCGGACATTCCCGGCTTGTTCGCTTCGTGAACTTTCAGGAGTGACTTCACCGGGCCGATTTCTTGCAGCAACTTCAGTAGGTGCGGACGGTTGAGGTGGGTTCCGGCGGGATAGGCCATGCTCAGCATGAAGCCGGTCGTCGAACCGATGTGCTGCCACCAGTGAATCGTTTCGTGGAAGAAGGTGGAGAAGGCCGAAGCGAGGTCGTAGTGCGACGGGTCAGAGACCATTAGGAAATCGTCACGGCTGGATTCGAGGGCAGAGAAGAACTCGGGCCGCAAGCGCACAACGAAATGGAGGGGGTTGTACGAACCCCGTGCGCCATGTGAGGCGTAAAGCTCATCCGACAGACCCCAGTGAAGATCGTCAGTCGCGCGCATCGTGGCTCTCCGGGCGACAAGGCGGTATCGGCGTCCATGAATTGTGGGATCGCTACTGGTGGTCACTCGCCGAATAGCAGCGTCCAGACCTGCTCAGGAGAAACGACGAAGACGTAGGAGTCCTTCATCTTGCTGACGTTGGCGGCCATCCCGCGCGTCTTCTGGTCCTGTGACTTGTCGGTCAGGTCGCCGGCAAGCATGACGTACAAGCGCCGCAAGCCGTGCTGCCTCGAATTCTGAATCTGGCTGGTCGTCTTCGCTGCAAAATCCTTCTCGCCGACGTCGAAGTGGCTCTTCAACTGCACGCCGTACTTGGCGTCCTCGGCCCATTCGATCACCAAGTCGCAGCCCGCGTCCTGAAGCGATTGAGTCGGCACGATTCGCGGCTTGCCCGGCAACTCGGCCTCCGCCTTCGTCCGAAGTACCTCCAGCAAGGCATCGTGACCGCGGTTCCGGAACCCTTTCGTTTTCGCCACGCCCCCCGGCTTCCTCCAAAGGAAGTCGTGGGTCGCCGCGACGTGATCGGTGGGAGGTGTCGAGACTCCGTCGAACCACTCGGCGTACAGCGGCCGGTCGTTCTCTCGAAGCCAGCCGACGATTTTCTCGTTTTCAAGCATCACGCCGAGGTTGCCGATGTCGGCATCGAGTATCGTCGTCACGGCGTCGAGTGCGTTGTCCGGGTAGTCCTTGTCTTTCCAGTCCAGGCTTGGAAGCAGGCGACGGTGTCGCCTCACCCACTCCAGCGTGCCGGTCTGGAAGCCGAGCGCTCGCCAATCGCCGTCGGTGAAGGTGGCGACGATTGCCTTGTGGATCGCCACCATCAGTCGATTGATGTCCGCCCGGTCCAGGGTCTTGCCCATGATCCACTCCGGATATTCGCCGTCGGAACCCGAGTCCAGCTACGATTGTACCAAAGCCATAGCGATTGCACTGTTAGTTAGCGGCACTGCTCGAACGCCCTTCACTTCCGGCGCTCCTGGCGGTAGTTGGCGGACTTCCCGCCTTGGCGAAGGAGCGGGGATGGGCGCGCACACTAAAATCAGCAGCGTCCTGTTCGCACGATCTGAGGGAGGCTGGCGATGCGCCTGTGGCTGTATCCCGATTCGGTCAGCGTCCTCGGATCCGCGGGGCTGTTGCTGCTGCGCCTGCCCGTCGGCGCCGCGTTTCTTGTTCACGGGTGGCCGAAGATCCAGAACCCGTTCGGGTGGATGGGACCGGAAGCGAGCGTCCCGGCGATCTTCCAGTTGTTCGCCGCTGTCGCCGAATTCGGCGGCGGCCTGCTCCTGATCCCGGGACTGCTGACGCGGATCGCCGGGGCCGGCGTCGCCGCGACGATGGTCGGCGCGATGGCGCTCTACCACATCCCGGTCGGGAACCCGTTCATCGGGGCGCCCGGTCAGGCGAGTTATGAACTCGTGATCGTCTACCTGGTCTGCGGGCTGCTGCTTTTCCTGATCGGTGCCGGACGCTACTCGGCTGATCGATTCGTCTTCGGAATACCAGTCGAGTTCCAGCAGAAGCCGACCCACTGGCAGCTCATGTATGGGTCGCGGAACGTCATTGGCGGCCGTGTCGTTCAGGATGTGACCGAGCGCCTCGAAGCCCGGGGGAACGGGGCGAGGAATCAAGCCGCGGACAAGGCGGTGTTCGAGCCACTCGCGAATGCGACTGTCGTCGCTATCGCTCAAGGCGACTATGGGTTCGCCATCGCGATGTTCAGGGAATGCTACGCGCTCGCGAGGGAGTTCGAGAACAACAACGCCTGCGAGATTCACAAGGGGGCGATGACGTTCAACGTCGCCGTTGCCTACCTGCGGGCGAACGATTTCGCGGCCGCCATGCACTACTTCGAACTGGCGCAGATCGAAACGCAACGGACGACCGCCGATCCCGGCTGGGGCATTTACGATTCCGGCCTGTTTCAACAGAACTACTGGAACATCCTGAATCTGTTCGAGCAGCAGCAACCGCTCCCGCTTTACAACACTTTTTGGGCGACCACGTTCGGTGCCGCCGCTGCCAGGGACGACTGGGGCCACCTGTCGGATCATTCCAAGCTGCTGTACGTGATGCTCAACGCGGAGGGGATCAGTTTCCGCCGGCTGAGTGCGGAACCGCACATGGCTGTCAGTGACAGCTTCGGCCTCGCGTACTGGAACCTGATCGCGGACCTCACCCGCCTGCTGGAAACCGAGATCCGATTCCGGGGAATCGCGGGCGGCGGCCTTCAGGCACAGATCCTTTACAACGTCCTGAACAGCCCGATCGCCGGGTTTCACGGGATCGTTCAGGGCGCGGGAAGTCTCAACGCTCTTCACCCGGTCAACAGCCCGGCGACGTTTAACGCTCACTTTCCGGCGATCAGGACGATAATCTCAGACCCCGCCGAAACGCGGGAACGGAGCATCGCGGCTGCGGCGTACCTCGCGGGAATTACTCGGAACCAGGTGCAGCACCAGGTCGATACGACGATGCTCCTCTTCACCGACCGGGCGGCGGCGGTCTTCACCGCCGAAGTTCTTCTTTGTCTCTGCCGCATCGACGCCTGGGTAGCCTGACCAGATCTCCAGGGCTCGGGCTGGGGGCTCGCATGAGAAAATGCGACTCCGGCTACCAACATTCTTCCAATTATTCGCGAATGATTTAGAGTTCACCATTGGGGGATTGGGACGGTCACATCCCCAACTTAGAAAAGGCAGCAACACTTACCGTCGATAGGGCAGCAACTCAACGTAGCTGCCTCTGATCGTCTCGCGACTGGTTTATTAGATTTGTTCCGTACTCCGGTCCGACACCCCGCCTTGCTCAAGCCGGGCGAGGTGACCGAAGCAGGCAACGGCCTGCTCCTCAGCCCGTATCTCGTTCCGTTGAGCAACAGCAATCAGTGTGACCGCTTCAACGGCACATCCCGGAGAGCTTCGATGAGGAACTGTGCTGCATTCTGAGCCGCCAGCTGCTGGCGCGCCTCCTTGTCCTTCCCTTTGTTTCCGTCGGCAAAATCGCAGATCGCTTTCAGCACGATCCAATCGACCTTGTGATCGTGCCCGGAGGCGTACAGCCCGGCACCCTCCATCTCCCCACCGATCGCGTCGCGCTCAAAACCCTGGAGTTGGGCGCGGTAGTCCACGTTATCGACGAGCTTTTCCCCGGTCAGCATCACCCCCGGCTTGACCGGTGTGCCCTTCCACTTGGTCTGGGCAAACCCGACGAAGTAATTGACCAGTCGCGGTGATGCGTCCGGCCGGGGACTGCGGAGCACGATCTCGTCCTTGCCCACCCGTTGCAGTTCATAGGGCCGCAACTGCTTGGAAAGCAGGATGTCGCCGATCTCTTGCTTGTTCTCATCGACGCCGAAAGCAATTCCGACGGCGATCACGGCACCGGGCGCGAGCGCGCGGATGGCCTTGTCTACCGTTTGCTGCATGGCCCCGATCCCTCCGGAGCCCATCTCGGAGAGGGCGTGGAAGACCCGCGTACCGTTCAGCGTCCCCAGATCGCGGTACACCCGGTCTTCGAGTGGAACCGCCAAGGCCTCACTCCCAGTCGCGGCCTGGAAAGCATCGAACACGGCCCGCGTCTCGTGAGCATTCACGGTCACTACCACCACGTCCGGGCGCGGGGTCGGCCCCGCCGGGTCGCGAGCGAACGCCTGGATCGCAGCGGGGTCCCAAGGCTCGTAGTCCGCGTCGTGTACCAGTCGCTCGTCAATCAAGTGCAGAATCCAGTCGCGAGCGCCGGAGAGCTGGGGATGGACGGAGAGCTCCCGCAGCGATTCCAGGGCGGCAGGATCATCGCTCTGGGCCAGCCGGGTGAGTAGCCCGTCGCGAAACCGGGAAGCCTCGTCCCGGGGCGTGGCCGTATACGGCGCGCCGTCCGAATGGTCGCTGTCCTCGGCTGGCCGGATGTGCGCATAGACAAGCGGGATCAGCCGCGTCAGGGCGCGAGGCCTGAGGTACTCGGGGTTGGCGATGAACGACAGATGCCGGCGGACATCGCCCGCGAGGATGGTGCAGACGCCCAGGACCACGTCGTCGGCGGTTGGGCATGCCACCAGCCGTTGCTCGAACGTTGTGATGGCCTGGTCCGCGTTCACCTGCAGACAGACTCCCATCCACCAGAAGAATGCTGCAGAGTCGAACGGCAGCGCACGGCACCGGTCGGCTGCGAGCCCCGCAAGCTCCTCATCCGGCAGCGTCGTCGTCTTCACCACCAGGGTGACCGCCGCTTCGCGGATTGCAGGGTGGACCGGGTCGCCCGCGCGGAAGCAGTCCATGACCGCAGGCCGCGCGAGACGCGCGAGGGCCTGGCCCTCCCAGGCGAGATCGGCCAGCAAGTCATGGACACGTTCCCGATCCGCCGGGTACTGCCACTCCCCGAGCACACAGGCCCGCAGGACATCCGCCACCGGCCCCGGCTTGGCGGTGGCAAGTTCGTGGAGCCAGGGTGGGAAGCCGTTCATCTCGTTGACGGCGTACCGGGTCAGGAGCCGCGCGTCGTCGTCACTGATCGATCCGAAGGCGAGCTCTCCGTCCATGACCGCCGACTGGATCCCGGCCAGACCGACGACCAGGCGCGGCCCGTAGCTGCTCGGAGGGGACCTCTCGTGGGGGAGCTGCGGCGAGAAGTCACGCCACACCCGCTTGCACCCGGCCTTGACTGCGTCCGCGAGCCCGGTCCCGCGCCTGTCCGCCAAGCCCTTCCAGCTCGCGGGGGCGATGGTGGATCCATCGCTCGCGGCCTCGTGGCAGAGCGCGGCCAAGTCACCGATGGCCCTGCCCGAACGGAGTCGCCCACGGATGAGACGCAGCCGGCAGCGCTCGCGAAACGACTCCCATCGGCGACGGATGGCGTGACGCCGCATGAACCACCAGTGCTTCCATTCGGCCGCGCTGGTCCAGCGATAGCGGAGGCTGCGAAGCCGCCCCCAGCGCCTGGCGGAGCGGTCCTCGCGCAGCATTGCCGTCAGCTCGGCGTCCGAGCCCACGGCGCGTTCCAGGCGCGCCCTGAGCCGGCGTGGGGCGTGCCGCAGGACGATCGTGAGGAGGAGCTTCCGGTCGCCCGGGTGCTGCGAGGTTCCGATGTCCTCGATCATCCATTGGAGGTCCGGCTCGGCCGGCTCCACGATGGAGTGGAAGTCGTGCATTAGGAGGTAGGGCGAGGGAGGAGCCCCGTTCGCGTCACGCAGCCGCTCCAGGGTCTGCCAGAAGAAGCACCGTCGCACCCTCGGATGCGCGTGGGTGAGTTCGTCCAGTGAGTCGAAGGAGTCCGCGTGAGGGCGATGGAACGGGCGGGACTCGGCGAGGAGGGACAGCGATTCCGCCGCCTGTGCACATTGCGCGTCGGTCAACGTCGCACCGGGGAGCAGCTTGGTCAGCACCTGGGGGAGGAGATCGAGCAGGAATGCAAAGCGGACGGAAATCCGCGTCTCCGCGTCAGACATCCGGATATGCGGGGGGAGCTGAGCCAGCCGGTTCAACTCCCCGATGAGCGCCCCGGCCTGCTCGGGGGTCAGCCGCTCCTCCAGGTGGCGTTCCAGGGTGTGTTGCAGGCTGCCGACGTTTTCCTTCTCCGAGCGGGGCTTCTCGAGCAGCGTGGCCAGCTCGGCAGCCCCGATCGTGTCCGGGTACAGCGCCTCACACGCCACCGAACACATCAGCCTGGGGAGGGCGGGCATCGCGCGCAGGATCTCCCAGGCTTGCCGGCGGCTCTCGGGCGTGCCGATATCACGCAAGGCCGCCATCGCGTAAAGTTTCACGTCGTCGGATTCCGCGGGACGGCCGAGGAGCGCGACCAGATTCGGCACGCACTGCACCAGCCTGCCGTGCCGCACGAGATGCACCAGCAGTTCACGGACCTTCCCAGCGGTTGCTCCATCACCGAGGTGGCGTGCGACGTCCGGGGCCAGTTGCGGCTCCGCCAAGCGGCGCAACGCCTCTGGGGAGTACCGAGTCCATACGTCCTCCCGATCTTTGTTCCGATCGATCCAGGCCTCAAGCAGCCTGCGCTTGTACGCGAGGGGGAGCTTCTCTGGGTCGCCATACTCCAGATGGATATCCGGCGCTCCACCCACCACCCTGGCCCGGACCTCGTCATTCCAGTGGGCATTCCCGTCGCAGAGCCAGGCGATGACCGGAATCAGGCTCCGCCGCGGCACCGGAGCGCCACGGACTTCCTCAAACAGTCGCTGGCACAGCACGTGGGCGGGGCAACCCTCGGACATGCGCCGGCGAAACCAGCAAGCGGCGAGGTATTCGGCGACCCGCCGATGGTGAAAGCGGATCTGCCCGTAGGTGGCGCTGTCGAACAGCGGTCGGGACAGCAGGGCCGCCACGTGGGCCGGCACCCAGTCGGCAGGGAGGCAGCGTGCGGCGTCGAGCGCCTCGGGTGCCTTGTAAGTATCGTCGGGGACCTTGAACTGGTGACGCTTGCAGAGGATGGTCGCCACGGCGAGGGCTTCCGCGCCGTCCCGGGCCCTCTCCGCCGAGAGCGGGAACGTGGTGTGCCGTTGGGTCGTCTCCCTCAACTTCGTGGTCACGTCATGCTCGATGATCTCGGTGAGGGTCCCGAGGCGGCCGTTCGCACTCCAGAACTCGGCGAGATCGAGCACGTCGAGCGGACGGCGCGCGAACTCCCAGGCGGAGCGGTTGTCGAGTTCCTCCACGAAGCGGTCGGCGTTGCCGATCCCCCGTCGTTCGGCGAATGTCCGGACACGCTCCCGATCGAGGGGTTCGATCTGGACCACGAGCGGCGGGGTGTCCTCGGACGGTGAGGAGCCGGCGTGGCTGACGATGCCGAAGCGAGCGAGCACTTCGTGGAGGTCGGTCTCCGGCTGCCATTCGCTGATCCGGGAACTGATGAAGATGTGGGCCCGCCCGATCGCCAGCGGGCCGATGCCCGCCACGACCTTGTCGAGTGCCGCGTAGAGATCCGCTTGTCGCCGGATCTTGGCCTCATCAACCGAGTCAAGGAAAAAGAAGCCAGTCTCCCTGCCTTGTTGCCATTGCTGGAAGGGAACGAGATCGGCGGGAGAGAATCCGGCTGCCCAGTCCCCCAAGACGAGCCGCTCCAGTTCGATCAAGAACGCGGGCTTGCCAGTGTCCTTGAGTACCCTGCAACGCCGGCGGAACTCCCAACTCTTGCCACTGCCGGGCTCCCCCAGAACGATCACCAGCCGTTCCTTCAGGAGCGCATCCCATTCGAGGGTGGAATCCGCGAACGAGCCACGCAGATAGCTCGACCCTGCCGTTTCCTCGACGCTCGCGCCGTGCAGCGCGCAGAAACGGCGGTTGAGTTCGATGTAGCCCGCAGGTGTGCACATCTCGATGTCCGTATCACCCGATGCGAGTCGGGCACTGCGTTCGGTTCGGGGGGTCACTCGGCCTTCGGCCGCCTACGTGAGGCGGGCTGGTTGTGCCGAACAGTTCCGCCACAGTAAGGCTACGTCCAGCCGGTTCGTCGCTCAACTGGTCCTGCACGCTCCGGTCCGACACCCCGGCTTGGCCAAGCTGGGCGAGGTGACCGAAGGCAGCACGGTGGCTGTTCACGCTGGCCAGCCTGCAGGCTGTACAATTACTTCACCGCCCGCGCAACACTGCTCCAGTCGGGCCGGCAGAACCTGACCGACGGGTGTGAGGTGCTGATCACGGCCAACCCGCCCATGGAAGCGGTCAAGGGCCGCCGGCGGCAGGCCAACCGGGCTGTCCAGTGTGACGACGACCAGAACCGCGCCGCGCGAACCCGGCCGAGGGTGAGAAGCCTGGCGATCGCGGAGCCGGTCCGATCAGGCCGACCGGCTGGGCCGTAAGTCGAAGCAGTGGCAACTCAGGACAGTAAGAAGAAAGTTGTAGCGACCGGAGCGATTCCGGCGGGGGAGGTCGGCCGTGCGAATTGACCGGCTAGAACTGCGGAATTTCAAGAAGTATGCTGACGCGACGTTCGAGTTTCCGCGGCCAGTGGCCGGTGCAGGTGGGTCGTTCCACGTACTCATCGGGGAGAACGGGTCGGGTAAGACGACCATACTTGATGCTGCGGCGGTAGCACTGGGCGTATGGCTGGAGCGGCCGCCCGACCCGCTGCTGGCCAACAGCCGCCGCGGGCTGCGGCGGGATGATAAGCGGCTCGTCGGTATCCTGCAGGGGGACCGAACGCAGTTCCAGCGGGTGGCCGAGGATATGGCGGTGAAAGCGACTGGGGCGATCCTAGACGTAGCCCCCGCGACCTGGGGGCCGGTCCTTCCGGCCGGGAAGACGAAGTCGAATAACGCCGCGTCGAAACCGGTGCTGACCGCGATCGGGTCGGCCTACGAGCGGGTCGGACGGGGCGAGCCAGTGCTGCTGCCGGTGATCGGGTACTACGGGGCAGGCCGGGCATGGCTGAGCCACAACGAGCGGAGCAAAGCGAAGGCCAAGGGGAATGGCCCGGCCAACCGGTGGGAGGCGTTCTACGACTGCCTGAACGAGCGAGTCCGGGTGTCCGACCTGGCCCAATGGTTCCGGGCCGAGCACATCGAAATGGGCAATCGACGGGGCCGCCCCCGGCCGGGGTTCGAGGTTGTCCGACGGGCGGTGCTTGCGTGCGTACCGGGGGCCGATGGCATTTGGTATGACAGCGACTCGGACGAGATCGCCCTGTCGATCGAGGGCAACCCTCAGCCGTTCGGCAATCTAAGCGCTGGCCAGCGGGTGTTGCTGGCAGTAGTCGCCGACTTGGCCGTCCGGATGGTCACCCAAAACAACTTCCTAGTTCCGGCGGACGAACTCGGCCCGGACGACGCACCGCTACCACGGGTGCTCGCCCGGACGCCAGGTGTGGTGCTGATCGATGAGTTGGACGTCCACCTGCACCCGAAGTGGCAGCGGGGCGTCGTGGAATCCCTGCGAAGGATGTTCCCGGCTATCCAGTTCATTGCTACGACTCACTCACCGTTCATCGTCCAATCGCTCAGGGAGGAGGAGCTGATCAACCTGAACGGTCAGACGATACCGCAGACCGGCAACATTAGCGTTGAACAGATCGCAGAGGGACTTATGGGGGTTGAGCGGCCGGACGTGGGGCAGCGGTACGAGGCGATGGTCGTGGCGGCCAAGGATTATCTGGTGACGCTAGACGAGGCGGCAAAGGCCCCGGCGGAGAAATTGGCCGAGTTCGAGCATAAACTGGCCGAGCGGATTGCCCCGTACGCCGACAATCCGGCGTTTCAGGCGTTTCTCGAACTCAAGCATGTGGCCAAACTCGGAGTGAACGACCCAGCCGCGGGGGGCGTGTGAATGCGGCCCGTCTTTCGAGACGCCAGCCCGCTGGCCGGCGACTACGAGGAGTATCGCGACTCGTTTCCCGATTTAGTCGGCCGGATCGGCGCGTACTGCTCATACTGCGAGCGGCGAATCGCGACGAACCTGGCGGTAGAGCACATCCAGCCGAAGTCTCTCCCGGCCTACACTCACCTCAAGGGCCGGTGGGACAACTTCCTGCTTGGGTGCGTGAACTGCAACAGCACCAAGAAGGATAAGGACGTGGTGCTCGACAAGGTGCTGCTGCCCGACCGAGACAACACCGCGGCGGTGTTCGACTACACCATGGACGGCACGATCAGTGTACGGGTGGGCCTGCCGGACGCGACACGGGCGATGGCCGCGGCCGTCCTTGCCCTGGTCGGGCTGGACAGGCGGGCTAGCGCGGTCATTGACAACAACGGGCGACTGGTCGCCATCGACCGCGTGGCTCAGCGGATGGAGGCCTGGCTCACTGCCCAATCGAGTCGGGACGACCTACTTGCCAACCCAACCGAGGCGTTCCGCCGACAGGTCGCCCGCACGGCACGCGAGTGTGGTTTCTTCAGCATCTGGATGGCGGCGTTCGCGGACGACATCGCCGTACGTCGGCTGCTAATCGCCGAGTTCGGGGGCACCGCCGCCGACTGCTTTGACCCTGCCACGAGCTTTCCTATCAGTCCTCGCCCGCTGAACGGACTGGCGAATGGGGGCAAAGTGTGAAGCACGCTGTCGCAAATGAAGTCTTGACTTGCATGTAGTACAGAAAACGTGACCCTCCTCATCGCCAGGACTTGCACGCTCCGGTCCGACACCTCGACGCCGGCGGTTTTCCGACGAGGCTGACTCACTCACTCGCACCAGGTCCGCTTCCCGCCGGCTCGCCTACCGGTTCGTGGGGTACGATTGAGGGTCAACTCCACCAGCCGACTTCGGCTGACACTCACTGACGCCCGCGATCGGATGCCTGGGCCGCAGGACGCCTTACATGACGCCACCGGCTCACCGGAAGGAAGGTTGGAGGAAAGTTCGGCGGCGTCGGAGCCTCCCCGATGGGAACGACCCTCAACGCCGCGGCTGCCAACTACCTCAAGGCCAAGACCCTATCCCGCGGGACCCGCAATGAGTACCTCTCGACAGTCCGGAAGTGGGACGCCTGGGGGCAAGGCGGCCCGATCGAGGAACTCCAGCGGAAGCACGTCCGGGAGTTCCTCGACTGGGTGTACGAGCGGGCCGTGGCGGACCAGGGGACGAACCCCGGCCGGACCGCGAACAAGGCCCGCGAGCACCTACGGGCGGTCCTGTCCTGGGCTTGGGAGCAGGAACTCATCTCGGTGCCCCCGCGGTTCCCGAACCCCCGCCCGCAGCGGGATGTGGCCGGCCGGCACTACCTGACCAAGGCCGAACTCAACGCCCTGTACTTCGCGACGCACCGGATGCCGCGGCCGCGGGGGTGGGACGCGCCGCTGCCGGTCGGCCGGTACTGGCGGGCCGCGCTGGTCGTGCTCTTCAACTACGGGGTGGATACCGGCACGGGTAACTCCGTCCGAGCTCGCCCCGAGAGGACAGTGGGCCACGCTTCGTTTCTATCCCCTGGCAGCCGCGCCTGCGACAGTGGGCGTAGCCACCATCAGCCGCTCAAACAACGTCTGCCACATATCGATCGTCGCCTTCCACGTACTGTCGGTTGCGGCGTTCGCCGGCAGCTTTCCCTTCGCGAGCCTTGCCACCTCCACCTTCCAACCTTCTACCAGGGTCAGGCTGTGCTTTTTTGCATAAGCCTTTACTTGCTGTACAATGCCTCCGGCTTTCTCGTCCGAGGAAAACGGGCTCTCATCCGGGCCGCGCAGGTAGCGATCAATAATTGGTCCGAGGAAGAAGTGCGGTAGCAGATCCTCGATCTCAGCATCCTTCACGGACGAGACATCCGTCGCAAGGATGACGCGATCCGCAGCGTCGGCGTACATTTCGTCCTTGAGCGTCTTGGCCAGTATCGCGCCGGCGTTATCCCCGTCGCACAGGACCACCGGCAGATCACTGTCTTTCCCACCCAGAATGGCCGCCACGGTCTTGATGGCCTTTGCCCCGGTCGTCGGGACAAACAGCAGTTCGCGTGCGGGCTGAATCCGCCCTGCGCTGATCAGCAGGATCTTCATCGCGCTCAGGTAGAGCTGGTCAGAGACCCCCTCCACGACGATAGCACGGCAGCCCTGAAATAGGGTGTCGGACACGCTCAGGCCTAGGGCGGCATGCACCGGATAAATCGACTTCGATTCGGCAGCGGAAGTGCTGGCTCGCAGGTTCGTCGAGACCGCGGTAAGTCCCGCGCCATCCACGAACACAGCCCGGACGCGGTCCAGGTGGTCGGCATCGACAAGGAACGGCGAGTGCGTTGTGTAGAGGAGTTGGTTCTTTCCGGAGAGGTTCTCGAAGAAGACCGCCAGATCTTTCTGAGCCAGCGGGTGCAGTGAATGACCGGGCTCATCCAGAAGCAGGATGGCCCCGTTGTGGGCCGAGCGACTCTCAACAAGGAAGATCAGGTAGAAGCTGAGGAACCACTGAAGACCGGTGCTCCGTCCTTCCAGCTCGATTTCCTCCGGGCGCTTATCGTCCGACACCCAAATACGGAAGTGCTTCCCGTCCGCCTCGAAGCGGATTCGGTACTCGCCCTGCCGCCACCACTCCCGAAACTTCGTCGTCAGTTCGGTCCCGGCCGACTGGAGGAGGACGCTGCGCTCCTTCTTCTTCTCGTTCAGCGCCTGGATCTGCGCCTCATCGGGCTTTCCTTGCTTTTCGTCCCAGTCCTTGCCCAGCTCCAGAATCTCCTCGGGCTTGAGCCGGACGAAATCAAAGAGCACCCGCAGCGTCCTCGCCCGTGCTTCCGCCTTGCCTGTCAGATCGGTCCGTTTCAGATCCTCGATTACATGGGGCAGGTAAATCTCCGTATCGAGGTTTCCGTAGGTCGTGTAGTACACGAACGCGGGCAGGTGTTCGATCACCAGTTTGATGACATCTTCATTGTCGTCCGGACCTGGCTTCGTGAACGTCTCGGCATACTCCGCGAGCGTATCAACGAGTTGCCCGAACCGTGGGCCGACCGTCGATCGTGCCGAGGCGCTCTTGATCGCTGCCAAATCGATCGACTGCTGTAGCGCGGTAACTTCCTCCGCCCCGATCGGTCCATCGAACCCGTCGAGCGTCGTACCCGCTTCGCGAAGACGGCGAAGCAGTTCGGCTTTCAGGGCCTCGTCACCCTTTCCGCTGGTTCCTGCCTTCGAGATGTCAGCCACCGCCTCGTCGAGGATCGCCTTCATGGCGGCAACATCGATGCGGCTGTCAGCCTGCGCATTGGGAAAGTGGATGGTCCGGTTTCCGTTGAAGTCGCGACTGACTTCGACGACGCGCACCTGGTCCGCCGTCTTGTTGGTTTCGGCTGCGACCGAAGCCGCCAGCGGTTCGGACAACACGAACCGACCGCAGATGAAGACGGGCTTTCCCGTCATCGTCCGATAAGCGTTGTAGTCCTTACGGGGTGCGTCCGAGAGGAGCTTGATCTCCCCTTCTTTCGCAGGGTTCAGCTTCCACAGTGGAAGCAAGAGATTCGTTTTTCCCGACTCGTTCGTGCCGATGAGCGAGGTGATTTCCGACGTGTCGATCCAGCCGCTGTCCTTGACCGAACGGAAATTCGTGACCCGAAAAGCGGAAAGCTGCATGTGGGCGGTGGACATAGGATGCTGTCCCGGTCTTTTTGCTTGGCCGTTGGAACGATAATAAGGGAAACATCGCCACAACCCTCCATCCTACCCGACAACAGGCGTCCTTCGGAATGTCCGCAGGTGGGCACGGAGACGGGACCTGGATTCTCGCATCGCACCACCCGCAACTTCTTTCCAGACTACCGACCTTGCGCAGGAGATCCCTTCGCGCTCTGCTGGGTGCGGGAGGTGCGTCATGGAATGCACGTGTTGCCTGCGCCGGAACTGTTTGCCCCTGAACTGCAACTGCGTCCGCCCCGGCATATGCCGCGAGTGCCTGCGGTGCCCGAAGCACTGCGAGTGCGGCAAGAAGGCGAGACTACCGGGATGCGCTCGGCCGAAGCCCCCGAACCGCGATCACGGGTTAGCGCAGATAATCTGACACTCCTGCCGGATGCGAAAACCGCCGTCCGGCTGCTCAGCCCACTCGCGGTCGCCAGGGACTTCCGCAACTTGGTGGCCCCAGCCAGCGACCAGCTCATCAAGGAACCGCCGGGCCGTATTCATCGCGTCCTCACGCGCGGCGTCGGACAGGGCCGGGTGGCAGGTCACCATCAGCACAACCGTGTCGCCGTCCGGCGCGTCACCGCCCACCTCAACCTCACCGACGTCTTCCCGCTCGTCACCCCGGACGATCCGGTAGCGGCGAGTCGGATCGTTGGCCCGCATCGGGATCTTCGTAAACCGGAAAACGTCCATCACTTGTCCCCGCTTCGCGTCGTTACCCGACTTTCTGTCCTGATCGGACTGGGTCAGCATGTGGCCCGACGAGATAACCTGCTGTAGACTCTTACCTTACCTTACTGCACCTTGCCAAGCTGCGCTCGGCTCTGCGAGCACCCTGCCTCGGGACTCGCCGGGCCGGCTCCGTACACGGACTGCCCATGGACATCTTCGATTTCCGCGGCAAGTTGATCGGCGACTATGCCGGGTACACCCGCAGTTTCTTGTCCGTTCGGGAGCCCCGTCTCCGCGGGTTCGTAAACGACCAGCTCGACGCGGGGGTTCTCTGGCCGGAGCCGCTGATTCAGCTCAACCCGTCGTTCGAGGCCGGGGACGACATCGACGACTTGGCCGCCGCCGGGGTTCTCCACCCCGAGTGCCGCCAGGTCTTCCGGATCAAATCTGAAAGCGATCCGGGCGGTCGCCCGCTCAAACTGCACCGCCACCAGTCGGAAGCAATCCGGGTGGCCCGCACCGGGTTCCCTTACGTGCTCACCACGGGGACCGGGTCCGGCAAGAGCCTTTCCTACATCGTGCCCGTCGTCGATCACGTCCTTCGGCAAGGAAGCGGGAAAGGCATCCGGGCCATCGTTGTCTACCCGATGAACGCTCTGGCTAACAGCCAACTCGGCGAACTCGACAAGTTCCTCGGGCTGGGCTACCCGGACCGCAAAGGCCCCGTCACGTTCGCCCGGTACACCGGGCAAGAAAAGCCAGAGGAGCGGGAGCGGATCTTGTCCCGCCCGCCCGACATCCTGCTCACCAACTACGTCATGCTGGAGTTGATCCTTACCCGCCCGCGCGACAGGCAGTTGGTGAAGGCCGCGCAAGGACTTCAGTTCCTCGTGTTCGACGAGCTTCACACCTACCGGGGGCGGCAGGGCGCGGACGTCGCCATGCTCATCCGCCGGGTGCGGGACGCCATGTCCGCCCCGAAGCTCCAGTACGTCGGTACTTCGGCGACACTCAGCACCGAGGGCGAACTCATCGACCAGCAGCGCCGGGTGGCCGAAGTAGCTGGCCAACTGTTCGGCACTCAGGTCCGGCCCGAGCATGTCATCGGCGAGACGCTCCGGCGCGTTACACCCGTGCCCGATCTGACATCGTCCGCTTTCAATGCCGTGCTAACGGCGCGAGTGCAAAACGAGGGCCGCGACGCCCCCACCGACTATGCCGGGTTCACTGCGGACCCGCTGTCCGCCTGGATCGAATCGACGTTCGGGGTGACGACCGCCTCGAACGGGTCGCGGCTGGTGAGGGTCCGGCCTTCCGCCATCGGCGGCAAACTCGGCGCGGCGGCAAAACTCAACGAATTGACCGGCCTCCCGGCCGACATTTGTGCGACGGCCATCCGCGCAGGCCTGCAGGCCATTTACCTGTGTGATCCCCATCCCGAGACCCGCCGCCCGCCGTTCGCGTTCCGGCTGCACCAGTTCATCAGCCGCGGGGACAGCGTGTACGCCTCCCTCGAACCGGAGGCCGACCGCCACCTGACCGTTCAAGGGCAGCGGTTCGTGCCTGGGGACCGGGAGCGAATCCTGCTCCCGCTCGTCTTCTGCCGGGAGTGCGGCCAGGAATACTACGCCGTCCGGATCGCCGACGACTCGTTCCTTGTGCCGCGCGACCTGAGCGACCGCAGTGACGAGGGCGGGGAGCCGGGCTTTTTCCACTTCAGCACGGAACAACCGTGGCCGGGCGACGACGAGGCCCAGCTCCTCGACCGCATCCCGGACGACTGGGTGGAGGACCACCCGCGACTCGGCGTCCGGGTGAAGAAGACGCAAGAGAAGAACCTGCCGAGAGAACTCACGGTGACGCCGGACGGCCGTGTCGCGTCGGACGACGGCGGCTTCATGGGCCACTTCGTGAAGGCCCCGTTCCGGTTCTGCCTGTGCTGCGGGGTAACTTATAACGCACGGCAGTCGTCCGACTTCGGCAAGCTCACCGCGCTCGGGTCCGAGGGTCGGAGTACCGCTACCTCGATTCTCAGCCTGTCCGCCGTCCGCCACCTGCGCCAGAGCGAACTCCCGGTCACGGCCCGGAAGCTCCTCAGCTTCACCGACAACCGCCAGGACGCTTCCCTGCAAGCCGGGCACTTTAACGATTTTGTCGAAGTCGGTCTCCTGCGCGGCGCGCTGTACGCCGCCGCCGAGAAAGCCGGAGCGGACGGACTCCGCCACGAGGTTCTGACGCAACGGGTGTTCGACGCACTGAAGCTGCCGATCGAGGTGTATTCGAGCAACCCGGCCGTCAAGTTCCAGGCCAAGAACGACACCGACAAGGCACTGCGGAACGTTCTGGGATACCGCCTCTACCGCGACCTGAAGCGCGGCTGGCGCGTCACGTCTCCGAACTTGGAACAGTGCGGACTGTTGGAGATCTGCTACCCCGCCCTGGACGAACTGTGTGCGGCCGAGGAAGAGTGGCAGACGGCCAACCAATACTTGCAGGCGGCAAAACCGGACGACCGGAAGCGCCTTGCGAAGGTTCTGCTCGACTACATGCGGCGAGAACTGGCGATCAAAGTCGATTACCTGAGTCCGGCGTACCAAGAGTCGCTCGTCCAGCAGAGCAGCCAGCGGCTGATCGAGCCGTGGGCGGTGGACGAAAACGAGTCGGGGGCGATGGAGCACGCGTTCGTCTTGTACCCGCGGACGCGGGACGAGGGCGATTACCGCGGCCATGTGTATTTGTCCGGCCGGAGCGCCTTCGGCCAGTACCTGGGCGCGTTCTTCGGCAGCGCGCGCCGCATGTCCCTCGACGATAAGCAGCAGGTCATCGCCGATCTGCTGCGGATGCTCGCGGTCGGCGGAATCGTCGAGGCCGTGGCCCCGAAACGTACCCCGGACGACGTGGCCGGGTACCAGATCGTTGCCGACGCCATGCTCTGGGTCGCGGGCGACGGGTCGAAGCCGTTCCACGACCCGATCCGTGTGCGGCGGCAGTCGAGCGGGGGCGGCCGTACCAACCCGTTCTTCGTCGAGTTCTACCAGAAGACGGCAGCGGGGCTCCTCGGCATGGCAGCCCGCGAACACACGGCCCAGGTGCCCTACGACGAGCGGATCAAGCGCGAGAACGACTTCCGCGAGGCCCGGCTCCCGATCCTGTACTGCTCGCCGACGATGGAACTCGGCATCGACATCGCTGACCTGAACGTGGTCGGCCTCCGGAACGTGCCGCCGACCCCGGCCAACTACGCGCAGCGGAGCGGACGGGCGGGCCGGAGCGGGCAACCTGCCATCGTCGTCACGTACTGCTCGACAGGCAGTCCTCACGACCAGTGGTTCTTCCGCCGCCCCCACCTGATGGTGGCGGGCGCGGTGTCCCCGCCCCGGCTCGACGTCGCCAACGAAGACCTCGTGCGCGCGCACATCCAGGCCGTTTGGCTGGCGGAGACGGATCTCGACCTGAAGCGGTCGCTCGGCGACCTGCTCGGATTGAAGGACGGGAACAACCCCGGCCTCGTGATACCCGACAGCATTCGCAGCCAGACCGAGGACCCGGCCGCGCGGGCGCGGGCACGAGTGCGGGCCGAACGGATTCTCGCAGACGTCCGGGAGGAATGCGTGCGGGCCGGCTGGTATGGGGAATCGTGGTTGGACGACGTGCTCAACCAGGCCCCGCGCCAATTCGACGAGGCGTGCAACCGTTGGCGCGGGCTGTACCGGGCGGCGATGGACCAGCAGGCCCGGCAGAACGAAGTGATCCGCGACGCCGCCCGCGACGCACGCGACAAGCAGCAGGCGGAGCGGTTGCGGCGGGAGGCCGAACAGCAACTCCGGCTCCTGACGGAGACCGAGGACTTCTCGCAGAGCGACTTCTACAGCTACCGCTACTTCGCCAGCGAGGGGTTCCTCCCCGGTTACAACTTCCCCCGACTGCCGCTGTCGGCGTTCATCCCGGCCCGCCGCACCCGCCAGAAGGAAGAGTACCTTTCCCGCCCGCGATTCCTTGCCATCTCCGAGTTCGGCCCGCGGTCGGTCGTGTACCACGAGGGCTCCCGCTACCTCATCAACCGCGTCATCCTGTCGGTCCAGGACGACGAGTTGATGACCACGCGGGCGAAGAAGTGCGAGTCGTGCGGCTACCTCCACCCGATCCCGCACGGCCCCGGCCCCGACCTGTGCGAACGCTGCGCGACTAAGCTGCCGCGCGAGTTCGAGAACCTGCTCCGGCTCCAGAACGTGGCTACGAAGCGGAAGGACAAGATCAACTGCGACGAGGAGGAGCGTCTCCGGCTCGGCTACGAGATTCGCACCGCCGTCCGGTTCGCCGACCGGGGCGGCGTGCCAGTTCAAACGACTGCCCGGCTCATGGAGGCCGGAGACCAGCTTGCCACCCTGACCTACGGCCGGGCGGCCACGCTGTGGCGGATCAACATGGGGTGGCGGCAGCGGACCAACCGCAGCCAACTCGGGTTCGTGCTCGACGAGGAGCGCGGCTTCTGGGAGACGAACGACCAGGATCCGGACGACCCGAACGACCCCATGTCCGCCCGCAAGCGGCGGGTCATTCCCTACGTCGAGGACCGCCGGAATTGTCTGCTGCTCGAACCGTCCGGCATTTGGGAAGCGGGGCCAATGGTGTCCCTTGAGTCCGCACTGAAGCACGCCATTCAGTTGACGTACCAGCTCGAAGACAACGAACTCGCAACGGAACTGCTCCCGGCCGGGGACGCGCCACGCGTGCTCCTCATCTACGAATCGGCCGAAGGCGGTGCCGGGGTGCTGCGGCGCTTGCTCGACGACCCGAACGCGATCGCAATGGTGGCCAGGAAGGCCCTTGAGATTTGCCACTTCGACCCCGACACGGGCGAGGACCGGAGGCGTTCGTCGCCGACAGCCGAGGAGTGCGAGGCCGCCTGCTACGACTGCCTGATGCACTACGCCAACCAACCCGTCCACCGCCTGCTCGACCGCCAGGCCATCAAGGACGTTCTGCTGCGGATGAGCCGAGGGCGCGCCGACACGGCTCCCGGCGGGCAGACCCGTGTGGAACACTTGGTGACGCTGGGCAGACTCGCCGGGTCTGACTTGGAGCGGCGGTGGCTCGCGCACCTCGACGGGCGGGGACTTAGGCTCCCGACCCACGCCCAGCACTTTGTCGAGAGGTGCCGAACCACGCCGGACTTCTTCTACGCCGACTACCAGACGGCCGTGTACATCGACGGCCCGCCGCACGATTTCCCCGACCGCCAGAAGCGGGATTCGGAACTGACGGAAGCCATGGAGGACGCGGGCTTCACCGTCGTCCGCTTCCACCACCAGGACCATTGGGACGTCGCCCTGACCCGCTACCCGCACGTGTTCGGGAGGCCGTCGTGAGTTTCGCCGTCGGATCGCTCGTGAGGGTTCGCGGGCGCGAGTGGGTGGTTCTCCCGGAAACGACGCCCGACACAGTCGTCGCGCGCCCGCTCGGTGGTGGCGACGACGAGGTGGCCGGGTTCTTCCTGCCCATAGAGAGGTTGGAGCCCGCCACCTTCCAACTCCCAGACCCCGGCGAGGCCGGCGATTACCGCTCCTGCCGCCTACTCCGGGATGCGCTCCGCCTCGGTTTCCGGTCGAGCGCCGGACCGTTCCGGTCGTTCGCGCGGCTGGGCGTGGAGCCGCGCCCGTACCAACTCGTGCCCCTGCTCCTGGCGCTGAAACTCGACCCCGTGCGGCTGCTCATCGCGGACGACGTGGGAATCGGCAAGACGGTCGAAGCTGGGCTGATCGTCCGCGAGCTGATCGACCGGGGTGAGATCAAGCGGTTCGCTGTGTTGTGCCCGCCCCAGATCGCCGAGCAATGGCAAGCAGAACTGCACTCCAAGTTCCATCTGGACGCCGAACTCGTTCTGCCCGGAACCGTCACCCGGCTGGAGAAGGCCTGCCGGATGAACCAGTCTGTCTTCGACCGCTTCCCCTACGTCATCGTCTCGACGGACTTCATCAAGGCCGATCGCCGGAGGGACGACTTCGTCCGCGACTGCCCGGAATTGGTGACCGTGGACGAGGCACACGCCTGCGCACGAGCCGGGGATGGCCGCGGCGCGCGGCACCAGCGGCACCAACTCGTGAAGCTGCTCGCGGGGAACAAGAACAGGCACCTTTTGCTCGTCACCGCCACGCCCCACAGCGGCAACGAGGAGGCGTTCCGTTCCCTCCTGACCCTGCTGGAGCCGTCGTTCGCCGACCTCCCGGCCGACTTGAGCGGCGACAAGAACCGCCAGGTCCGGGAGAGGATCGCGGCCCACTTCGTGCAGCGGCGGCGCGGCGACATCACCCACTACCTCCAGACCGACACGCCGTTCCCGGAGCGCGAGGAAAAGGAAGAGACCTACAAGCTGCACCCGGAGTACCAGCGGCTCTTCAAGCAGGTGCTGGAGTACGCGAAGGAGTCCGTTTCCGACACCACGCTGAACAAGCAGCGGCAGCGAATCCGCTGGTGGTCCGCGCTGGCGCTCCTCCGGTCGATGGCTTCCAGTCCCGCGGCAGCGATGGCCACGCTTCGGACGCGGGCCGTCGAGGCGAACACGCCCGAGGAGGCCGACGCACAAGGCCGCCAGTCTGTTCTGGACCTGGTCGAAGACGACTCGGCCGAGGGGACCGACGTTGCCCCCGCCGGGGCGGAAGAGGAACCGGGGGAGCAGAGCGAGGCGGGTCGGCGGTTGATGGCGATGGCGAATGTGGCCGAAGGTTTGCACGGAACGAAGGACACCAAATTGAAGCGGGCCGTCGCCCTCCTCAAAGACCTCCTGGCGAGCGGGTACAACCCGATCGTGTTTTGCCGTTTCATCCCGACCGCCGAGTACGTCGCCGCCGAACTGCGAAAGAAGCTCAAGGGCGCGACCGTCGAGGCCGTCACGGGATTACTGCCGCCGAAGGAACGCGAGGACCGGGTCAACGCGCTGGGTGCTTGCGAGAAGCGGGTTCTCGTCTGCACGGACTGCCTGAGCGAGGGGATCAATCTCCAGCACTTGTTCAACGCCGTCGTCCACTATGACCTGTCCTGGAACCCCACGCGGCACGAGCAGCGAGAGGGCCGGGTGGACCGTTACGGTCAGCTGAGTCCGAAGGTTCGGGCGCTGACTTACTACGGGATCGACAACCAGATCGACGGCGTCGTGCTGGACGTGTTGCTCCGCAAGCATAAGGCCATTCGCACTTCGCTCGGCGTCTCCATTCCGATGCCGACGGACAGCGAACAGGTCATCCAGGCGGTGTTCGAGGGAATGCTCCTCAAGGGGAAGAGGAGGGACACGGGGCCGGGGCTGTTCGACGAGTTGCTTGCCGAGGAGGTCGATCAGCAGTGGAAATCGGCGGCCGAGCGGGACAAGCTATCCCGCACGCTGTTCGCGCAGCAGACGATCAAAGTCGAAGATGTGGTCCGCGAGATGGGCGCCGCGCGCGACGCCGTCGGCACTGGGGTGGACGTGGCCGGGTTCGTCCGCACGGCACTGGTCGCGAGTAAAGCAGCCGTCGATGGGCTGACTTCGGTGCGCGTGGACCTCACCGAAGCGCCACGGGCACTGAAGGACCAACTCCACCCCGCACTCGGCCTGAAACCCGGCAAGGAGGTATTCACCGCCCGGTTCGAACTCCCCGTGGCCGGAAACGAGATCCTGCTCAGCCGCTCGTCACCCGCGGTCGAGGCGCTCGCCAACCACGTCCTCAACGCCGCCCTCGACTCGCATCTTGACGGCCCGGCGCGACGGTGCGGGGTCATCCGCACGGGAAAGGTCACGAAGCGGACGACGCTCCTTCTTCTCCGGCACCGCTTCCATATTGTCACCAAAATCGGGGACGAGGAGCGACCACTCTTAGCCGAGGACAGTCAACTCGTCGCTTTCGCGGGTTCGCCGCAGAACGCCGAGTGGCTACCGCCGGGCGTGGCCGAAGAGTTGCTTCTCGCTGAACCCGATGAAAACGTCATTCCCGAGTTGGCGCGCGAGCGTATCCAACAGGTGGTCGATGGGGCTGAGCACCTTCGCCCCAAGCTCGCCGAGTTCGCCAGCGCGCGGGGTGAAGTCCTCCTCGACGCCCACAGCCGCGTCCGCCAGGCGAGCCGGGTTAAGGGCGTGCGGCACCGCGTCGAAGCCCAGGAGTTGCCCGACGTGCTGGGCGTGTTCGTCTATTTGCCGAAGGTGTAACGCCCATGACGACCGACACCTTCACCTGCGTCCGCGTCGAAGGCTCGATCCTTCCCACCGACCTGCTCCAGCGCGTGGCCGCCGGAGACGCACGCCTCGACGGCATCCGGGTCCAGGACTACGGCCTCGACGGCGAGAAGGTGAGCGAGGCGACCAATCACGCATGGACAAGGCTGACGGCCGCGTGGGAGGTGTTTAAGACCGCGAGGGAGCGCCTCGCGCCAACCGACTCCGGTTGCAAAGTCACCGTTGACCGCTGGCTGCTCCCGGTGTGGAAGGTGCTCGGCTACGGTACCCTCGACCCGGCCAAGCCTTTCGTGATCGACGAGAAGACATACCCGATTTCGCACGTCCGCCACCACAGCCCCTTCCACCTCGTGGGATTCCGACAGGATCTCGACAAGCGGGTGGAAACCGACGGCAAGCAGTTCAGCCCGCACGGCCTCGTGCAGGAATTTCTCAACCGCTCGGGCGGCCACCTCTGGGGGTTCGTCTCCAACGGACTCAAGCTCCGCATCCTCCGGGACAACATCCGGCTGACCCGTCAGGCGTTCGTCGAGTTCGACCTCCAGGCGATGTTCGACGGCAAGCAGTACGCCGACTTCGCCCTCTTGTGGCGGCTCTGCCACGAGTCACGGGTCAACGCCGAAAAGCCCGAACAGTGCTGGCTGGAACGCTGGTCGAAGATCGCAGCGGAGCAAGGCCTGCGCGCCCTCGATCAACTCCGCACGGGTGTAGAGAACGCGGTGAAGGCTCTCGGTCGGGGGTTCCTGGCGTGTGCCGCTAACGTCGAGCTGAAGGCCGCCCTCAAGCATGGCCGGCTCACGCCGCTGGAGTATTACCGGCAGTTGCTCCGCGTCGTCTACCGCTTCCTATTCCTCTTCGTCGCCGAGGACCGGGAGTTGCTGTGCGACCCCTCGGCCACGGACACCGCCAAAGACCGATACACGAATTACTACTCGGCCGCTCGGCTCCGGCGGATCGCAGAGCGGCTGCGCGGAAGCCCCCACACGGACCTCTTCGAGGGGCTGTCACTCGTTTTGGATAAGCTTGGCACCACTGGCTGCCCCGAACTGGCACTTCCCGCGTTCGGCGGCCTGTTCGACCCGGTTCGGACTCCGAATCTCGCCGGCAGCCGCCTCACCAACGCCGACCTGCTCGAAGCGGTGCGGGCCCTGTCGGTCATCAGTGACGGGAAGGCGCGGCGGAGCGTCGATTACCGCAACCTGGGGGCGGAAGAACTTGGCAGCGTATACGAATCGCTGCTCGAACTCCAGCCGCGGTTCGACCCGGACGCGATCTCGTTCACCCTGGAAGCGGCCAGCGGCAACGAACGAAAGACCACCGGGAGCTACTACACCCCGACCTCGCTCATCACCTGCCTGCTCGACTCGGCCCTCGACCCTGTGCTTAACGAAGCTGCAGGTAAGCCGAACCCCGAGGCCGCGATCCTCGCGTTGAAGGTGTGCGACCCGGCGTGCGGCTCGGGACACTTCTTGATCGCTGCCGCCCACCGAATCGCGAAGAAACTCGCGGCCGTCCGCACGGTGGAAGACGAGCCGGCCCCAGACGCCGTGCGGCATGCCTTGCGTGACGTGATCGGCCGGTGCATCTACGGGGTGGACATCAACCCGATGGCGGTCGAATTGTGCCAGGTCGCCTTGTGGATGGAAGCCCTGGAGCCGGGCAAGCCGTTGTCGTTCCTCGACCACCACGTCCAGTGCGGCAACAGCCTTCTCGGCACAACGCCGGCCCTGCTTGCGAAGGGTATTCCGGACGAAGCGTTCGAGCCGATCGAGGGCGACGACAAGAAGTGGTGCGCAGCCCTCAAGCGGCAGAACAAGGAAGACCGCAACAACCAGCCGCGGATGTTCGAAGACGAACTCAAGCCGTGGGAGCAACTCGGCAACCTCCCGGCCGCGATGGCCAAACTTGAAGGACTCCCCGATGACACCGTCGAGCGGATCCGGGAGAAGGAACGCCGGTACGCGGAGTTGAAGTCCGAGGCCGCGTACCGCACGTCGGGCCGCTTCCTCGCGGACGCCTGGTGTGCCGCGTTCGTGTGGAAGAAGGTGAAGAACGACAACCTGTTGCCGATGACCCACGCACGATTCCGCAAGATCGAGAAGCACCAGCACGACATCGTTCCGCAGGAGTTCGCGGAAGTCCGTCGGCTGGCGGACCAGTACCAGTTCTTCCACTGGCACCTCGCCTTCCCGGGCGTGTTCTGTTACCCGGTCAAATACGAGTCGGCGGACAACGAGTTAACCGGCTGGTGTGGCGGCTTTGACGTGGTGCTCGGCAATCCACCGTGGGAGCGGATCAAACTGCAAGAGCAGGAATGGTTTGCCGCCCACGGTCGGTCGGACATCGCGGAGGCTCGCACCGCATCGGTTCGCGGCAAGATGATCCGGGAACTAGAAATGAACGACCCGGCGCTGTACCGGGCGTTCCTCGACGACCGCCGCAGGGCTGAAGGAGAAAGCCACATCGTTCGGGACAGTTCGGGCATTGACGAAAAATCCGGGGAACGTCGCGGACTGTTCCCGCTCTGCGGTCGCGGGGACGTTAACACCTACAGCCTCTTCGCAGAATTGAACCGCAACTTGCTCAACCCGACCGGTCGTGTGGGTTGTGTCGTGCCGACGGGCATCGCGACTGACGACACGACGAAGGTGTTCTTCGCCGACTTGGTTCTCGCGGGATCGCTCGTGAGCCTTTTGAGCTTTTTCGAGATTCGGCTCATTTTCCCGGATACCGACAGCAGGAACCCATTCAGCCTGATTACGCTGAGTGGAAAGACCAAACCAATTCAAGCCGCGACTTTCGCATTTGATGCTCGAACCGTCGATGAGTTCGGGGCACCTGAAAAGCAGTTCTCTCTGTCACCTGGCGATTTTGCACTGCTCAACCCCAACACTCTCACGTGCCCTGTGTTTCGTTCCGCACGCGATGCGGAGTTGACCAAGGCGATCTACCGGCGCGTCCCAGTACTTCAGAACGAACGGCACGTGCAACCCGACTCTTGGGCGGTTTATTACCTCCGGTTGGTTGACTACGGCGACCACAAGGACGAATTGAAGACCGGCGAGCAATTGAAGGCTGAGGGTTGGACTCCCGCTGGGGCAAGGTGGTGCAAGGAAGGGTTTGCCCACCTTCCGGTGTACGAGAGTAAGCTCACGCAGGCTTTCGACCACCGTGCCGCGACCTACACGAATGAGGTGAAGGTGGTTGATCTCACAGAGGCGAGCCATGCCGACCCAAATCAGTTCGTCATGCCCCGGTATTGGGTGGCTGCTTCGTTCTTCGGTTCCCTGATGAAGAAGTACGATTATGCACCCCAGTGGTTTCTGACATACAGGGACGTTGCGAGAACCTCGGACAGCCGCACGTTGATCGCGACCGTAATCCCTCGGCTGCCAGCGTCCAGGAAGCTGCCCGTTCTAGGATTTCGCGAAGCAAGCGAAGTGGGAATGAGCCTGTTAGCGAACTTGAACAGCTTGGTGACGGATTACGTCACACGACAGAAGATGGGGGGCACATCTCTTGCCTTTTTCATTCTCAAACAACTCCCTGTCGTGCCGCCCAAGGAGTACGTCAAGCCCTGCTCGTGGGATCACTCGCAGACGTTGGCTGAGTGGATCAAGCCCCGCGCGCTGGAGCTGACCTACACCGCCCACGACCTGAAACTGTTCGCTGAAAACCTGGGCTACTCCGACGACCCGTTCTTTTGGAACGAATCCCGCCGGGCCGTGATCCGGGCCGAACTCGACGCCGCCTTCTTCCACTTGTACGGCATCAGCGAGGCCGACGCCGAGTACATCCTCGACACCTTCTCCGTCGTGAAGGCCAAGAACGAGGAACGCTTCGGCACCTATCGCACGAAGGAGATGATCCTCCGCTGCTACCAGGAGATGCAGGAGGCCATCGCCGACTCGACCGGGCAGACCGCCTTCGCCTCGCAGCTCGACCCGCCGCCCGGCGTCCCGATGCCGAAAGACCTTTTCGGTTTCCCCGTGGTTCCATCCCGCCGAGAGCGTGTCATTCAGGCGTTCGTCGAGACGCGAGCCGGCTGGTCGTCCGAGTACGTGGTGTGCTCGCCGGACGCCAACGTCCGCTACCTTCGCCAGGCCGAGACGCTTATCCCCAACATCACTGAGGAGATCGCGAACCGGGAGTTGTGGAACGCCCGACGAGACGGCCAACTCGCCCACCTACCCAAGAGCAAAACGTACACGCCGGACCAGAAACTCCGGCGGTACGAGTTCATCGTCGAGTGGGCGTACCGGCACGTAATTGATCAGGTGCGGGAGGAGACCGGGGAGCGCAAAGCGACGACGCTCGAACGCATCCTCTGCATCCCCGAGTGGCGGCAGCGGTTCGACGACCTGATCGGCGAATTGATGAAGAAGGCCGAGTGCCAGTTCTCCGTCCTCGACTATCGCTGGACGGCGATGACGCTCCGTAAGCGTGCAGGCGAGAAGGGGCAAGCCATCCCCAGCCTCTTCGACAACCCGATCCCGGCTTCACAGGCAGAGGCCCGACTTCCCGAGCGTCCCGGTGTCTACCTGATCCGCTCAAGCGACGACCGGGTCTTCACCGGCTGGACTGACAACCTTAAGTACCAAGCCTTCTACTTGTGTGAAACCGGGGGCGGCTCGCTGGTTCCTTCGCAACTTCTCGCCGGCCGTGCGCCGGTGAAGACGATCTTCTACCATGAGGTCGAGGTCGGCACCCCCGACGGAGTGCTGCACGACCTGTGGCGAGGCAGCCGCCGGGCTGGGCAGCTTCCGCTGCTCAACCTGTTTGCCTAACCAACCGAGCGGGAACAGCATCCTGGGACGCCGAAGGCTCACGGGACCGCCGGGGAGCATGCTCCCCGACGGGCACAGGAACCACGTCCGGCGGGGTTGTACCAGGCCTGTGCCCGTCGGGGAGCATGCTCCCCGATAGCGGTCCTGGAACAGCCTTCGCCGGGACGCACGACGCCCAGCAAAGGATAGACTTGCTACACACGGACAGTTTCGAGTTGCCAGTCGCCGAGTAAACCCTTATTTTCTAGGTATTTTATACCGACCAGTTCTCGGCGGCGGAGCTTTGCTAAAGCGGTGCCTTTGACCACTTCAATAAGGAAGTGGTGTCCCCCATCCTCTCACCCGATCACCTCCTCAAGGCCGAGGGCGTTCGGGCCTGCCGGTCGACGGTCGGCCGGTTCGGCCGGAAGGTCGGGGTCCGAGGTGGACCGGCCGCCGGACCGCATCCGCCAGGCCGACCCGGTCGAGCAGGCTGCGGCCCGGGCAGCGGCGGCCCGGGAGGAGTTGTCCTCCCTGAAAACGGGCGGAGGCAGGCGAACTCGTGCTGCCTCAGCAGGACGGGGCGAGGTTCCCGACAGTCCCGACTCAGGCCGCCGGGTGCGGGCACGGCCATCCACCGCCGCGGGATCGGGCGGGCCGTCGTGGCCCGGGAGTGACGGCCCCCGCGGGCGCGACCGACCCTGCAAATTTAAGTATTCGAAAACTCTGAACGCCGACGGCCGGACCTTGACCCGCGAGGGTCCCGACGGCAGCAGGCGGAGGACCGAGTGCCGGAACACGAGGTGCCGGCGTTCGGGTCGTCCCGCCCGTGTCGGGATGTGCCGACGCAGTTAG
Organism: Gemmataceae bacterium; assembly: GCA_028288765.1. Classification (GTDB taxonomy): domain Bacteria; phylum Planctomycetota; class Planctomycetia; order Gemmatales; family Gemmataceae; genus Urbifossiella. Next base: position 464 of record JAQGHQ010000340.1, on the reverse strand, counting down.
TCCGGCCCTGTTGCCACGAGTCGGGCAGCTAAAGAACCAGTCCAAACGGGGACAGAATAACTGGGTGGCCGGTTACCATCGGCCTCCTCCCCCTGCGGCCCCCGCATGCCCCCGACTGGTGGTGTGCGGGGGCCGCCGCTGTTCCCGGTCGGTCGGCCCCTCGGTCCGCCCGGCCGCCGTCCGACCGCCCGTCCCCGGGCGGTCGCCTCAGTTCCGGAGAATGCCGAAATGTCCGCCGTCGCAGTCGATGTGCCCGCCCCGGCCGAGCGGCAGCAGTGGTTCGTGCGGTTGCTCCCCGCCATCCGGGCCCACGCCCGGGCCGCGTTCCGCCACCTCCGGTCCGAGCACGACCGGGAGGACGCGGAGGGCGAGGTCGTCGCCCGGGCCTGGGAGACCTTCTGGTCCACACCGGCCTCGCTCGCCGTCACCCCCGACCGGCTCGCCGCCCCGGCCGTCGCCGCGGT
>JAQGHQ010000282.1 GCA_028288765.1 Gemmataceae bacterium | reverse complement strand
GTCCCGCCGGCTGTCCAAGGACTACGAGCGGGAGCCCCCGTCGAGTGAGGCCATGCTCACGGTGAGTATGATTCATCTGATGACCCGCCGGCTCCACCCCGTACCACGGAAGAGGTCACAACGGTTTCGCTATAGATCATAAGGATTTCGGGTTTTCGCACAGACACTAACTGCTGGCGACGCTCGGCCCCGGGATCGGCGCGCCTGAACACCTTGACGTCCGCGTCCGGGCCATGCCCTATCAGGCGGCCGGGCGCCGGGGGAATTCCTGGCCAATCTGGCAACCCGGCTACCACGCCGATGGCGTCCCCGCCGCCGCGCCCCCGTTCGATGCCCCTGGCGGTCGTCGCGACCGCCGACACCCCGGTCCCGTCGCGCCGGCACGGGGGTTGCCTCCTCCCCTGTCCGGAACGAGGACCCAGGGATCGACCCGCGGTCGCTCCCATCTCGTGCCGGGCGCGTGGAGGCGGCCGATGGACTTCGACACGCTGACGTTGTCGCGAATCCAGTTCGCGATGACGATCATGTTCCATTACCTGTTCCCGCCGCTGTCGATCGGTCTGGGCGTCCTCCTCGTGGCGTTCGAGTGGCTCCACCGCCGGACCGGCGACCCCGACTACCGCGCCCTCGGCCGCTTCTGGACGCAGGTGTTCGCGGTGAACTTTACCGTGGGGGTGGCGACCGGCATCGTCATGGAGTTCCAGTTCGGCAGCAACTGGGCCCGGTTCTCCCGGTTCGCCGGTGACGTGTTCGGGTCGGCGCTCGCGGCGGAGGGGATCTTCGCCTTCTTCCTGGAGTCGGGCTTCCTGGCCATTCTCGTCTTCGGGTGGGACCGGGTCTCCCCGCGGACGCATTTCATCGCCACGGTGATGGTGGCCGCGGGGGCAACCTTCTCGGCGATCTGGATCGTGGTCGCGAACTCCTGGATGAACACGCCGGCCGGCCACCAGGTCGTCGTTCACGACGGCGTACCCCGGGCGGAGGTCGTGGACTTCTGGGCGATGGTGTTCAACCCGTCGTCCGTCCACCGGGTCATTCACGTCGTGCTCGGGGCGTACATCCTGGGCGCGTTCTTCGTGATGAGTGTGTCGGCCTGGCACCTCCTGCGGGGCGTCCACGAGCGGGCGTCCCGGAAGGCCCTCCAGGTGGCTCTTGTGTTCGCGGCCGTGACCCTCGCTGCGATTTTCATCTCGGGCGACATGCAGGCCCGCAAGGTCGCCTCGACGCAGCCGGCGAAACTGGCGGCCTTCGAGGGCCACTACCGGACCGGCGAGGGCGGCACCGAGATGGCCTTGATCGGCTGGCCGGACGACCGCGAAAAGCGGTTGACCTACAGCCTGTCGGTCCCGGGGTTGTTGAGTTTCCTGGTCTACGGCGACACGCACCAACCCGTGGCGGGTCTCGACCAGTTCTCGGAACAGGACCGCCCCCCGGTGAAGGTCCCGTTCGCGGCCTACCACCTGATGGTCTACACCTGGGGCGCCCTGACGGGCCTGGTGGCGCTTGCCGGCCTTCAGTGGTACCGGGGCCAGCTGGCCCGGCGGCGGTGGCTCCTCTGGACGTTCGTCGCGGCCGTGGTGTTACCGTACGCCGCGAACCAGGCCGGCTGGGTCGCGACCGAGGTGGGCCGGCAGCCGTGGGTCGTCCAGGGCATCATGCGGACGAGCGAGGCCCACTCCCGCTCACTCCCCGCGTCCCAGGTGCTGACGGTCATCGTCCTGTACGGGCTGGTGTACGCCCTTCTCTTTGTGGTCTGGGTCCGGCTCCTCAACCACCTGATTCAGCGCGGCCCCGTGCTGCCGGCCGCCGCCCCGGCGGTCGACCACACCGGTCCGCTGTTGGATACGGCGGCCCGTCGCACGGGTGGGCCCGCGCCGGGCCATGAGGGTGAGGCCGCCGCCGGACAACCTCCCGGGCCGGGGGTGTGATATGGACCTGCCGACGATCTGGTTCGTGCTCATCGGGTTCTTCCTGGCCGGGTACGCCATCCTGGACGGGTTCGACCTCGGGGTCGGCATCCTCCACCTGTTCGGCCGGGGCGACGCCGAGCGGCACGCCCTCGTCGAGTCGATCGGGCCGTTCTGGAGCGGCAATGAGGTCTGGCTGGTCGTCTTCGGGGGGGCCCTCTTCGCCGCCTTCCCGGCCGCCTACGCCGCCGCCTTCACGGCCATGTACGTGCCGTTCATGGTCCTGCTCGTGGCCCTGATCTTCCGGGCCGTGGCGATCGAATTCCGGCACCACGCCTATACCCCGGGCGGCCGGCTCGCCTGGGACGTCGCCTTCTGCCTGGCGAGCGTCCTGACGACGTTCCTGTTCGGCGTCGCGGTCGGCACCGCGATCGCGGGGGTGCCGATCGGACCGGGCGGGATGATCGACGTGGAGTCACTCGGGGTTGCGCGGCCGTACCCCGCGCTGGTCGGGCTGTTCGCGGTGGCCACGTTCGCCATGCACGGGGCGATCTACCTCCAGCTGCGGACCGACGGCCCGCTCCGCCGCCGGGTGGGGCGGTGGGCCTGGTGGGGGTTCGGCCTGTTCCTCACCCTCTTCGTCGTCACCACGGCCGTGACCGTCGCGACTTTCTCGGATGCGACGGCGAACTTCACGAGGTATCCGTGGCTCTGGGTGGTGCCCGCGCTCAACGTGCTCGCCATCGCCAACCTGCCCCGGTCGCTCTCCCGCGGCAGCCCGAGGGAGGCCTTCGTGTCGTCCGGGGCAGTCATCGCCGCGTTCACCTTCCTGTTCGGGGTGGCGCTCTACCCGAACCTCATTGTCTCGAGCCTGGGGGCCGAGTTCAGCCTGACCGTGGAGAAGGCGGCATCGTCCCGGGAGACACTCAGGAACCTGCTCATCGCGGTGGGAATCGGGATGCCGTTCGTGCTGTTGTACACCGTCATCACGTACCGGGTGTTTCGGAAACCGGGCCACCCGTGACCGGCTCCGGAAGGGAGCCCAGATGTCCGCACCCGAGGACCGCAACACGTCACCCGATCGGGCCGGGGCCGGGGTCCCGATCCGTCGGGTGTCCGACCCCGGTCCCGCCGTCCGGACGGACGCGCTGGTCGTCGAGGAGCCGCTGGAGATCCGCGTGGGGTTCGAGGACGTCGGCCGGCACAACGTCCTGGACAAACTGGCACAACGTCCTGGACAAACTGACCGGGGCCGAGGGTCTCGCCGGCCGGGCGCCGCTCCCGGACACGATGCTGCCGGTCAGCGGCCGGGTCAGCTTCGACCTGGTGCAGAATACGGCGGTGGCCGGCCTCCCGATCCTGGCCGCGGTCGGGGCCCCGTCGAGTCTCGCCGTCGATCTGGCCCGCGAACACGGCCTGACCGTGCCCGGGTTCGTGCGGGCGGACCGGGTCAACATCTACGCCGGGGCCGCCCGCATCCGTCTCGGACCGGCCGCCGCGATCCCGGTCGATCCGGAGCGGCGAACCCCGCTCTTCGTCTGACACCCATCCACCCCGAGAGGGCCCTGCCATGTTCAGCCTGCCGGTCGCCTCGAAGCCTCAGCCGTACAGCCGCGAGACCGCGGAGAAGGCGTCCCGGCTTCGCGGGGCGACGGTCACGGAGAGTGTTTGCCCCTACTGCGCCGTCGGGTGCGGGCAGCTGATCTACACGAAGGGCGGTCAGCTCATCGACATCGAGGGCGACCCCCGCAGCCCGATCAACGAGGGCACCCTCTGCCCGAAGGGCGCGAACGCCTTCCAGCTCGCCGTCAACCCGCACCGGGTCACCCAGGTCCTCTACCGCGCGCCGTACTCGGACCGCTGGGAGACGAAGCCGCTCGACTGGGCGATGGACCGGATCGCCCGCAAGGTGAAGGCCGCCCGCGACGCCGACTTCACCGTCCGCGACGAGGCGGGGCGGCTGCTCAACTCCGTGCGGAGCATCGGGACCCTCGGCGGGGCGACGATCGACAACGAGGAGAACTACCTCATCAAGAAGCTGTTCGGGGGCGGGCTGGGGGTGGTGTCCATCGAGAACCAGGCTCGAATATGACACGCGGCCTCGGTGCCCGGTCTGGGCGCCTCGTTCGGCCGCGGCGCGGCCACCAACTACCAGCAGGACCTGGCGAACAGCGACTGCATCCTGTTCATGGGCTCGAACATGGCCGAGGCCCACCCGGTGGGGTTCCGCTGGCCCATGAAGGCCAAGGAGCAGGGCGCCACCCTGATCCACGTCGACCCGCGGTTCACCCGCACCTCGGCGCTGTGCGACGTCTTCGTCGACATCCGCGCCGGGAGCGACATCGCCTTCCTCGGCGGCCTCGTGAACTACGTCCTGAGTACCGACCGGTGGTTCAAGGAGTACGTCCTGACCTACACCAACGCCTCGACCATCATCCAGGACGGATTCGGGGACACCGAGGACCTGGAGGGCCTGTTCAGCGGATACCACGGAGACGGGGAAACCGGCAAGTACGACGCCGAGGAGGGCCACTGGGGCTACTCGGGTGCCAGCAGTCAGGAGTCAGAGGTCAGTGGTCAGAGAGGGAAGATGCTGAAGGAGGAGCCCGGGATCCAGGGCCACGACCTCCAGGCGGGGGCCCCCGCCCAATCCGCACCGCGGGAGGACATGACGGCCGGGCCGGACGAGGGGTCGCCGCGCGACCCGACCTTGCGGCACCCCCGCTGCGTCTTCCAGATCCTGAAGCGCCACTTCGCCCGGTACACCCCGGAGACCGTCTCCGCCGTGTGCGGCTGCACCCCGGACCAGCTGGTCCGGGTGGCGGAGTTGCTGTGCGCCAACTCCGGCCGCGAGCGGACCAGCTGCATCGTCTACGCGCTGGGGTGGACTCAACACACCACCGGCGTGCAGATGATCCGGACGGCCGGCATCCTGCAACTGCTGCTCGGGAACGTGGGCCGGCCCGGCGGCGGCATCATGGCGATGCGCGGCCACTCCACGATCCAGGGCTCGACCGACCTCGCCACCCTCTACGACACCCTCCCCGGTTACCTGCCGCAGCCGGCCGCCGACGAGGAGCACGAGACGCTGGACTCCTACGTCGCACACGAGGGGCTGCTCACCGGCTACTGGGCCAACTTCCGCAAGTTCATCGTCAGCCTCCTCAAGGCGTGGTACGGCGACGCCGCCAAGCCGGAGAACGACTTCGGCTTCGGCTGGCTCCCCCGGGTGGACGCCGACTACTCGCAGCTGGCGTACTTCGACCGGATGGCCCGGGGCGAGGTCAAAGGGTACTTCCTGTTCGGCCAGAACCCCGGCGGCGGGGGGCCGAACGCCGGCCTACACCGGGCCGGACTGCGGAACCTCGACTGGCTGGTGGTCGCGGACTGGTTCGAGATCGAGAGCGCCGTCTTCTGGAAGAGCGATCCGACCGGGCCGCCGCCGGCCGAGATCAAGACCGAGGTGTTTTTCCTCCCCGCGGCGGCCGCGCCGGAGAAGGAGGGTAGCCTCACCAACACCCAGCGGATGCTCCAGTGGCACGCCAAGGCCCTCGACCCGCTCGGCGACAGCCGGTCCGATGCGTGGTTCCTCTACACCCTCGGCAAGCGGCTCAAGGAACTTTACGCCGGCTCGACTGACCCCCGGGACCAGCCGCTGCTGAACCTCACCTGGGACTACGACTTCGAGGAGGAGCCCCGCCTGCCCGACGGCACGGTCAGCCGGATCGAGGGCGAGCCGGACCTGGAAAAGGTCCTCCAGGAGATCAACGGCCGCAAACTGGATGAGATCGACCCGACGACGGGCGAGCCGAGGCTGGTCTCGGGCTTCGCGGAGTTGAAGGACGACGGAACGACATCCTCCGGCTGCTGGATCTACAGCGGCGTCTTCCCCGAACCGGGGCGGAATCGGGCCCGGGAGCGAAAGCGGACCGGCGACCCGGTCGAGCCCGAGTGGGGCTTCGCCTGGCCGTACAACCGGCGGGTGCTCTACAACCGTGCCTCCGCGGACCCCGCCGGCCGGCCGTGGTCGGAGCGGAAGAAGCTCGTCTGGTGGGACGACGACTCGCGCCGCTGGGTCGGCCTCGACGAGCCCGATTTCGACCGGGATAAGCCCCCCGGGTACCGCCCGCCGCCGGGCGCGACGGGGATGGCGGCCATCGCCGGCGACCAGCCGTTCATCATGAAGCCCGACGGCCTCGGCTGGCTGTACGCCCCCGGCGCCGTCAAGGACGGGCCGCTGCCCACGCACTACGAGCCGGTCGAGTCGCCGGTGGGCAACCTGCTCTACCCGAAGCAGACGTGCAACCCGACGGTGCGCATGTTCGAGGGGCCGCTCAACCGGCTGGCCCACATGCCGACCGCGGAATTCCCGGTGGTGGCGACCACGTTCCGGCTCACCGAGCACTACCTGAGCGGGCCCATGAGCCGGTTCAACAGCTGGCTCAACGAGCTGCAGCCGGAGATGTTCGTCGAACTCAGCCCCGAACTCGCCGCCGAGCGCGGGATCGTCCACGCCGGCTGGCTGACGGTGGAATCGGCCCGCGGCCGGATCGAGGCCCGCGCCATGGTGACGCGGCGGCTGCGGCCGCTCCGGGTCGAGGGCCGCACGGTCCACCAGGTCGGGCTCCCGTTCCACTGGGCGTTCGCCGGGGAGGTGGTCGGCGGGAACGCCAACGACCTGACGTCTCTCGTCGCCGACCCGAACGTGAGCATGCACGAGGTCAAGGCGTTCGTCTGCCAGGTCCGGGCCGGGCGGCTGGGGGGCCGGGTCCCGGGCCCGACGGTGCATCCGGTGCGGTGGCCGACCCGCGACCCGGTCCCCGACACGCCGGCCGCCGCGCAGCCCGAGGGGAGGTCCGAACATGGTCACTGAGGAGCTGGAAGTGGTCCGCCGGCCGCAGGCGGAAGACCCGCCGACCCGCGGGTGGCTGTCCGCCCTGCTGGCCCGGCTCGTCGACCCCTTCCGCCGCGGCGAGGTCCCGGACCGCCGGCCGGCGATGGGGTTCTACACCGACACCACCGTCTGCATCGGGTGCAAGGCGTGCGAGGTGGCGTGCAAGCAGTGGAACCAGATCCCGGCCGACGGGTTCGAGTTCACCGGGGACAGCTACGACAACACCGGGGAGCTGTCGGCCTCGTCCTGGCGGCATGTGAAGTTCATCGAGCAGTTCGCGGACGTCCTACCGCCCCCGCCGTCCCCCGACGGGCGGATGTCCCTGGACGTACTCCCCGCCGAGCCGCCCCCGGCCAACCGCTGGCTGATGATGTCGGACGTGTGCAAGCACTGCGTCGCGGCCCCGTGCCAGCAGGCGTGCCCGACCGGGGCGATCATTTACAACGAGTTCGCCAACGTCTACATCCAGCCGGACATCTGCAACGGGTGCGCGTACTGCGTCGCGGCCTGCCCGTTCGGGGTCATCACCCGCAGCACCATCTCCGGCCACGCCCGCAAGTGTACCCTCTGCTACGACCGCCAGAAGGACGGGCTGGTCCCGGCATGCGCGAAGGCGTGCCCGACCGCCTCGATCCAGTTCGGGCCCGTCGACGAGCTGCGGGAGCGGGCCAGGAGGCGTGTCGAGGACCTGCACCGGCGGGGCGTTCCCGGAGCTCACCTGTACGGGGACGCCCCGACCGAGACGTACACCGGGTTGAACTCGTTCTACCTCCTGATCGACCGGCCCGAGGTCTACGGCCTGCCGGGGAACCCGTTCAACCCGTGGATCCACATGGCGGGGGACTACCTCCGGACGGCGCTCGCCGGGGCGGTCACGTTCGCCGTGCTTTTGGCCGCATTCTTCGTGTGGGGGACATGAGTGATGCACCCGCCCGCCAACGGCCCGAACCCGACCGGCTACGCGGGCCGGACCGTGACCAAGCCGCCGGAGTGGCACTCGCTCGTCGTCTACGACGTACTCTTCAACAACCTGACCACCGGGCTGTTCCTGGTCGCCGCGGTCGGCGAGTTGGCCGCCCCGGCGACCTTCACCGCCGTGGCCGCCTGGGCGTACCCGGTCGCCCTGGGCTTGCTGCTCGCCGACCTCGCGTTCCTGGTCCTCGACCTGGGCAACCCGCTCCGGTTCCACCACATGTTGCGGGTGTTCAAGCCGAGCTCGCCGATGTCGCTGGGGACGTGGTGCCTGACGATCTACTCGCTCTTCCTGACCGCGATCGTGGCAGTCGAGTTCGTCGTGGCGGTCGGATGGCTACCCGCCGACTCGGCCGCGTGGTGGGCCCGGAAGGTCGCGGTGGCCGGCGGGCTGCCGTTCGCGTTCGGGTCGGCGGCGTACAAGGGGGTACTCTTCAGCACGACCGCCCAGCCGGGCTGGCGGGACGCCCGGTGGCTCGGCGGGTATCTGGTCAACTCGGCCCTGATGCTCGGTGCCGGACAACTTCTTGTGCTCGCGGTGGTGGCCGGTGAGGCGCGGGCTGTCGCCGTGCTCAGGCCGACCGTCGGGTTACTCGTCGGGCTGAACCTGATCGCGCTCGCCCTGGTGGTCGCGGACCTCTATCCCCTGCTGGCCCGGCTTTATTCCCGCCGGGCTCGCCGTCGTGCGGGCCTCTTCGCGGCGTTGGCCGGTATGGCGATTCCGATCGGGTTGCTGCTCGCGGGTGCCGGCCCCGTGACCGTGACCGTCGCGACGGCCTCACTCGTCCTGGCGAGCCTCGGCGTCCGGTCGGTCCTCATCCAGCTGCCCCACGCCGCGACCTGACCCGCGTCCCCGGGGTCGGGCCCGTTCGGCGTCGCGAGTGCGTTGGGCCCGGGCCAATTCGGGGTCGAACGGGTCGTACAGTTCCCCGGCCAGCATCTTTTCCAGCCCGGTCCGCATCGTTCCACCCCACGATGAGCCAACCCCGACTTCGGCGGCGGGAGCCTGTTCAAGAATCGCACCAGACCGGGGGCTGACCAAGCCACCGAACTGACCCTAAAAATGGCGCGCCGCGACGGCCGGCTGGCCGATCTTGCTCCCCCGGTCACCCGCCACCCGCGCGGGACCCAATCCGGCTCCGTCGGGCCGCCAGACCGACCCTTTCTGGCCCATCCTCTCGCACCGGTTTGATGACAGATCGATGACCGACGACCCATCCGAACCACTGACCACCCCGCCTCTTCCCACGGACAACATTTCCGCACATCGGCTGATCGTGCCGGGCCGTTTTCAGTGCCGATCTCTCGGGCCGGAAATGACTTGACGGCGGATCAGCCGTCCACTTCGGAAAGCTACCGGATGTTGATCGTGCCGATTGTATCGGTTTTCCTTGTTGTAATTTGGACAGAATATATAAGATCAGTTATTCAGGTGGTTTGCGTATACAGAGTAATTTGGAAAATTTTGCCGGTCGGGAGGGATTCTTCGTTGGCAGCCCACCCCGCCCCGTATATGATTCGGCATCACAGAAGCTATCACCGTTAATTCTTAACGCGATTATTTATAAGATCGCCAGATTATAACGGGCATTGTCGGATAATGTGATCTCCCGACTCGCGATCACGCCGTTACCGACCGCCCTACCCGACTCGACAGCGCCTGGTACACCCCACAACTGGATTCGCCCCCATGGTCCCGACGCCCGGTCCGACCTCGGTACGCATATCCTGCCTCGATTCGTCGACGGTGCCCCGCTGCCCCGGGCCGTGACTGGATCTGTTCTCGTCGCGCCGGCCCAGCCCGTGACAAGGTGGCGGCCGGCCGCGGCAGAGCGCTCACGGCCGGGCCTCTGCACATTTATTCTTATAATAATACGATTGTAATCCGGCGAGGACAAGCCGGCGGGTTCTCGGGCCTGGCGCCCCGGGCCCGGCGGTCAAGAGGTGTCGGTCCGACACCACGCGTCAACACCCTGCGAGTCCGACCTCATTCCTCAATCCGTCTTGAGGCTCCGGTTATGTCCAGCAAAAACCTCTTCCGCCGTCTGATGACCAAGTCCCTCCGGCAGGGGCCGACCCGGCCGATCCGGGGGAGGAAAACTGCTCTCGGGATCGAGACGCTGGAGGACCGGGTGACCCCGGCCGTGACGGCGGCGGTGGTCGTCACCGACCTCCAGGTCAACCTGGGTGCGGCGAACGACACCGCCAACCTGACCCTGAACGGCACGAACATTGAGGTCCGCGACCAGGCGAACACCCTAATCCTGACCACCCCGGCCGCCTCCGTCACCGACTTCGACATCACCGGGACGAACACCGGCACCCAGACGGTGAACCTCGTCGACTCGTTCACCCTCACCGGGCACATCAACATCGGCGTCGGCGCGGGCAATCAGGTGTCCGACATCACGTTCGGCTCCCCGGAGACGGCCGGGTCGGTCGACGCCGAGGCCACGAACGACGCTTCGGTGCAATCGGTCGCGGCCGCCGGCCCGGTGACCCTCCTCGCGGACGGGGACAACTCCGGCGTCGGCACCTTCACCCTGAACGCCAACGCCTCGATCACGACCGGCAACAACGGCCTGACGGTCGGCGGCGCCGGCATCACGTTCGGCGCGGGTTCGAACATCACGACCGGCACCGGCAACGTGTTCATCGACAGCTCCACCTCGAACTTCGTCTACACCGCGCCGGCCACGAACGTCATCACGAACACCTCGGGCAGCCTGATCCTCACCAGCTACGACCCGGCGCCCCGCGTCTGGGCGGCCGACACCACGGTCGCGAGTTTCACCGGCAGTTATGTACTCTTCTTTCAAAGAGCGGCGAGCCTGACTCTCAACGGGATCAACACCAGCGCGGCCGGGAATCACATCCAGGTGAACGTCGGGGTGAACAGCGTCGGGGGCGGCGACCTGAGCATCGGCGGGGCCGTCACCGCCGGGACCGGGTCCGTGTTCCTCAACGCGGACAACGCGGGGATTACCGACCCGGGCGGGGCCACCGTCACCGGCAGCTCGTTGAACGTCTCCGCTCAGACCGGGATCGGTGCCAGCGGCACCCCTCTCGTAACCGCGGTGGGCCAGCTGCAAGCCACCAACGCCACTTCGGGGGGGATTTTCGTCGCCAACACCGGGGCCCTGTCGGTCGTCGGCACGGGCGTGAAGGCGAACACCGCGGGCGACATTGCCCTGAGCAGCACCGGGACCCTGAGCGCCACGACCCTCGGGGCCCCGATCACGGCGGCGAACGGGAACATTTCGGTCACCACCACCGGGGCGACCTCGGACATCCTCCTCGGCGGCAACCAGACCGCCATTCGGACGTTCAGCGCCGGGAACAACGTGACACTGACCGCCGGCGAGGACGTCGTGTTCGGGTCGGGCGTGAGCGGACACGCGGACGTCACCGTCGACGGCAACCTCCAGGTCCTGCCGGCCCGGGACGCGATCTTCGACAACAACAGCTTGGTCGACGTGACCAATGGCGGGGCCGGAACGGCCACGGTCACCGCCGGTCGTAACGTCAGCTTCCAACACACGACCTTTAACGGAACGTTCCTCCACACGACGGGCGGGGCGATCACCGTCACGACCGCCGCGAACGGGGCGTTCACCCTCGACGCTGCCGGCGGGTCGCTCGACTCGGCCGGCGGGCTCATCACCGTCAACGCCAACACCATGTTGATCAAGGACACGATCAACGCCGGTGCGGGTGCCGTGGCGATCACCATGACCGGCTCGGCCGGCACGGTCACGGTGAACGGCCCGATCTCGGGCAGCTCCGCCACCATTACCGGTTCGAGCGGCGGCGACACCTTCAACCTGCAGAGCGACACCGGCAACGTCCTGCTGGCGGTCAACGGGGCCGGCGGGGCCGATACGTACACCGTCCAAACCACCTCCGCCACCGCCCCGGTCGCGATCCACGGCCAGGGCGGGACCGACACGGTCACCATCGGCAATGCCGGGAGCGTCCAGGGCATCGCCGGGACCGTCTCCGTCGACAACTTCGGCGGGTCGACCGCCCTGACCATTGATGACAGCACCGACGCCACCGCCCGGACGGTCACGGCCACGAACGCACAGGTCACCGGGCTGGCCCCGGCGACGATCAGCTACACCGCGAACGATCTCATCGCACTGACGGTCGACGGCGGATCGGGCGGGAACACCTTCAACGTCACCAGCACCATTTTCTCTTCCGCGAACACGTTCAACGGCGGGACCGGGAACGACACCCTCAATATCACCGTGACCGGGCTGGGTGCGAACAGCGTCAACGCCTTCAACGGCCAGGCCGGCAGCGACACGATCGCCGTGACCGAGGGCACCCCAGCCGCCCTGGTCACCCTGAACGTCGACGGCGGCGGCCAGGCCGGTGACGTCCTGAACGTCAACGACCAGACGAACGCGGCGGCCACCACTTACGGGATCACGACCACCCAGGTCACGGTGACTGGCGAGCAGACAGTCAACTACACCGGGCTGACCCTCGGCTCCGTCGTCGTGCACGCCGGGTCGGGCTCGAACGCGATCAACGCGACCGGCTCGGCCGCCGCCAACCTGACGGTCAACGGCGGGAACGGCATCACGACCTGGACCATAAACGGCCCCGGGCTCCAGGCGGGCAGCACCAACATCTTCAACGGCGGCAACCAGGCCGGTACTACCGGGGACACGTTCACCGTCACCCCCGCGACCGCGGCCGGCACCGCGATCACCGTCAACGGGAACGGCCCGTCCAGCGTCAGCCCCGGCGATACGCTGAACATCGACGCCGGCGGGGCCGGGGTCGCCATCACCCCGACCGGGTTCACGGTCAACGGGGGCCAGACGATCTCCACCACCGGGATCGAGACCGTCCACCTGACCAACGCCGGGGCGGTCACGGTGGCCGGGGCGAACACCCCCAACACCCTGTCCCTGACCTCGCTCGGTGCCAGCTCCGCGCAGGTCACCCTCAACGGCGGCCCGGCCATCGTGGTCAGCAGCGTCACGTCGTTCACGTTCGACGGCGGTACGGGCAATGACACGATGACCCTCGTCAACAACGGAGTCCTGTTCGCCCCGACCGGCGGGATCTTCTACAACGGGGGCGGCCACACCTCGGTCCCGGGCGACACCCTGCAGGTGACCGGGAGCCTGGGGGTCTTCGTGTCCGGGACATACACCGTCCTGCCCTCCGGCCCGAACGGGAACGCCGGGACCCTGACCTACACCCAGGGCCTGACCACCCAGACGATCCAATTCACCGGGTTGCAGCCGATCGAGGACCTGACGACCCTGGGCTCGTTCACGGTGACCGGCCCGGCCGTCGGCGGGACCACCAATATCGTGACCGGCCCGACCTCGACCGGGAACGACCCGGTCACCGGGCTCCCGGCCACGACCTACGAGATCAACTTCACCCCGAGCGACGGTTCGACGGCCGAGGCGTACCGGTTCCGGAACAAGACGGTAGTCACCTTCAACGGCTCGAACAGTACGACCCCCGGGCAGCAGGACCTGATCACCGTCGACCTCCCGACCCAGGTGGACGCGAGCAGTCCGACCAAGCTGAACAACTTGACCATCAATCCCATGAACAGCCCGGCCGGCGACCGGGTGAACGTAACCGCGACCCCGGCCGGGGTGGGGACGGCCGTTGTCGCCGGGGTCGGGAACAACGACTCCATCGATATCGGGTTCCCGGGCGCTGTCCCCGGCACCGGGTCCCTCGACGCGATCCTGGGGTTTGTGTCGGTCCAAGGATCGGGCGGGACGGGCACCACCCTGACCGTGGACGACACGGCCCACGTCGCCGCCCGGACGGCGGTCGACTTCCAGAACTTTGCCATCCTGGGCGGGACCGGGGCCGGGCCGACCGGCGGGGTGCCCATCGGCTACTTCGGGACGTTCGCCCTGATCGACTACCGGCTCGGGTCCGGGGACGACACCATCCGGGTCGACAGCACCAGCTCGACCGTGGCGAACACGACCATCCGCGGGAATAACGGGAACGACACGTTCACCCTCGGCAGCCCGGCGAACTCCCTCGACGGGTTCCTGGGCCCGCTGAACATCGAGGGTGACGCCAACACCGCCGCCGGCGACGCGATCGTCGTCCACGCGACCGGAGACGGGGCCGGGAACACCTACACCGTCACCTCGAACACGATCGACCGGACCGGGATCGCGACGATCGGGTACACGACGGTCGAGTCGCTGGCCCTCAACACCAGCACCAACGCCGACGTCATCAACATCCAGAGCACCCTGGCTACCACGCCGGTGACGGTCAACGCCGGGGGCGGGGACGATACGGTCATCGTCGGCAACGCCGGGAGCCTGGACGGGATCCTGGGTGGCATGAACGTGGTCGGCGGGGGCGGGGCTAACGACCAGCTGATCGTCGACGACAGCGCCAACCCGGCCGCGCACGCGTTCACCGTCACCGGCACGACCGTGACCAGGGACGGGATCGCGACGATCGCCTACGACACCACGAGCGAGTTCCTGACCGTCAACGGCGGGACCGGCGGGAACACCTTCGACGTCCTGAGTACCTCGGTCGACACCACGATCAACTCCGGGACCGGATCCGACACGGTCAACCTCGGCAACGCGGGGCTGACGAGCGGGATCAACAGCCAGCTGACCGTCTTCGGCCAGGCCGGGCTCGACACGATCACCCTCGATAATACGGCCGACCCGGGGCCCACCACGTATCACCTGGCGAGCGGTGAGATCGGCGGCGGGGCGTACGGCGGGCCGGTCACCCCCGGCGGCCCGTTCGGGGCCAACGGGCTCCTGGCCTACACCGCCGCAACCGAGGTGGTGAACGTCAACGGCGGGACGGGGACCAACACCTACAACGTCGACGAGACCATCGCGGCGACGAACACCACGATCAACGACGGGGCCGGGAACGGCACGTTCAACATCGCCGGCAACGGGCTGGCCGGTACGCTCGGCAACTTCTTCAACGGGAACGGCGGGACCGACACGTTCAACCTGCAAGCCGCCGCGCTGTTTAACGGGGGCGCGGTGATCACCGCCCCGGTGTCGATCGACGGGGGGGCCCCGGCCACCCCGGTCGACCCGACCTTCCCGGCCGCCCCGCCGGCCGCCGGTAACGGCGACGTCGTCACCATCACCGGCACGGGCGACGACAACATCGTCTACTTCCTGGACTCCGCCGGCGGGGCCGGACACCTCACCGGGCTGGGCTCGCTGGTCGCCCTGGACCTGGTCGAGCAGGTTCTGGTGGACGGCGGGCCCGGGAATGGCGAAACGCTCACCCTGGTCGACAACACCGGTTTCCCCCACGGCAGCCTCGCGGCCGCGCAGAACGGGATCGTGGTCGCCCCGACCGGGCCGAATTCGGCCCGGGTCGTGGTCGACAACGGCCCGGCCACCTTCTCCCCGGTGGTGTACCTCGCCAACATCAGTAACACCGGGTTCATGGTCACCGGCTCGGGGGTGACCCAGGAAGTGCTCACCGTCCTCGCCCCGAGCGAGAACGGCCTGGGGAGCGGGGCGCCGTTCTTCGAGCCGACGTTCCCGAGCGGTAACAACTTCATCGCCGTCAGCGACTCGAACGTCTCGATCCTCAATACCGCCGTCGGCCAGCTCCTGCAGGTGGGCGTGTCCACCCCGACGTTCACCGGGCTGGTGGTCGAGGGCGGGAACCAGGGCCCGACCGGGGGCGACGTCTTCGACGTCATCCCCTCGAACCAGCTGTCCATCCTCCTGGACGGCCGGAACCCGGCCCCGCCGATCCCGGCGGGCTCCTTCGGCGACGTCGTCAACCTGTTCGCGGCCGGAATCGCCAAGGTGTACAACGACCCGACCCTCGGCCCGCCGGTCCTGCGGTTCGAAGACGTCAACCCGATCACCGGCGCCGCCGCGACGGTCGCGTTCACGAACATGGAGACGGTCAACGTCAGCTCGAACATCGGCCAGCTCCAGGTGATCGGCGACCGCGGCGCGGGGACGGTCGGCGGCGGGGCCGGGACCCCGAAGCAGGACGTGATCGGGATCACCGGGACGGACTTCGAGGCCGGCACGGTCCACATGAACGAGGTCGGATCCGGCCAGCCGGACGGGGTGTTCCACTTCGACAATATCCTCAGCCTTCAGGTCAACACCTTCGCCCTGAACGACGCCGTGTCCATCACCCCGTTCGCCACGGCCAACGAGCCGTGGAGTATCGACGTCACCGTGGACGGCGGGACGTCGACCGGGGGGCCCGGCGACACCCTGACCTACGTCGCCGCCCCGGGGATCACCAACAACACCGACCTGGTGGTCACCGCCGCGAACGCCGGCAACCTCGACGCCCACGGGATCGGGTCGGCCACGACCGACCACGTGGTCCGGTTCTCGAACATCCAGACCGTCACGGTGAACGACGGGACGAACGCCGGCGCCTTTGGCGACACCCTGGCGATCGACCTGGCCAACGGGACCACGAACGACGCCGCGGCCTTCCAGTTCGCCGACCCGATCAACCACACCACGCCGGACATCACCCTGAGCGACGACGCGGCAACGTTATTGCAGGTGAACATGGACTCGGGGAACATCCCGGCCCTGACCGTGAACGGGAACGCCACCGCCGACATGTTCGACGTGTTCGCCACGTATCTGCCGGCCGGGACCCGTCTGCCGGTCGCCCTGACCGTCCACGGCGGGACCGGCGGGACCAACACTCTGACCCTGCACGGGACGACGGGCCAGGATAACACGTTCACCAACATCGCCGGGGCGAACCCGACCTCGGGCACTGCCACCCTGACCGGCGGGGCCGGCGCCCGGGTGGTCTACACCGGCCTTCCTGACCCGACCTTCGTCGGCGGCGGCGGGGCCTCGGCCGACGTGCTCAACCTGAGCGGGAGCGGGACACTGAGCGTGACCGGGACCGGCCCCGGGGCCGGGACGGCCAGCATCACCGGCCAGTCGGGGATCACCTTCTCCAACTTCGGGACCGCGTCCACGATCAACCTGACCGGAGCCGGCGGGCCGGACGTGTTCACCGTCAAGCAGCCGGTCGGCTGGGGCATCCCGACCGTGAACGTCACCGAGGCACCGGCCTCGGCGACC
This sequence comes from Gemmataceae bacterium, assembly GCA_028288765.1. Lineage (GTDB taxonomy): Bacteria > Planctomycetota > Planctomycetia > Gemmatales > Gemmataceae > Urbifossiella. Next base: position 29,239 of record JAQGHQ010000282.1, on the reverse strand, counting down.
GCGATCCTGCAGCTGGTCGCCACGACGAACAGCGACACGATCAACTACGACCCTGGTACCGCGGTCATCTCGATCGATGACGGATCTGGCGCCACGGGCGTGACCCACTACAACGCCGCCGGGATCAACTCCTTCGCGGTCGACGGCAATACGCCGGTCGCCCCCACTCTCCCGGGCGACACGCTGATAGTGTCCTCCTTCCTGTCCGGGACCGCTTCGCTGCCTTCGGGCATCCTGGGGACCATCCCCCGGATCGCCTACCAGAACATCGAAACGATCCAGGTCGGGGCCCTGCCGACCGCCGGAGTTACGAACGTCACGGCCACCGCCGGGACGCCGATCACCTTCCAGCCGGGCGTCACCGTTTCGAACCAGCCGTACACCATCCTGATCGTCACCGGGCCCGCCCACGGGACGGCGGTGGTCAACCCGGCGAACCCGCCGACCACGCCGAACCAGTCGATCACCTACACGCCGAACTCGAACTACTTCGGCGCGGACACGATCACGTACCGGGTCGTGGACGCCAACGGGCAGATGTCGCCCGTCGGGACGATCAGCATCACCGTCCTGGCGATCGCCCACACCCCGACCGTGACCGTGACCAGCCCGGGCGCGGAGAACGAGAACTCGGCCGTCCCGGTGACCATCACCGCGGCGCTCAGCCCGTCGGCCAATCCCGCCGAGGTCCTGTCGGTCACGATCAGCGGGGTCCCGGCGAACGCGACGTTCAGCGCCGGGACGAATGCCGGCGGCGGGGTCTGGGCGTTCACCCCGGCCCAGCTCGCCGGGCTGACGATTACCGACAGGGACGGCCCGGCCACCCTGAACCTGACCGTGACCGCGACCTCGAGTATGCCGGGCCTCCTGCCCGCCCAGGTCGGGGTCCCCGCGACCGCGACCGCGACCGCGGCCCTCCTGGTGACCGTGCTCAACGTGGCCCCGACCGCGACCGGACTCTCTAACAGCGGGCCGGTGCCCGAGGGCAGCCCGGTGACCGTCACCCTCAACGGCGCGACCGACGTGTCCCCGGTCGACGCGGCCGCCCTCCGGTACAGCTTCGCCCTGCAGCCGGGCAACCTGTTGAGCACCTACGCCGCCTCCGGCCCGGCGAACACCGCCCAGTACACCTTCCCGGCCCACGGGACGTACACGATCTGGGCCCGGGTGATCGACAAGGACGGCGGGTTCAACGACTACCAGACCACGGTCACCGTCCAGGTGATCGCCCACGCCCCGACCTTGTCCGTGAACAGCAACCCGCTCGCGGCCACTGAGGGGACGCCCGCCCCGGTCTCGATCGTCGTCACCAAGAACCCGCAGGCCGACCCGGCCGAAAGCCTGAGCTACCAGATCACCGGGGTCCTGGCGAACGCGACGTTCAACCACGGGGTGAACGCCGGCGGCGGGGTCTGGACGTTCAACGCAGCCGACCTGACCGGGCTGACCCTCACCGACGTGGACGGGCCGGCCACCCTCAACCTGACGGTGTCGGCGATCTCGACCGTGAACACCGCGGGCATCCCGCCGGCCGAGGTCGGGCCCGTGGGCCAGCTCACCGCCACCACGAGCGCCCCCCTGACAGTAAACGTGGCGAACGTCGCCCCGACCGCGACGTTCGCGGTGACCGGGCCGTTCGTCCCCGGCCAGACGTTCGCGGTCGCGTTCACCAACCCGTTCGACCCGTCCCCGGTCGACACCGCGGCCGGGTTCACCTACCAGTACGACCTGGGGACCGGGACGTTCGGCCCGGTCACCACCTCGCCGACCGCGACGTTCACCCCGCCGGCCGCCGGGTCGTACACGATCCGCGGGAAGATCATCGACAAGGACGGCGGGTTCACCATCTACACGGCGAACACCCCGGGAGCCCAGCCGGGCCAGGTGGTGGTGCCGAACGTGGACGTGTACGCGGTCGGGGACGGGATCGGCGGCGGGCCGATCGTCCACGTGTACAGCGCCGCCACGAACACCCTGGTGGCCAGCTTCTCGGCCTACGAGCCGACGTTCCGGGGCGGGGTCACGGTGGCGGTCGCCGACCTGAACGGGGACGGCATCCCCGACATCATCACCGGGACCGGGCCGGGCGGCGGGCCGGTGGTGAAGGTGTTCGACGGGAAGACGTTCGCCCTCCTCGGGAGCTTCTTCGCCTACGAGCCGACCTTCCGCGGCGGGGTGACCGTCGCGGCCGGGCAAGTCGGCGGGAAGGCCGTGATCGTGACCGGCAGCGGGGTCGGCGGCGGCCCGGTGGTCAAGACGTTCGACGGGACGACGTTCGCCCCGCTGGCCAGCTTCATGGCCTACGACCCGTCGGCCCGGGGCGGGGTCAACGTCGCGGTCGCCGACCCGCTCGGGACCGGCCAGGGCGAGATCATCACCGGGGCCGGGGCCGGGGCCGGGCCGCACGTCAAGGTGTTCGACGGCTCCGGCGGCTTGCTCCAGAGCTTCTTCGCCTACGACCCGTCCTTCACCGGCGGGGTGACCGTCTCGGGCGGGGACCTGTTCGGGTCCGGGCACGCGGACATCGTGACCGGGACCGGGGCCGGCGGCGGCGGGAACCTGCGGGTGTTCGACGGCCAGACGGACGCGCTGGTGAAGAGCACCTTCGCCTTCGGCCCGGACCGGATCACGGGGGGATCGCTCCGGAACGGGTTCACGGTGAGCGCGAGCCACATCGGCGGGGTGAACGGGAAGCCGATCGTCCTGGCCGCGGCCGGGCCGGACTTCGGGCCGACCGTCCGGGTGTTCGACGCGACCCTCACCAACCCGCTGGCCGAGCTCGTCCCGTACGAGGACACGTTCACCGGCGGCGCGTACGTCGGCTGATCCCGACACGCGGCTGACAACCACACAGCCCCGCCGACCACCGGCGGGGCTCTTCTTTTCCACCGCGGCCCGCCCCGACCAGGGCGAATCACCTGTCGGCGGGTGGACGTTCTCCACCCGCCCTCGATCTGGTACAACAGATTTCACCTGCCGCATCTGCATTCTTGTCCCGGAGACTCTCCATGTCCGGCGGCCGTTTCTTTTCGCGCGTCGGTCTCTCACTCGTTCCCCCCGCGGCCCTGGTCGCCGTCCTGTCGGCCCTGGTCGCGGCCGTTCCCGGTTCGCCCGGGGCCGGAACCGCCAGGGCCCAGGTCACCCCGCCCGCGCCCCTCGCGCTGCAGAAGGGCGACCACGTTTGCATCATCGGCAACGCTCTCGCCGAGCGGATGCAGCACGACGGGTGGCTCGAAGCTTACCTCCACGCCCGGTTCCCGGACCACGACCTGACGATCCGGAACCTCGGGTTCTCCGGCGACGAGGTCGGCGGGTACGCCACCCCCGCGGACGCCCACAAGCGGCTCCGGTCGCACGACTTCGGCACCGCCGACCAGTGGCTGGGCGGGTCGGCCCCGGTCCCAAACCCCGGGGCCGTCGCGGACAAGGAGGCGGTGAAGCCGAACCGGTTCGAACAGGTGGGGACGAACGCGGACGTGATCTTCGCCTTCTTCGGGTACAACGAGTCGTACGCCGGCGGGGCCGGGTTGCCGAAGTTCAAGGACGAATTATCGTCGTTCATCAAGCACACGCTCGCCCAAAAGTACAACGGGAAGTCTGCCCCCCGGCTGGTGCTGTTCTCGCCCATCGCGTTTGAGAACCACCACTCGCCAAACCTGCCCGCCGGCGACGAGCAGAACAAGAACCTGGAACTGTACACGACGGCGATGGCCGAGGTGGCGACGGCCAGCGGGGTAAGCTACGTCGACCTGTTTCACCCCACACAGGCGCTTTACCTCCTCGCCAAGCGGGGCTCGCCGCTCACGATCAACGGCGTCCACCTGACCCCGGACGGGGACCGGCATCTCGCCGCGCTGATCGATCACCAGCTGTTCGCGCCCGCCCAGGCCGCGCCGCCGGCCGAGCCGAAAACTCTGGCCCCGGTCCGGGCGGCGGTGCTCGACAAGAACCGGCTCTGGTACCAGCGGTACCGGGCGACCGACGGGTACTCGACGTTCGGCGGCCGGGCGTGGCTGAAGTTCGTGAACGGGCAGACCAACTACGAGGTCGTGCAGCGGGAACTCGAGGTCATCGACCAGCTGGTCCTCAACCGCGACAAGGTCATCTGGGCCGCGGCGAAGGGGCAGGTTGTCAAGCCCGACGACTCGAACCTCCCGCCGTTCGTCCCGGTGACCACGAACAAGCCCGGCAAGGGCCCGGGCGGCACGCACCTATTTCTCTCCGGCGAGGACGCGATCAAGGCGATGACCGTGGCGAAGGGGATGAAGGTGACCCTGTTCGCCGACGAGACGATGTTCCCGGAGCTGGCCAAGCCGGTACAGATGGCCTGGGACCCGCAGGGCCGGCTGTGGGTGGCCGTGTGGCCGGCGTACCCCCACTGGAAGCCGACCGAGCCGATGAACGACAAGCTGCTCGTGTTCGAGGACACGGACGGGGACGGCAAGGCGGACAAGATGACCGTGTTCGCCGACGGGCTGCACAACCCGACCGGGTTCGAGTTCTACAACGGCGGGGTGATCGTCGCCCAGGCCCCGGACCTGGTGTTCCTCAAGGACACCGACGGGGACGGCAAGGCCGACGTCCGCGAGCGGATCGTCCACGGGCTCGACACCGCCGACACCCACCACACCGCGAACAGCTTCGTGCTCGACCCGGGCGGGGCGCTGTACTTCCAGGAGGGGACGTTCCACCGCTCGCAGGTGGAAGACGCGTACGGCCCGCCGAAGCGGGTGGCGGACGGGGCGGTGTTCCGGTACGAGCCGCGGACGCAGAAGTTCGACGTGTACGTGACGTTCGGGTTCGCCAACCCGCACGGGCACGTGTTCGACCGGTGGGGCCAGGACGTCGTGGTCGACGGGACCGGGGCGAACCCGTTCCACGGGCCGCTCTTCTCGAGCCACATGGATTACCCACAGAAGCACGGCCGCCCGCCCCAGGTGTACCAGCAGCGGACGCGGCCGTGCCCGGGGATGGAGTTCCTCTCCAGCAAGCACTTCCCGGAGGAGTTCGACGGCGACCTCCTGGTCGCGAACGTGATCGGGTTCCAGGGCATCTTGCGGTACAAGATGCTGGACGTGGGGGCGAGTCTCGGCGCGCAGGAACTCGAGCCGATGGTTTCCAGCACCGACCCGAACTTCCGCCCGTCGGACCTGAAGGTCGGCCCGGACGGGGCGATCTACTTCATCGACTGGCAGAACCCAATCATCGGCCACATGCAGCACAACCTCCGCGACCCGAGCCGGGACCGCGAGCACGGCCGGATCTACAAGGTGACCTACGAGGGGCGGGCGCTGTCGACGTCGCCGAAGATCGCCGGTGAACCGATCGAGAAGCTACTGGATCTGCTCAAGCACCCCGAAGACCGGGTGCGCTACCGGGTGAAGATCGAGCTCGGCGGCCGGAAGACGGAGGACGTCCGGGAAGCGTTGACGAAGTGGTGCAACAAACTGGATTCGAATGACCCAGACTGCGGGCACCAAATTCTCGAGGCGATGTGGGTGGCTCAATACCACAACATCGCAGGGTTACAAGTCGTGGAGAATAAATCCCTTGGTGTGCCGCCCACTTTGACCCTTTTCGGAAAATCCCTGAACCATAAGGACTTCCGGGTAAGGGCCGCTGTAATTCGCGTCCTCTGTTACCAGCGCGATCAAATCCCACGGGCCCTCGAATTCCTCAAGAATGCCGCAGCCGACCCGCACCCGCGGGTCCGGCTAATGGCCGTCTGGGCGGCCAGTTTCTTCACCGTTCCCGAGGCCGCCGAGGTCGTGTTCGTCGCCCAGGACCAGCCGACCGACGTGTACCTCACACATATGGTCGGCGAGACGATGAAGACGCTCGGCCCAATCGTGAGCAAGGCGGTCGCCGAGAAGCGGACGATCCGGTTCACTACCCCGGCGGGGGCGCGGTACTTCCTCAAAGCCGTGCCGACGGACGACCTCGTGACCATGCGCCGGACCCGCGAGGTGAACACCGAACTTCTCTTCCGCCCCGGCGTCCGCGATGAGGTGCGCCGCGAGGCCGTCGCCGGGCTCGCGAAAGAGGACCAGAAGGCGGACCTGTACGTCTTGATCGACGCGATCAAGACACAGGACGAGTCGGCCGCCGCGGAGGGTGTTGCCTTCGATCTGGTGCGGCTGCTGACGAGCCGGCCGCAGAGCGAACTCGCCAAGGCCCGACCGGAGCTTCAGCAGCTGGCCACCACCAGCAAGAACGCCGTCACCCGTCAGCTCGGGTTCGTCGCCCTCGTCGCCGCCGACGGGACGGTCGAGGACGCCTGGCGGACCGGCGTGCGGTCGGTCGCCGCCCTGCAGGACCTGGTCGCCGCGATGCCGCTCGTCCGCGACCCCGCCCAGCGGGCCGCCCTCTACCCGAAGGTCGAGGCGCTCCTCGGCGGGCTCCCTCCGGACCTCGCCAAGACGGTCGGCGACGTGAAGACCGTGAAGGGCCGGTACGTGCGCGTCGAGCTGCCCGGGAAGCAACGGACACTCACACTCGCCGAGGTGGAGGTTTTCTCCGCGGGCAAGAACATCGCCCTGCGGAAGAAGGCGACGCAGAGCAGCACAGCCTACGGCGGCACCGCCGACCGCGGCGTGGACGGGAACAAGAGCGCCACCTTCGGCGACGGCGGGCAGACACACAGCCAGGAAGGGACCGATAACCCGTGGTGGGAAGTGGACCTCGGGGCCGAAGTCCCGGTCGAGACGGTCGTGGTCTACAACCGGACCGACGGCAGCCTGGGCAGCCGGCTCGCCAACTTCACCCTGCGCGTCCTCGACGGCGACCGGCGGACGGTGTTCCAGTCACTGAAGAACCCGGCCCCGGCGGTCAAGGCCGAGTTCGCGGTCGGCTCGGCCTCCCCGGGGCGGGTCGTTCGCCACTCGGCCATGTTCGCCCTCACCAGCGTGCGGGGCAAGGAGGCCGACGCCTTCAAGGCGATCGCGAAGTTCGTGGCCGACGACGACGAGCGGACGCCGGCCGTCCAGGCCCTGCTCCGCATCCCGGCGAAGGACTGGCCGACGGACCAGGCCCGGCCGCTCCTGGCCGCCGTGATGAAGTACGTCCGGGGCCTGCCGGTGAGTGACCGCACCACTCCGGCCGCGCTCGACGCGATGCAGCTGGGCGACGCCCTGGCCGGGCTTCTCCCCCCGGCGGAAGCGAAGCAGGCCCGGAAGGAGCTCGGCGAGATCGGGGTCCGCGTGGTCCGCGTCGGCACGCTGACGGACCAGATGCTCTTCGACCGGGACCGGCTCGTCGCGCAGGCGGGCAAGCCGATCGAGTTCGTGTTCGAGAACACGGACATCATGCCGCACAACTTCGTGATCACCGTGCCGGGTGCGCTCGAAGAGGTCGGCAACGCGGCGGAGGCGTTCGGTACGCAGCCCGGGGCGGCGGAGAAGCACTACGTCCCACCGCTGCCCGGGAAGGTCCTGCTCGCGAGCAAGCTGCTCCAGCCCCAGACCGGACAGCAGCTGCGCTTCCAGGCCCCGAAGGAGCCGGGCATCTACCCCTATGTCTGCACGTACCCGGGGCACTGGCGGCGGATGCACGGGGCACTCTACGTCGTCGCCGACCTCGACGAGTATCTCGCCGACCCGGCCGGCTACCTCGCAAAGACCCCGCTCCCAGTGAAAGACGACCTGCTGAAGTTCAACCGCCCGCGGACCGAGTGGAAGCTCGAGGAACTGGCCGGCGCGGTGCAGGTGATGGAGCAGCACGGCGGGCGGAACTTCGCCAACGGGAAGCAGATGTTCACGGTGGCGACGTGCGTGGCGTGCCACAAGTTCGGCGGGCAGGGTAACGAGTTCGGCCCGGACCTGACAAAGCTCGACCCGAAGACGGTCGCCAACTCGACTGACCTACTCAGGCACGTCCTCGAACCGTCGCTGAAAATCGATGACAAGTACGCGACCTACCGGCTCGTGCTGGACGACGACTCGGTCGTCACCGGGATGATCGTCGGCGAGAAGGACGGGGTGGTGCAGGTGATCGAGAACCCGCTGGCGAGCGCGAAGCCGCGGGAACTGAAGGCGAAGGCGATCGTCGAGCGGAAGAAGGGGGCCAGTTCGATCATGCCGAAGGGCCTGCTCGACAAGCTGACCAAGGACGAGGTGCTGGACCTCCTGGCCTACGTCCGCGGCGGAGCCGACCCGAAGCACACGCTGTTCCAGGGCGGCCACGACCACGGGCACAAGCACTAACGAGCGGGTGAGACGTGCCCAGACGTGCCCAGGGTTTCACCCTGGGCTACGAGCCGGCGCCCCTCCGGGGCTGAGGAGGGTTGCGTAGTCTGAGTCCCGGAGGGGCGCCGGATCGTAGCCCGGTGTAAGGCGGGGGCCTTGGTATCCATTTTCGGAGCATCCCATGCCCCAATCCTTCACCCGACTGCACTACCACATCGTCTTCAGTACCAGGCACCGGGAGCTGACCATCACTCCCGATGTTCGGCCGCAGCTCTGGGAATACCTCGGCGGGATTGTCCGCGGGGAGGGCGGCACCCCGCTCGCCATCGGCGGAACCGCGGACCATGTCCACCTGCTCGTCACCCTCCGCCAGCACAAAGCGCTCGCCGACGTCATGCGGCAGTTGAAAGCGAACTCGTCCGGGTGGGTTCACGACACGTTCCCACACGCGGGCGGGTTTTGGTGGCAGGGCGGATACGGGGCGTTTACGGTCAGTTCGTCGGGGCTGGACGCGGTGACGGCATACATCGCGAACCAAGAGGAACACCACCGCACCCGCACATACCAGGATGAGTACCGCGAGCTGCTGATCCGACACGGGATCGAGTTCGACGAGAAATACCTGTGGGAGTAGGTGTGCCCAGGGTTTCACCCTGGGCTACAAGCCGCCGTCCCTCCGGGACTCAAGTCCACTCAACCCTCCTCAGGTGTGCCCAGGGTTTCACCCTGGGCTACAAGCCGCCGTCCCTCCGGGACTCAAGTCCACTCAACCCTCCTCAGCTCAGTGCCCAGGGTTTCACCCTGGGCTACAAGCCGCCGTCCCTCCGGGACTCAAGACCACTCAAACCCTCCTCCGCCCCGGAGGGGCGCCGGCTCGTAGCCCAGGGTGAAACCCTGGGCACGTCTGGGCTACGATCCCGGGCGAATCCGTGGCCACGTCCGGACACGTCTGTCACCGTCAAACGTACACCACGGTTCGCCGGGTCCCGAAGTCGTGGCCGGTGACCGCCCGGACGATCGCGTCGGCGATCTTCGCCCCGCCGACCACGGACGGCTCGATCGGGGAGAGAGGGGAGTAGTCGTCGACGTGGGTACAGATCACCCGCAGGTCGATGACCGGGATGCCCGCCACGACCGCGGTCCGCAGAATCACGTCATTGAACCCGCCCAGGCCGACCCGCTCGGCCGGCGACAGGATCGGGATGGCGTCGTAAACCGTGCAAACGGTCAACGGCTTGCCGAGGGCGAGGACGGTCCTGAGCATCCCGGCGTACTTATCGCGGAACCCGGCCAGCGTCTCGCCAAGAACCGCTAGCCCTTCCCCGACCGTGGCCGCCGGCTCCCGGACCAGGCTGCCAGATCCCAGGGCGTCGTTCCCGCCGATGCTCAGCACGAGATGCGTGGCGTCGGCCGGGACGCGAGGCAGCTGAAGGGCGATGTCCTCGACCGTGTGCCCGTCCACGGCGACGAGGGTGCCCGTCCAGCCCGGGGGAAGCCCGCGGCGGACCTGTTCGACTACCGGCGGGCGGCCCGGGACGTACCGGGCGTTGTCGAAAATGGAGTCGCCCAGCAAAACGACGTGGCTCATGGGCCGGTCTCGCGGGTCGCCACCGGGGGCTGCCGGTCGCGAGACCGGCCCAATACAGTCTCCCCAGGGCAGCGCCATCGTACCGCGGGCCGGGCCGTCCGGGAACCCACGGTCTTCCCCGCCGGGCTATTTCTTGAGCAGCTTCTGGATCTCGTCCAGCTGTCTCTTCAACTGCTCGTTCTGTTCCTTCAGCTTGGCCAGCTCGCCCGCCACGTCGGCCGGGGCGGCCAGACCCCCGACCGCCCCGCCGAGTCCGCCAGCTCCGCCGAACCCTACCGCACCGGCGGACTGTCGGGCTTTCCGCTTCTCGTCGTCGACCTTGGCCCTGGCGTCGGCCCGCTCTTTCGTGGTCACGAGGAGGACGTTCGCCTCCTCGATCACTCCGAGGTCGGTCATCTCGCACAGGGTCCGAACAGCCGCCTCGACCGGGGTGTTGGCGAACCGCACGGTGAGCGACTGTTTCGTCTTCTCAGCGACCTGTGGGGCGAGCACGACATTCGCCCCGGTCAATTCGGCGATCGCGTCGATGATCTCGGCGAGCGGCTTCCCCTTGAACGCGGCGGTGACCAGGGCCCGCTGGGTGAGCGGCCGGGCCTTCTGCATCTCCTTAAGGGGCAGGATGGGCTCGTCCCCCGAGACGGCCGAGTCGGGCTGTTTCAGGACTCCGGCCTCATACAGGGCGGCTGCCCAGTTGGTGATCCAGATGTACTCCGGTTCGGTCAGGAAGGCGACTTCCACCTGATCGCAGGCCAGCCGGAGGACTGTTTCCGCCCGGACGTTCGTCAGCGCGGGGATCTTGACCGGCTGGTCCTCGATCGGCTCATCACCCGTCTTGAGGGTCGGGTCGACCGCGAGCGGCAGATCGCACTTCTCCCTCAGCAGCTTCAGAATATCGCCGAACTTGCCTTCGAACTTGCCCAGGGTGACCCGCCTGGCGAGCAGGTCGGGGATTTCGGCCTTGCCCGCGGGCGGCGGGGCCTTGAGGGGGGCTTTCTCGTCCGCCGCGCCTGGGCGGATGAGAAAGGCGATGGCGGCGGCGGCGAGCAACAGGGATAGCCGACGGAGCTGGGTCGTCACGGCGGTCCTCCGGTTCGCGGGTGTGAGGTGGGAGACCAGAGGTGTAACAATCGGACGGGCCGGGGCGTTGGCCGCCGGCGGGTCAGAACCGAACGACCCCGCGGTGGAACCGCGAGTCCAGGGCGCGACGCATCCGAATGGAGACGCCGATCCCGGGGACGACCAGCCGGCGGAGCCCGCGGAGGTGAGGGGTGTCGAGAAACGCCCGGAACCCGGGGTCACTGACCGGATTATTTCCGAGGTCGATGGCGATCAGCCGGTTCAGGTGCGGTGAGTTGGCGAGCGCCCGGACGCCGTCGTCGGGAATCCCACAGCCGGTCAGCCGGAGCACCTTCAGACCGCCGAGCAGGGTGCAGTCCGCCAGGACCCGGGCCCCGGCCTCGCCCAGCTCGTTATGGCTCAGGTCGAGTTCCCGGAGGCGGACGGGTTCGCCCCCGTCGGGAGGGCTCGGCGGCCGGACCAGGATCGCCTTCAGGGCAGCTGGGCCGAGCCCGTTCGCGGTCAGGTCGAGGGCCGGGACGCGGAGCAGGTCCGACACCCGGGTAAGGGAGTGGATCCGGGGGACACCGAGGTCGTTCCCGGCTAGCCCGAGCCGGTGCAGGGAGGCGAGCCGGTCTGACCCGGCGAGACTTTCAGCCCCGGCCGGGCCGAGCTGGTTGTTCCGCATTTCGAGTTCGCGGAGGTTGGCCAGGTGCGGAGACGCGGCCAGGGTCCGGCCGCCGGTCTCCCCGAGCTCGTTCTCGGACAGGTCGAGTTCTTCGAGGTTCCCCAGGGCCGGCGACCCGGCGAGGTATTCGGCCGCGTCGTCCCCGAGTCGGTTCCGGCCGAGGTGGAGGACGCGGAGCTCGGCCAGGTGGGGGGACCGCGTGACCGCCCGGGCGAGCGCGTCGCCGGCGTGCGCGGCGAACACGGTCAGGGCCCGGAGCCGGCTCAGGTACGGCGACTGCATCACCGCCCCGATGCTGCCGCCGGCGTTGAGCAGGTGGATGTGCCGGATCGGCCCTGCCGCGAACAGTTCGTGGGCGTGCCGGAGGTATTGGCGGGCGTCGACGTTCACCTCGTCCACGAACCCTCGGCGGAAGACCAGCCCGGTGGCCAGCCGGCGAAACGGGCCTTCCCACTCGTCCCGGTGGGCGTCGAGCAGTTCCCGCTCGGCGACGAGCAACCCGCCCCGCCGGGGGTCGTCGTCCGGGAGGCCGGCGAGCGCCACCTGCACCCGGATGAACGCGGCTCGGGCGACGTCCGACCCCGGTCCCGAACCCGCCGGGCCTTTGGCGGGACTGGTCTCCCGGCCGCCCTGCTCTTCCAGCCAGTCGGCAAAGATCAGCCGGGGTACGTCGTCGTCGGGGAAGGCCCGGATTCGCTGGAGGAAAGGCTCGGCGTCGGTCTGCATGCGGCCCCCGGGGCGTTCGCCACCCGGAAGCCTAGCACGCGGATTGGAGGAGTGCGGGAGCGGGGAGCGGGGCGGGTCTCGGGTCTCGGGTCTCGGGTCTCGGGAAAGACAACCGGACGCCGGCCTGCCGGGTTTCTCGGTACCCCAGACCCGACAGACCCGACACACGAGCCCCGACACCCGGTCCCCCCCGCCGTCACTGCCCCTGGTGGATCTGATCGAACCGGGAGCTGACCGAGATGAACGCGGCCACGACCGCCGGGTCGAACTGGCCCGGGCACTCGGTCGTGATCATCTTCACCGCCCGGGCGTGGCTCAGCGGCGGGCGGTGCGGGCGGCGGGCCCGCAGGGCCTCGTACACCGCCACCACCGCCACCACCCGCGCGGACAGCGGGATCTCCGGCCCAGTAAGCATGTCCGGGTAGCCGGTCCCGTCCCACCGCTCGTGGTGCCCCCGGGCCACCTCCGCCGCCATCGGCAAACTCGACACGTCGGCGGCGTATTTTCCGGCCACGGTCATCAGCACCTCGGCCCCGGCTGTCGTATGCGTTTGCACCACACTCCGCTCGTCCTGGTCGAGCTTGTCCGGCTTCATCAGCACGGTCCGCGGGATCGCCAGCAGGCCGATGTCGTAGATCGGGGCGACCGACGCGAGAAGGTCGAGGTACGCCGGGTCCGTCAGCCGGGTGTATTCCCCCTGATCGGAGATGCCCCCGGCCAGCGCCCGGACGTACCGGATCACCCGGGCCCAGTGCCCCTCCGCCGCCAGGTTCGTTTCCACCAGCAGCCGGGAGATGGTGTACGACAGGGCCTCGGCCGCGGCGGTCGGGTGGACTGCCGAGTGTTGTTCGACCGGTCGGTGCGGCATACCCGCGCGCCCGGCCGCGTCCGCCTGTCCGTGCCCGGCCGCCCGGGAACCCCGGCGCAACAGGAGCGTCCGGACTCGGGAAAGCAGTTCCGTCGAGTTGAACGGTTTGGACAGGAAATCGTCCGCCCCGGAGACGGCCAGCCCGCCGAGTGCTTCGGCCGGGACCGCCCCGGACACGAGCAGCACCTTCACCCGATCGGGGTCCGGGATCGCGGCCCGGATGCGGTCGACCAGCTCGGTCCCGGTCAAACCAGGGAGGTTGACGTCCGCGATCACCACGTCGGGCGGGTTCTTGGCGACGTCGGCCAGGGCCGTCTCCGCGTCCTCTGCCTCGCCCACGTCGTACTGGGCCTTGAGCAGGAGCGCCAGCCACCGCCGCACCGACGGCTCGTCGTCGACCACCAGCACCCGGTCCCGGCCGGACGAGCGTGCGGCGGGCTCCGGGGACGCAATCGCGGTCGGTAACCAGAGGGTAAACCCGGTCAGGGCGGTGGTCACCGTCCGGGCCGACGGGTACCGCTTGTCCGGGTCGGTTTCCATCAGCCTGGCGACCAGATCGCTCACCTCGGCCGGGACTTCCGGGCGGACCTGCCGGACCGGGTCCGGGGTCGTGCTGAACCGGCGGTGCAGGTCGCGGACAGGGTTCCCGGTTTCGGGATACGGTTCCCGCCCGGTGAGGGTCCAGTACATGGTTGCCCCGAGGCTCCACAGGTCGGCCCGGGCGTCGACCCCGCTCGGGTCGCGGGCCTGCTCCGGGGCCATGTACCCGACCGTCCCGAGCAGGGTACCGACTTCGGTCACATTCCGGTTCGGGACCCGGGCGAGGCCGAAGTCGAGCACCTTGGCCTGCCAGTCCGGGGTGACCAGGACGTTGGACGGCTTGATGTCCCGGTGGACCAGGTCGTGCCGGTGGGCCTCGGTTAGGGCGCCGGCCACCTGCCGGAACAGGTCGCACGCCCGGTGGGGGGGGAGCGGCCCCTTTTCCCGGACCAGGGCGTACAGGTCCTCGCCGGGGATGAACTCCATGACGAAGTAGTCGCGGGACCCACCCCCCAGCCGGGTGCGGGCGGCCCGGCCGGCGTCGAAGCAGGTGACGATATTCGGGTGCTGGAGCCGGGCCACCGCCCGGGCCTCCGCGTAGAACCTGTGCAACAGCCGCGGGTTCCCCTCGACCGTCCGGGCGATCACCTTCAGGGCGACCTGCCGGCGGAGTTGGAGGTGTTCGGCCCGGTACACGGTCCCCATCCCGCCCTGACCGAGGACGTCGAGCAGTCGGTAGTGTCCGAGGATCAGGTCGTCGCCCCCGCCGTCGCGAACCGCCTCGGCCTGGAACGGAGTGAGCATGTGCCGCCGGACCAGCTGCGCCAGAAGTTCTTCGGAACTATTTAGCTTGGCGAACTCCTCTTGCTCCTGGGGCGGAAGCTCGTCCCACTCCTCGGGCAGGAGGATGAGGCTGTCGAGGAGCCAGGAGATGACGCTCTTGGCGGGGGACTCGAACGAAGACACCAGGAGGGTCTCGGGGCCAGTGAGGGCGACGCCGCGGGCGGTGTCGGGGGGAAAGTGTCGCATCCAGGTGACGCCTTGTGGGTCCGGGGGCGGCAGACACTTCAACATTGAACCCGGACGCGAGGTTAACAAGCGCCGCGGGTGAGAATGCCTGCCGAGGGCCGGGTATTCCCAACCCATCTCGCGCCACGGCGAAACTTTATACAGCGAACTATGGTCCGGTGTCGCGAGCTCGGACCGGAACCCCTGTTTTCGACAAATGCTTACAATTTCATTTGGCCCAAGTCCCCACAACTTGCCCCCTTCGGAAACAAGGACGGAAGACCCGGCGGAGGGCCGCGTACACCTGCTCTGTCGGGCTCGGAATCGGCTGCTACCGGTCAGTCCTGAGTGGGCGGAGCGGTCGTGCGGTCGGGTTCGGCAGGTATCACGACAGTCAGTATTGCACCCGCGGAGCCCGCACCGAGACTCTGCTCGGGGAGAGCGGCCGGGGGCTCTGCTTTCACCACGTCCGGACTCACGGAACCGCTGCACCAGGGCCCCAAGAGGCAGGGCGACGTGATCCGTGACTGACGATCCCACCCAGACCGGTTGGGTGTCGGCGGCAGGAAACGCGAACGCCCACCCAAAAGGGGCGGGCGTTCGCGCTGCCGTTATTCAGGCGGCAGGATATTCTGTTGAATCGATCGATTTCTCGGGGCGAGCGGGGGGCGTGAGCTCCCGAGTAACGTGAGACCAACCGATACGTTGAGGTCACTCGGGGGGCTCACACCCCCCGCTCGCCAAGATTTCAACAAAGCAGCGGCAGGAGAAAATCGACCCGTCCAGAGCGGACGCCACCGCAGCGGCCTTCCTTCTTCGCCGATGCGAGGATCATTCCCGCCCCCGGCTAAGCGCACAGCTGAAACCGGTTCCGGGTGACGAGAGGGGCCGCACCGGCCGCGTGCGCGCCATCCGGCCGCCCCCGGCCTCGATCCCAGGAAAAACCCTCGGAAATCCCGCTCCGGAACCGTCGGCCAACTTCCCTTCTCGACCGACACTTGGTCGGGTACCCTGTGTACGGGCAATCACCTAGGGGGGAGAACAACTGATGATCGGGCACCCATCGCGGGCTTCGGACGAGTTCCTGGCCCAAACCCTGGCCGTCGGCGGGACGATCCTCCAGGCGGCCAAGGCCGCCCGGGTGAGCGAGAGAACCATCTACCATCGGCTCCGCGACCCCGCCTTCCAGGCTCGGGTGTTCGAGATCCGGGCGGCGGTCCTGGATACCACCTGCGGCCGGATCGTCGGGGCGACGACCGACGCCTGCGACACCCTCCACTGCCTGCTCGAGAGCGCGTCCGAGGGTATCCAGCTCCGGGCGGCGAAGACGCTGATCGAACTGGCCGTCAAACTCTGCGACCGGGCCCCCCGCGCCGAACTGTCCGACCCGACCGAAACCCAACCGGGCAAGACCGACAGCCTCGCACCCGCGACACCGGTCCCCCAGGACACCGGCCCGCAAGACCCCATCCGGTCAGAACCCGTCGACTCACCTCGACCTGTCACACCGTGCCCCGAGAGCATCGCCACACAGGGGGGAGCGTCCCGCCGCGCCCGACACGGTCCGCGAACCCGTTATTTCTGCCGCAAGTGTTGACGGATATGTAGGTTCCGCTCGCAATCCCCAACCGGTCGACCTTACCCCGTCCCTACTTGCTACGGGCGAGGGAGACAGGCCGAGCAAGTCCGCGTGGGACCTGTCAAACCCTGTCACCGCCCGGCGGGCCGTCTGCCGGTGAGTGAGGTGAATCGTCTGTCGACGGGGCTGACGGCCGCACTCGCAGGTGTGGGCGGCGAGTAGCCTGGCGCAGCTGGGGGATCGACCACGGCCGCGGGTGCGACCGGGTCGTCGACTCGGTGCCCGGGGCACTCGTTGTCGGCCGTCGGGGCGAGAGGGGAGAGAGGCGTTCGGCAGGAGAAAAGCGACCCGCAGAATGACGAAGACACGGGGGCCGAGGCGTTTTGTAGGGCACGCACTGCGTGCCGTTTCGCTCACAAACCCCGGCACGCAGTGCGTGCCCTACGAAGCGGGTAGCTCTTCTCCTGTTGCTTGCCTTATCAGGTCGCGGCAAATGAACATGAGCTCTTGCAGAACGGAACGACAGGCGATCCGGTGGGTAGGCGGCGAAGTTGACTGCCGGAGTCGATCGGTGAGGCAAGCGGCAGGAGAAAATCGACCCCTCAAGAGCATGGGTGCCACGGGCGGACAACAAGCCGCCCGTGGCACCCGCAGAAGGGTCGTTCATTTCCTGTGCTGCCTTACCCTCCGGCTATCACACCCCGGCGGCCTTTCGAAGGGCGTCGGCCTTGTCGGTCTTTTCCCAGGTGAACTGGGGGAGTTCCCGGCCGAAGTGCCCGTGCCGGGCCGTCTCCCGGTAGATCGGCCGCCGCAGGTCGAGCGTCCCGATGATCCCCTTCGGGGTGAGCTCGAAGTGCTGGCGGATCAGGTCCACCAGCTTCGCCTCCGGCACCTTCGCCGTCCCGTTGGTGTTCACCCAGATGTTCAGCGGGTCCGGGTATCCGATCGCGTACGAGAGCTGGACCTCGCACTGGTTCGCCAGCCCCGCCTTGACGATGTTCTTGGCGATGTACCGGCAGATGTACGCCGCGCTGCGGTCGACCTTCGTGGGGTCCTTCCCGCTGAACGCCCCGCCCCCGTGCCGGCCCCGCCCGCCGTAGGTGTCGACGATGATTTTCCGCCCGGTCAGCCCGCAGTCCCCGTGCGGCCCGCCGGTCAGAAAGCACCCGGTCGGGTTGATGTGGCAGGCGATGTCCCCCGGCCCCAGCTTCACCCCTTTCGCCCCCGGGACGATCATCACCAGTTGGCCCTTGATCAGGTCCGGTCGGCTTTCCCTGAGCACCGGGGCGATCAGCTTTTCGATCACCTCGTGCCGGGCCTCGTCGGTGAAGTAGTCGGTCTGGTCCTTGCTCACCATCACCGACCGGTCGTGCTGGGTCGAGAGCACGACCGTGTGGATCCGATGGGGGGTGCCGTCGGCCCCGTACTCGACCGTCACCTGGCTCTTCGCGTCCGGGCGGAGCCACTTCAACTTGCCGGTCTTGCGGAGGTCGGCGTGGTGGGCGACGAGCCGGTGCGACAGGTCGATCGGGAGCGGCATCAGGGTCGGGGTTTCGTCGCACGCGAACCCGAACATCAGCCCCTGGTCGCCGGCCCCGCCGACGTCCACCCCCTGGCTGATGTGCGGCGACTGGGCGTGGATCCGGCAGTCCACCTGGCAGGCATCGGCGGTGAACCCGATCTCCTCCCGCTCGGCCTGGTCCTTCGCCACGTACCCGATCTCGCGGATCACCTCCCGGACCAACTTGTCGACCGCCTCGCGGGTAAGCGGGGCCTTGGTCGTGATTTCACCGGCGACGACCGCCAGGTCCGTGGTCACCAGGGTCTCGCACGCCACCCGGCTGGCCGGGTCGGCCCTGAGGCAGAAGTCGAGGATCGCGTCACTGATCTGGTCGGCCACCTTGTCCGGGTGGCCCATCGACACGGATTCGCTGGTGAACAGGTAGCGGTCGGCTGCCACGGCGATCCTCTCCGTTGGGGTGTCTTCCTGAGCGGGAAGTGGGCGTAAGTGTTATAGACCGATCGCGCTGGTCGGGCAAACTCTACCGGACCCGGGCCACCCCTGTAGGATGTCGCGCGCCGGGCCTGGTGTCGAGCCCAAGCGAGTCCCTGCGGGGGCCGCGAAAGCTCTCGCAGAAGCCGGAAAACCGTCCGGCCAGGGAACTCGGATCGGCCGGCGCGAGCAAGTTTCGGCTCGGCCTCCGGCCAGCCCGACGTGGCAGACCAAGCGTAAACGGGCGGGTGGGTTTCCCCACCCGCCCGCATTATCGGCAAAACCGACCCACGAACTCCGGCTTACTTGCCAGCAACCGTTGTCGCCCCACCAGCCGCGGCGAGCAGCTTCGGGAACGACGCGGTGATCTGGGCCCCGGTCTCGACGACCACCCGCTTCTCCTCGGAGATGGTCTTGCCGTCGACCACGACCTCGGCCCGCACGTCGTAGAAGTACTTCTGGCCGCCCTCCAGCGGCGGGGTGAAGAACGCCCGCTCCGCCCCGTCCCCGGCGGTCTGCCGCCCGTCGACGTACAGCGTGGCGTCGGCCGGAAGCTGGAACTTCAGGCTCGCCCCATTGCTCCCGCTCTTCTTCTCTTCCGTCTTGGGCGCGGGCTTGGGCTCGACCGGGATGACCATGGGCGCCGGCGCGGGGGCCGGGTAGGCCCCGTAAGCCGGGGAGGCCCCGTAAACCGGGTAGCTGTAGCTCGCGCCCCAGCAGCCGGCGTACCCGCCACAGCACCCGCCGTACCCGTACCCGTAGCCCCAGCTTTGGCCGTAACAGCCGTTGCACGACCCGAAGCAGCTGTACCCGCCGCAACACCCGTGGCACGAGTGCTTGTGCCCCAGGAACCCGCCGCCGCAGCACCCGCTGCACCCGCTGCACGAGTGCCTGTGCCCGAAGAGCCCGCCCCGGCCGTGACAGGAGCCGTAACAGCCGTTGCACGACCCGTAGCACGACCCATAGCAGCTGCTGTAGTAGCCCGTACAGCCCGTGCACCCGGTGCATCCGACAACAACGGCAGTCGGCGCGACGACCACTGGCGTGGCGTCGGCCCCCGTGGTGTTCGGTCCGCCACTGACCGCCGCCATCAAAACGATACTGTACATGCGCATCCTCCTCGTTGTTGCAACCCCATGACGCGACGCGACGCGGAGTCAACCCCGCGATAAGGATGGTAAGTCTGGGTAAAAACGACGTCAAAGGCAAACTGCGGAAACTGGGAAGAGTGGGACCAGTGGCCACACGTTATCACCGGACCCGAGGAAGACAGGGGGGAGAAGGAAAGAGGGGAAAATGGGAAGAGGACAGAGGAAGAGAATCGAATGCGTCGTTCCTCCCTCCCCGGTTCTGCTTCACTGCCAACCGCGGCGGCGGAACAACCACCCGGCGGCGGTCAACCACGCGGTCGCGAGCCCCAAAGCCCCGATGAGGTGCTGCCAGTGTTTCGGGGCCACGTCGCCGGCCAGGGCCGCGTGAAGGATGCGCGGGCCGTGGTACTCGAGCGCCAGGTACGGCACGAACGGGATCCCGTTCGTCGAGCAGATGAGGAGCAGCATCGACACCGAGAGCAGGTAGCACATCGCCCCGAGGAACGCCGCCCGCTGGGTTTTCGCGAGCGTCGCCACGGTCATCCCGATCCCGAGGAACCCGCCCCCGACCGCCGCCAGCGACAACCAGAAGAACAGGCTCCCCAGCACCGCCGGCTTGTAGATCCCGGCGAGGATGGCCGCCAGCCCCATCCCGAGCGTCGGGTAGAACAGGAACTTGGCCGCCAGGATCTCGATCGGTGAGGCCGGGGATAGGGCCTGGGCGAGCAGCACCCCACGTTCCCGCTCCTCGCAGTTGAGCGTCGGGAGCAAATACACGCATGAGAAGTACAAGGCGAACACGACCATCCCGGTCGCGATCGCGGCCCGGAAGTCGAGGATCCGCCCGCCGAGCCCCTTTCGGTCGATGTCCAGGTCGGGGACGACCGGCGGGTTTCCCGGCCCGACCTTCCTCGCGGCCTCGACCTGGTCCTGGAACCGCCTGTGGGCCTCCATAACCAGCCACCGGTTTTCCGGGTCGAACGCCGGGTCGGGCGGGAGGTCCGTCCCCGGCATCTCCTTCCGGGATTGCTCGGCGAACGCCCGCCGGCTTTCCCGCCAGAACCACTGTTCGTAGGGAGCCAGCGCCGCCGGATCGCCGTCCGGGTGCCAGACCGAGACCTGAACGACCGGCCGCTCGCCGGGCTTGTTCACCTGCCGGATTCGGATCGCCCCGGTCCCGGTCGGGTAGCTCACGAGTTCGTTGATGTCGTCGGCCGTCGCGAGCGGGCGGAACCGGATCTGGCCGGCGAGCTCCTTCGGGGTGTTTTCCTGCAGGTGGCTGATCAGCGGGGTGACCCGGTCGAACTCGACGTAGCAGTAGTGGACCCCGCCGACCATCCCGGTTCCGGCCGCGGCCTCCTCCGGCGCGAACACCGCCAGCAGTACCGCCGCCGCGACGAGCAGCAGCCCGAGCGCGATCCCCCCGCGGTTCGCGAGATGGCGCTGGAACTCTTTGTGGAGCAGGGCGTGGAGGATGTACCAGCGCATCAGACCGTCCGGGGAAAGGCCACGAAAGGGCACGCAAAGACACAAAAAGGGGTACGTCACGCTCACTTCATTTTTGTGTCTTTGCGTGCCCTTTCGTGTCCGTCGTCTTCATTCAAATGCCTGACCGGTGAGCTTCAGGAAGGTCGCGTGGAAGTCGAACTCGCGGGTACGGAGACTGGCCACCCGCCCGGCCACGACCAGGTCCGCCAGCTGCCGGCGGCCCGGCCCGGTGTCCATGTCGACCACCAGCCGTTCGCCGTCGGTGCGGATCACGTCTACCTTCCGTTCGGTGTGTGCCTGCTTGAGGGTGAGGGGTGAGTCGAGGGCGACCAGCTTCCCCCGGCAGACGATCCCGACCCGGTCGCAGATCTTTTCCACCTCGTCCATGTCGTGCGTGGTCAGGATGATGGTCGCCCCGAGCTTCACCCGCTCCCGCAGAATGCGGTGGACGACCTCGGCCGAGTGGATGTCGAGGTTCGCGGTCGGCTCGTCCAGGTAGAGGACGCGGGGTTCGTGCAGGAGGGCCCGGGCGAGCAGGAGCTTCTTCCGCATCCCGAGCGAGTAGCCGCGGACGGGAAGGTCCGCCGCCTCGTCGAGTTCGACCATCTTGAGTACGTCCCGCGCCCGCCGCTTCGGGACGCCGTAGAGCTGGCCGAAGAATTCCAGGTTTCGCCGCCCCGTGAACTCCTCGAAATGGTTTTCCCGGTCGGGGACGTAGCCGAAGAGGGGCTTGATGCTCGCCCACTCGCGGACCACGTCGTGGCCCGCGACGGTCACGGTCCCGGCGGTCGGCCGGCGCTGCCCGATCAGCACGCGGATGGTGGTACTTTTCCCGGCCCCGTTCGGCCCGAGAAGCCCGAAGAGCTCGCCGCCGCGGATGTCCAGGTCGAGCCCGTCGACGGCCGCGAACGACCCGTACAGGACTCGTAGCCCGGACAGCCGGATCATGACTTCGGAGGACGTCAACGGGATTCACCGCAGAGAACGCAGAGGGCGCAGGGGATACACCGAGAAGATAGGACACCAACCCGTCCGAGTCTTCCCGTTCTTTTCCCTCCACCGCGGCGGGTTCGTCATCCAGGGACCGCGCAGTCGCCGCCCCGACTCACGTTGAAGTACTTGGCTTTCGGGTGGTGCATCACGATCGCGGTGGTCGACTGCTCCGGCTCCAACTGGAACTGCTCGCTCAGGGAGATCCCGATCCGCTCGGGCTCGATCAGCTGGAACAGCTGCGCCTGGTCTTCCAGGTTCGGGCAGGCCGGGTAGCCGAATGCGTACCGACAGCCGCGGTAATGCCCCTTGAACAGCTTCTCGACCCGCGGCGAGTCGTCCCCGGCGATGCCCCACTCCAGCCGGATCTGGCGGTGGAAAAACTCGGCCAGGGCTTCCGCCGATTCCACCCCCAGGCCGTGCAGGAACATGTAGTCCTGGTACTTCCCGGCCGTGTACCACTCGTGGGCGACTTTGGTCACCTCCCGTCCCATCGTCACCGCCATGAACGCGACGTAGTCGACCGCCTTCCCGTCGCGGGCGGGCTCGACGTAGTCGCTCAGGCAGAGGTAGTCGCCGTGGTCCTGGCGGGGGAAGGCGAACGCCGTCCGCGGGGTCCGGCCGTCGTCGTGGTAGATCGTCAGCCGGTCCCCGTCGGCCGCGGCCGGGAAGAAGCCGTAAGCCGCTGCCGGGCGGAGGATGTTCTCGGCGAGACAGAGCTGCTTCAGCCGGTCGAGCGCCGGGCGGGCGGTGTCGCGGATCTGCTTCTCGTACTCGGCCCGGTTCACCCCGCCCTTGCGGAACTGCCACTGGGTACTGAACAGGGTGAGCTCGTTGAGGTACTTGAACACCTCGGCCATGTCGAAGTCGGTCCGGACCCGGCTGCCGAGGAACGGCGGTGAGGGCACGTCTGGGGACGGGGGCAGGTTCGGCGACCGGCTGGGAAGAGCGCGGCCGTTTTTTCCGAATGGATTAACGGACCGCGTCTTGATGACGACATCGCGGTGATCAGCCGATTCAAGGTTTCCTTTCTCCGTGATCGTCGCGGTCCGGGCCGATTGTACGACCCCCTTCAGCGCCACCGAGCCGACCGTTTCCAGCTTCTTCCGGGCGGCGAGCTGGTCCATGATCCTCAGGCCGGCGAAGGCGTCCTCGCCGTAGAACAGCTGCCCCTTGTAGATCGCCCGTAGGTCGTGCTCGACGTACCGGCGGTTCAGCGCGGCCCCACCGAGGATCACCGGTGGGGCGAGGTGCCGTTCGTTCAGGGTGATGAGATCTTCCTTCATCACCACAGTCGACTTGACCAAGAGCCCGCTCATCCCGATCGCGTCGGCGCCCTGCTTCTGGAACTCGGCGATCATCGTCTCGATCGGCTGCTTGATCCCGATGTTGTAGACCTTATACCCGTTGTTCGAGAGGATGATGTCGACCAGGTTCTTGCCGATGTCGTGGACGTCGCCCTTCACCGTCGCGAGGACGATCTTCCCCTTCTCCGCCCCCTCGACCTTCTCCATGAATTTTTCGAGGTACGCGACCGCCGCCTTCATTACCTCGGCGGATTGGAGGACGAACGGCAACTGCATCTGGCCCGAGCCGAACAGGTCGCCGACCACCTTCATCCCGTCGAGCAGGACCTTGTTGATGACGTCGACCGGCGAGTACTTCTCCCGGGCGAGGTCGAGGTCGGCGATCAGGCTCTCGCGGCGGCCCTGGATGATCGCCTGCTTCAGCCGCTCCTCCACCGTTTCGCCGAGCGACTGCCCCTTCTTCGACTCGGTCTTCTTGTCGGCGTAGTGTTCGATCAGCAGCTGGAGCGGGTCCTCGACGCAGGTCCCGGCGCCGTCGAAGACCCGCTCGTCGAACAGCAGCCGGCGGGAGAGTTCCTTCCCCTTCTCGTCGATACTCGCCAGCGGCATGATCTTCGCCGCGTGGAGGATTGCCGAGTCGAGGCCGTACTCCAGGGCGAAGTGGAGGTAGACGCTGTTGAGGACCTGGCGGGTGTACGGCGAGAGCCCGAACGAGCAGTTGGAGAGCCCGACGTGGGTGAGCGCGCCGGGCAGGTTCCGCTTGATCAGCTTGATTGCCTCGAACGTCTCGATCGCACTCTTCCGGGTCTGCTCCTGGCCGGTACTCACCGGGAACACGAGCGGGTCGAAGAGCAAGTCCGTCGGCGGGATCTTGTACTCGTCCACGACGATGTCGTAGATCCGCTTCGCGACCTCGAACTTCCACGCCGCGGTGTCGGCCTGGCCCTTTTCGTCGATCGTGAGGGCGACGAGGGCGGCCCCGTACTTCTTCGCCAGCTTCGTCTTCGGGTCGAGGGTCTTGCGGCCGTCCTCGAGGTTGATCGAGTTGATGATCGTCTTGCCGGAGCAGAGCTTCAGCGCGGCCTCGATCACCGGGACCTCGGTGCTGTCGAGCATCAACGGCTTGGTCAGGACCGCGTTGTACCGCTTGATCGTCTCCTTCATGTCCCGGACGCCGTCGCGGCCGACGTAGTCGACGCACACGTCGAGGACGTGGACGCCCTCCCGCTCCTGCTCCTGGGCCATCTCGACCAGTCCGTGCCAGTCTTCCTTCTCGAGCAGCTGTTTGAACTTCCGCGACCCGTTGGTGTTGGTCCGCTCCCCGACCAGGAGCGGTTTCTGGTCCACGACGAGGTCCTGCCAGCCTTGCAGGCTGGAGACGGCGGGGATGTACCGGGGTGACCGCGGGCCCGCGGTCACCCCGCGGAGGCGGTCGCAGACGACCTTCAGGTGGTCCTGCGTGGTCCCGCAGCACCCGCCGACGATGTTGACGCCGAACTCGGCGACGAACTGCTCCAGCCAGTCGGCCAGCGGCCCCGGGGCGAGCGGGAAGTACGTCTCGTCGTTGCGGGTTTCGGGCAGTCCGGCGTTCGGCAGCACGCTCAGCAGCTTCCCGCTGTGCTGGCTCAGGTGCCGGACGCTCGACAGCATCAGGTCCGGGCCGACCCCGCAGTTCATCCCGAGGACGTCGATCTCCTCGATCCCGTCGAGGGCGACCAGGGCGGTCGGGATGTCCGTCCCCGGGAGCATCTTCTGGTTCTGGTCGATGATGGTGAGCTGGACCATCAGCGGGAGCCGGACCCCGGCCCGTTTCATCTCCTCGATTGCGGCGATCGCCACGCACTTCGCCTGGAGCACGTCGAAGCAGGTCTCGACCAGGATGGCGTCGACCCGCTCCTCGATCATGATCCGCAGTTGCGGCCGGTAGGCCGCGGCGAGCGAGTCGAAGTCGATCCAGATGGCCGGGTCCGTGAGGGACGGCATCTTGGTCCCGGGGCCGACCGACCCGACGACGAAGCGCGGCCGGTCCGGGGTACTGAATTCGGCGGCAGCTTCCTTGGCGAGCCGGATGTTCTGGCGGTTGATCTCGTCGAGCTTGTCGGTCAACTTGAACTCGCCCAGGCCGATCGCGTTCGCGTTGAACGTGTTCGTCTCGACCGCGTCGCACCCCGCCGCGAAGAACCCGCGGTGGATCTCCTTGATCCACTCGGGGCGGGTGTAGACGAGGGCGTCGGACAGGTTCATCAGCGATTTGCCGTCCGGCCCGTACCCCCAGTCGGCTTCGGTCGGCTTGTACCGGTGGAGGCTGGTCCCCATCCCGCCGTCGAGGATCAGGACGCGGTCGCGGGCGAGCTGGAGGAACCGGGATTCGGGGGACATGTGCGGTCCGCCTTGGCGGTCGGTACGGTTGATCCGAACGGTAGTATCGGAAATAGGGGCGTTAAGGTATTGATTCTATCCCAAGATCCGAGGTTCGGGGGATGGCGATCTGGGGAGGTCGATCTTGCGCCGGACGGCCGGACCCAACTCCCACGGGAAATGGAACTGGCCGGTCCTACCCCGTCCATGGGGAGGGACCGGCCACAAACCCCGGGCGGTCCCTGCTGGGGCGACACGGCCCGGGCGTCGTCAGGCGACTCGCATCGAGGACGGAGGAAGCGCGTTCCGTCTCGGACGTCTTCCGGTGACACCGATCCCGGCGCATCTTGCGGCGGGTGCGGGTGGGGCACTGACGAGCCCGGCACCGTGTTTCGTGACGACATTCCTTCGCACCGCCGTACCGGCGGTCGGGGGGCGTCGTGGTCGTTGCTTGGTGACTCCCGCCTCGGCGGCGGGGTGGGTCCGGGAACCGGAAGGTCTGGGCCGGGGAACGGAAGAGGGTTCGGCCGCGATCGCCCGGCGGCACCGCTCAGACGGCGGGGCCTCCGGGGTAGTCTCTGACATGCGGGGCGAGCATCTTCCGGGCGATGTACCGCGTTTTCATCTCGTTCCTCGCATGCAGTGAGCTCAGATGTGGGCAGGTTACCGTTTGCTCCGCCGGTGTCAACAAGGAATCGACTGGCACAGGGATGTCAATGCAGGTGGTGCCGAATGTATTGATTACGCGGTATTTGCGTCCCCCTGTCAAAAACCGGCCGAGGTGTCAAGAGGCCGCCCCGGGGCAAAATCGTGGCGCGACGCCCTCTCACCGTTCTGCCGCAATAACCGACCAGAATAGGACTTATCCACTTCGTTGATATTTGGATGAAGAGTAAAACCGGAAAAAAAGATGTGTGGAAGAAAAGTCCCGTGCGAAGGCGGAATAGACAGATTTTCACCGGACCAACTAAGCATACCCATGCTAGTCTGACGGCGAAGTGTCGTCCGGCAGCGAGGCCGATCCGTGCGGGAAGTGAGAGGGGATTATGAGGTAAAGCTGGTGGAAAGAAAAACCTCCGCCTGTGCCGTGAGAATCGTCTTTCAGGAACCCGCAGATTGAGAGGGGTGCCTCACGGATGGATTTCGGATCCCGTCTTCAGTCCGATCGGCCGAGGCCGGGGAGCTGGCGGGCTTGCGGCACCACCCGTATTAAATTAAGGCCCCCAATGCAGGTTAGTGTAGGTTCGCCAAAAGCGCACGACTCAGCACGAACACCGCAGAGGCACCCCAATAGTAGACTCGTCCCGCGGCCGGGACAAGACCTTACCGGAAATCCTTTCGCGGCGGGGCGGGATCCGCCGGTCGGTGGCCCTCACGCCCCCCACACTTCACACCGTCGCGCGAACTCGCCAAACTCGCGATCCCCTGCCGACCGATACATCCTGCGAAGGCGCTCGGTCTCTACGGGTGTGAGGGTCGCTATGGACTGGTCGTTCTCCCGCCGCGGCTTATTCCGGGGGTTGGCCGCAACCGGCGGGGTGCTCGCGGCCGATGCCGCCCTTCCCGCCGGCCCGATCGCCCGGGCCCAGGCGGCCGCCCACCCCGGCTGGGTGTTCGGCCGTATGACCGGGGCCGAGGCCCTGACCGAGGCCCTCATCCTCGAAGGGACCGGGTGCGTCTACGGCATCCCCGGGGCGCAGGAAAACGAACTCTGGGACACGTTCAAGCAGAAGAACCTGCCGTACCTGCTCGTGACCCACGAGTACTCGGCCGCGTGCATGGCCGACGGGTACGCCCGGAGCACCGGCCGGCCCGGGGTCCTGTGCGTCGTGCCCGGCCCGGGGGTAACCAACGCCCTCACCGGGCTCGGCGAAGCCCTCCTCGACTCGTCGCCGGTCGTGGCGATCGTCGGCGACGTGGCGACCGGCCAGAAGGCCCGCCCGTTCCAGGTCCACGCCCTGCCGAACGTCGACCTCTTGAAACCGGTCTGCAAGTGCGTCTACCCGGTCCAGACGGTCGAGCAAATCCCGGGGGCCGTGCGGCAGGCGTTCGTCGCGGCGGCGGGCGGCGAGCCGGGGCCGGTCGCGGTCGTGGTCCCGTACAACCTGCTGATCGAGGCCGCCGACTTCCGCTGCCCGCCGCCGGCCGTACCACCCCCGCCGTTCGACGAGGCAGCCTTTCAAAAGGCGCTCGCCCTCCTGGCGGACCGAACGCAGCGGGTCGGGATCTACGCCGGGGTCGGGTGTCAGGACTTCGGGACCGAGCTCGCGGCGGTAGCGGAGATCCTGCAGGCCCCGGTGGCGACGAGCGTTTCCGGGAAAGGGGCGATCAGCGAGGGCCACCCGCTCGCGGTCGGCTGGGGGTACGGGCCGCACGCCTCCGAGGTCGCCGAGGTGGCGTTCGCCGGCGAGAAGATGCACCCCCTGAAAACGGGCGTGACCACGCTCCTCGCCGTCGGGGTGAAGTTCAGCGAGGTCTCGACCGGGTACTACGGGAACCCACAGCCGAAGCACGTGATCCACGTGGACGCGAACCCTTGCAACCTTGGGCGGGTGCTGGACACGGACGTCGGCGTCCACGCCGACGCCGGGGTGTTCCTCGGCCGGGTTCTCGCGTGCGCCGACGCCGTCCGCCGGCCGGCCGATCAGAAGCTCGCGGCCCGGATCAAACAGCTCAAGGCCGAGGCGAACCGGGAACTCTGTGCCGTGGCCCCCGGGAAATGCGGGGTCGACCCGCTCGCGGTGGTCGGGGCGCTGCGGCGGAACCTGCCCGAAGACGCCCTGCTCTTTACCGACGTATCCGTGACCGAGCACCTCGCCGCCGAGTTCTACCGGGTGGACCACCCGCGGTCGTTCTTCAACCCGGTCGACAACCAGGCAATGGGCTGGAGCGTGCCCGCGGCGATCGGGGCCCAACGGGTACACTTCGGGAAGACGGTCGCGACCCTGACCGGGGACGGGTGCCTGCTCATGAGTGCGGTCGAGATTTCCACCGCCGCCAGGGAAGGACTGCCGGTCAAGTTCTTCATTCTCGACGACCGGGCCTATCACTACATGCAGATGCTCCAGAAGCCGGCATACTTGCGGACGACGGCCACACTCCTGGCCCACATCGACTACCGGGCGATGGCCCAGGCGTACGGGGTGGCGTACCAGGAGATCGGGTCACACGCCGAACTGGACGCGAAGGTCCGCGGGGCGGTATGCCACCCCGGGCCCGTTCTCGTTCGCGTGGTGACCGACTACGGGAATCGGAAGGTGCGGTGGGTCGAGGCGGTGCGGAAGCGGTACACGGGCGAACTCTCGGCCGCCCAGAAGGCCCGATTCCTGGCCCGAATCGGGTCGCGGACACTCAGTCTCAAGCCGGCGAATAATGATTGAAGGGAAACGGCACGTCTCGGTGGACGCGACACCGGCTCTGCTTCCCTCGTGCCCACGCGGGGCGTGGGAACGTGGGGGGAGGGGAGCACCGGGGAGAAGGTGGGGTGGCGACCGAGACGGGTCGGTGTTTTCCTCGCGCGCCGCGGGGGCCGGACCACCCGGCCGGGACCCGGTCGCCCGGTCCTTCCGACTGGCGGTCGGGGTGCACGCGGCACTCGCCCGGTCCGGCCGCGCCCCGGCGGACCCCGCCACGATCGGGTCGTGGCAGATTTTGTCAGGGTTTGGCAGTCCCAGGGCCGGTTTTTCCTCCTCCGGGGCCCGCGTCCCCACCCCCGGCTCGGCCGCGGAGGCTGGAGGAATCGGCGGAGCTCCCGGCCCGGGCACGCCCGCCGGCGG
>JAQGHQ010000260.1 GCA_028288765.1 Gemmataceae bacterium | reverse complement strand
CGGGCGGGGCACCCCCAGGACCACCCGGTCCGTCCGGCCCGGGGTCGTCCTCGTCCGGGTCGTAATCCGGGGGTGGCGGGTACTCCCCGAACCGGGCCTTGTGCTTCACGATCCGCTCCAGGGCGGTCACCCGGTCCTCGACCTCGACCTGGTCCCGCATCTTGAGGGTCAGGTCGACCACCGCCTTGGCCGCCTTGAACCCGACGTGCGGGTTCGGGTGCCGGACCAGCTGCGTCAGCTGGAAGCAGGCGTCGGTGAGCCCGGTGGTGAGCATCCCGTAGGGCGGGGAGAGGGCGGCCGCCTGGGTCGCGCTCAGGCGGTCCCGGAAGGTCGGGTTGGCGAGCCGGCGGAAGACGGTCCGCTCGCTGACCTGGGCGACCCGGGCGGCGTCGGGGATGGTGTCCCCGCGGGCCAGGGAGCGGATCAGGACCTCGTCCGCGTATTCCTTGCTGGGGGTGGGCATGGGGGGCCCTCCGGGTGTCGGGCGCGGCGGGCGGGCCGACCGGAGAAACGGCTAAACAAGATGCATGGTAATGCAAGGCCATCTGTAGTGCAATACAGAGATGCGGAGGATTTTTCGGCCGGGGGTGTGGGCCGCGCGCCCCGCGGGCGGCCGACACGGAAACCCCTGGGTGGCGGGCGGTCGAGGTCAAACACCTCGCCCGGGGGGCGATCCCCCCGACCCGGGGGCGCGAAGTTCGACCCCGGGCGGTGGACTACAACCCCTCCGGGGGAAAGGGCTGTCGACGCCGTGATGCGTGGGCGAGAGACTGTCGCGTCGAGCGAGAAGTCTCAACTTTTCCGCCGATTTGCGATGTGGCGATTGCAACGATGGGAGGGGGCACCTTCGCGGCGGCGGGTTGGCGGCGTCCTCCACCAGTTTCGAGCCGTCCGGGCAGCGACTGTGCCGCCGCCATCAGGTCGTCTCCCGTTCACCCGGGGGCCCGGGTCGTCAGCGACGCTTCACGACCCAGCGGGGCAATGAGTTGCGACACCAAACTCGGCACGTCGTGGTCTGGCGTACCTGTTTACGACCAATTTTCTTCGGTTCTTCACACGACAAATCTAACGACACCGGTCCCGGGGCGAAGTACCATTAGGGTGACACTCGAATCACCCCGCCCACTTCCTGTCCCTCAGGTGTCGCATGACGCCCGATCGCGTCGCGCTCCTCGACCGCGTCCTGTCCTTCGACATCGACGGCCCCAGCTCCGTCGCCCTACCGTTCGCCGCCCGACTGGCCCGCGAAAACGGGTGGTCCCGGCCCTACGCCGACCGGGTGATCCGCGAGTACAAGCGGTACGTCTTCCTCGCCGCCACGGCCGCCGAACCCGTATGCCCGTCGGAAGACGTGGACGCGGCGTGGCACCTGCACCTGACCTACACCCGGAGCTACTGGAAGCGGTTCTGCGGCGAGATCCTCGGCGTCCCGCTCCACCACGACCCGACCAGGGGCGGCCCGGCCGAGGCCGGTAAGCATCTCGACATGTACCGCCGCACCCTCGCGGTATACCGGGAGGCGTTCGGGCACGAGCCCCCGGCCGACATCTGGTCCCCCGCCGAGACCCGGTTCGGCGAAGACCTGAAGCACCGGGTCGTGAGCACCGCCCACAACTGGGTCATCCCGAAGCTCCCCGTGAAGCGGGTGCTCCAGACCACGGCCGCGTTCGTCGCCTTCGCCGCGTTCGTCCCCGGGTGCGAGGGCGGCGGGCTGAACCCATTCAACCTCGTCGGCGCCGACTTCGTCTACTTCCTGATCCCCATGATGATCGCCGCCGTGTGCGTCGGCCGGGTGATCCGGTCGAACATGCGGAATCCCGACCCGCAGCCCGGCGACGACACCCTGGACCTGACCTGGGAGCAGGCCGCGTTCCTCGCCGGGGGTTACCCGCGGCTGACGACCGCGGCGATCGCCAGGCTGGTCGAGTGCGAGGCGGCGGCAATCTCCGAGGACAAGGATCGGCTCACCCCCGGTGTCGGGATGCCCGTGGGCGGGCTGAGTCCGGTCGAGACGGCGGTATACAACCTTCTCCCGTTCAGGAACACGCGGCAGGAACTCAAGCCGGTCCAGGAGGCGGTCGAGGCGCGGTTTTCGTCCGCCGCGGACCGGCTGGAGGCCGAGAGTTTCATCCTGAGTAAGGGTCGGCAGGTCGGGGCCGGGTTCGCGGCCATCGTACCCCTCTTCCTGGTCGTCCTGTTCCTCGCCGTCCCCCGCCTGTTGATGGGGGTCGCGAACGGGAAGCCGGTCGGGTATCTGGTCGCCACGATCGTGATCGGCGGGTGCATTGGGCTCGCCATCTCCGCGGCCGGGAACCTCCGCCTGAGCCGGCGGGGCGAGAACCTGCTCGTCTGGCTGCGGTCGAAGCACGCCGGCCTGAGAGCTGGTGCCGGGCGCGAGGCCGACCGTTCCGCCGGCCTCGCGGTGGCCCTGTTCGGTACGGCGGCCCTGGCCGGACTGGGACTGGTGGCTCTTCAGACGTGGTTCCCCCGCCAGACCACCGACGGGTCTTCGGGCGGGTGCGGCTCGGGCTGCGGCGCCTCGTCCGACGGGGGCGGGGGTGGGGGCGACGGCAGCGGTGACGGGGGGGGCGGGTGTGGCGGCTGCGGCGGTGGTGGCGATTGACAGCCGCGGTGTAGGGACCGCACCCCGCGGCGTCTCAACTCGGGGGGCTCGGGCCCCCTGCTCGCCCCGGGCGGTTACTTCCGCGGGTGCTTCTCGAAGAACTCCCAGAGCTGATCGTTGATCTTCTGCTTGGTCGCCCACAGGTGCCCGAGCCCGGCGACCTCGACGTACTTCACCTCGTGCCCTTCCTTCGTGTACTTGTCGCGGTTCTCCCGGGCCCACTCCACCGGCAGGAGGCGGTCCGCGTCCCCGTGGACGATCATGACCGGGAACTTCCGCTTCGCGTTGATCCCGCCAAGGGTCTGGAGGCCGAGCGGGCCGGAGTGTGAGGCCACCGCGGCCACCGTCTTCGACCGCTCCGCCCCCACCAGATGCGCGAAATACCCGCCGTTCGACATGCCGATCACGTATACCCGGTCCGGGTCGATCTTGTGCCGCCGGGTCAGGTGGTCGAGGAGGGCGTCGAAGAACGCAAGGTCGGCCGTCACCTTGTCCGGGGCGAGTCCCCAGCTCCGCCCGGCGGCCCCCGGGTAGGCGAGGACGAACTTCTTGTCCGCCGCCAGTTCGTCGAGCCTGGTGTATTTCGGCATCACGTCCTTGCTGTCGATCCCCATGCCGTGAAATGCGATCACCAGCGGGGCCGGTTTGGTCAGGTCGACCGTCGTCGGGACCACCAGCCGGAACGCGCGCTTCTGCGTCCCGACGGTGATCGACTCGTCCGGGAACGTCCCGGCCTTGGCCTCCGGCACCTTCTCGTCGGCCGCTTCCGCCTCGGCCGATCCGGCCCCGCCGGCGACCGGGACGCAGGCCGGGAGAGCGAGCGAGAGAACGGCGGTGAATGACAGCGCGGTGCGGGTCATCGTCGGGCCTCCGGCGGTGCGGGGGAATACCCGAGTCACCCGTCGGCGGTTTCGCCGTTACCCGCGATCACCTCGCTCCCGGCCGCGGTGTCCATTCCCGGGAGCGGACCGTATCCTCAGCCACACACGGGACTACCTCCCCACGGACACACCTGTCATGCCGGATGCCGCGACCGACGACCTGAAGCAGCTGGAGACGGACGGGCTTGCCGAACTTCGTGCGTGCGCCGACGAGGCCGCGCTGCGGGCGTGGAACACTAAATACTTCGGCGACAAGGGGCTGATGAAGGGCGCGTTGAGTGCCATCGGCAAGATCGCGAAGGACCAGCGGGCGGCGTACGGGCAGGAGGCGAACCGGGTGAAGGTGGCGCTGGAGTCGGCGTACACGGCCGCCCTGGCGGAGGCGAAGGAAAAGGCCCTCCAGGCCAGCCTGACGGCGAACCCGCTGGACGTCACGCTCCCCGGCCGCATCCGGCCCCGCGGCCGGCTGCACCCCGCGACCCAGATCCTGCGGCAGGTGTACGCCGTTTTCGCCGACCTCGGGTTCCAGGTCTACCGAACCCGGGAGGTCGAGACGGACGAGATGAACTTCGAGTTCCTGAACATGCCCGCGCACCACCCGGCCCGGGACATGTGGGACACGTTCTTCACCACGACCCCGGGGGTGATCC
Organism: Gemmataceae bacterium; assembly: GCA_028288765.1. Taxonomy (GTDB): domain Bacteria; phylum Planctomycetota; class Planctomycetia; order Gemmatales; family Gemmataceae; genus Urbifossiella. Next base: position 11,828 of record JAQGHQ010000260.1, on the reverse strand, counting down.
TCCGGACGCACACGTCGCCGGGGCAAATCCACGTGATGCGGGAGGTGCGGCCGAAGCCCATCCGGGTGATCCTGCCGGGGATGTGTTACCGGAACGAGGCGATCAGCACGCGGAGCGAGATCCAGTTCCACCAGGTCGAGGGGCTGGCGGTGGGCGAGGGGATCACGATGGCCGACCTGAAGGGGACGATCACCGCGTTCGCCCGGCGGATGTTCGGCCCGGACCGGCAGGTGCGGATTCGGAGTTCCTACTTCCCGTTCACCGAGCCGAGCATCGAGGTGGACATCGACTGGCCGAAGGACGACCCGAACCGGGACCGGCTGACGAAGGGGACTGGCTGGCTGGAGATCATGGGGGCGGGGATGGTCCACCCGAACGTGCTCCGGGCCGGCGGGTACGACCCGGCGACGGTGACCGGGTTCGCGTTCGGGATGGGCCCGCAGCGGATGCTGATGCTCAAGCACGCGATCGACGACATCCGCCTGTTCTGGCAGAACGACCTACGGTTCTTGCGGCAGTTCTGATACTTGATCCGACTGAAGGTGTCTGGTTTTATTTTTGTGGCACGGGTCTCCAGACCTGTGCGGCTACACAGGTCTGGAGACCCGTGCCACAAAACAGACAGCCTATCCGGACCGTGAATGAGAGGCAGACAACGGAGGCACTTTCAGGGTTCGTTCGCCCTGGCAAGAGAGGCCGTTTGGCCTCGGTCCGGCCAGTCGCCCCACCACTTCGGGCCGTGCACGGTTACCCTCACACCGACCAGTCCGCGCATCGCAGCCCGGGTACCCGGCCGAAGTCGCGGAGGTTCCGCGTGACTACCACGGCCCCGGCTTCCAGGGCGATCGCGGCGATCCGCAGACCATTGCCACCGACGTTCAACCGCTGCCGGAGCAAGTCCTGAACCCGGATGACTGCGGCCGCGCTGAACGGGATTACATCCCAGTTCGCCAGAACCCGCACGGTCCCGGCCAGTCGCGCGTGGGTCGTCTCAATCTGCTGAGGGGTCCTCGCGTTCCGTATCGCCACGAACCAACCGCCGAGCTGTTCTTCGACCGTGATCGAAGTAACCCGGATGTCGTCGGCGAGGTGGTAAATCACGTTCCGGAGCACCCCCCGGGTGCATCCGCTCGAACAGAGTCAGCGTGTCGGTAACGAAGACGTACAGGCTCACGGCATGGGCTGGGCGTTCGGGGCCGGAGGTAGGGTGGCCTGGTCACGGGTATCTTGCTCGCGCCGGTATTCGGCGGTCGCGTCGAGCCACATCTCCGTGACCTCGTCGTCAGGGACCGACCCGGCCGATGAAATCCACGGCTTGTCCGGGGTCGCCTCCAGCGGGAGCAAAGCGAACGGTTCGGCAACCCGACCACGTAGGGCCGCCGGCCGCCTCGGCCTCGACCGGGTACGGTAGCCGCCGTCGGCAGGTTCTACGATCACCGGGATTTCCACGACTCGATCTCCGCACGTGCCGTCCTTCCCTCTGTTGTACCCGGTCCGGTGCCTCACGCCGCCCCCGTCCCGGTCGTCACCAGGAACGGGACGGCCGCGTGGAATGTCAGCAGCCAGACGGAACAGGACGGGTCGTCCGGGGAGTGCCAGAACCGGTATTCGAACACTCCCGTCCCGAGCTGTTTCGCCGGCAAGGTGAGGATCGGGGCCAGGATCTCGGAGTGCAAGTGGCCGAGCACCCCCGGCCCGGACCGCGAGAGGGTGGCGTTGCAGAACACGTCGACGGGCTCCCCCGGGCCGAACCGGCGGCCGGTCTCGTGGAAGTTGAGCCCGCGAACGACCCGCACGACCACCCGGTACACCCGCGTCAGGTCGACGGCGTCGCCGAGCTGGAGGCCGCCGCCCAACGGCGGGGAGGCCGCAGTGGGAACGGGGGGCACGAGCGGATAGGCGGTCTGGAAGGCGCGGCGGGCGGTCGCGAAATAGTCGTCGTCGAGGCCCGCCGACGAGTTGCACCGGAAACACGCGGGTACGGTGACCAGATTCCCCGGCCGGGGTTTCGGGAACAGGGCCTTCGGGGGAACGTGATCCCGCGTCAGCCCTGCCGCGCTCTCGTAGTAAATGCAAAGGGCTCCGGGGTTCACATCCGCCCTCACCTGCGGCCACCGCGGCCCGAACGGCCTGTACATCCTGTCATTCGTCCGGCCGGGCCGGAGATTGGGCCGGCCGCTACACCCGGCACGCCCGGCAAATACCCACCTGCCGGGTGAACATCTCTTCATCCTGTGGAATGAGCGCTTGGCGGGAGGCCGTCGGGCGATTACAGTTGAAGCTCAGACCCGGGGCCTCTCCTCGTGGCCCGGGTCCGGACAATTCGATCGGCTCCCGTTCCGAGGGCAGCCATGTCGTCGCGGCAACCGTTCCGCCGATACCAGCCCCGCCGGGGTCAGCCCGGTCGGCTCCCTACCCCCCGCTACAAGGTCTTCCTCCACCGCACCGCCGACAAGGAACTCATGTTCGTTGTCCGGGCGGTGATGGAACTGACCCGCTTCGGCAACGCCGAGGCCGAGTTCCGGATGTGGGAAGCCTACCACCGCGGCCGGTCCGTGGTACTGGTCACCCACCTGGAGCGGGCCGAGCTGTACGCCGAACAGTTCGCCGACCGCGGACTGTCGGTCAGCATCGAGCCCGAATGACTCTGGGCGTGAGGTGGGGTGGTGGTGAGGTGGTGAACCCGCCCTACCCTTTCCGTATCCTGCCGTGAGGCGGGCTGGTGTCTGTTTTCCACTACCTCACCACCCCACCACCCCACCACCTCGCGATCCCACTCCCATGCCCAAGCTGGTACTCGGCAGCCGGAACAAGAAGAAGCTCCGCGAGATGATCGACCTTCTGGGCGGCCTCGGCTTCGACCTGACCGACCTGACCCCGTACCCCACCGCCCCGGAGGTGGACGAGACGGCGAACACGTTCGTCGGGAACGCCACGCTCAAGGCGGTCACTCTCGCCCCCGTGCTCGGCGAGTGGGTGATCGGGGAAGACAGCGGGCTGGTTGTGCCGGCCCTGGGCGGGGCGCCGGGCGTGGACTCGGCCCTGTACGCGGGCAAGCACGGGGACGACGCGGCGAACAACGCCAAGCTGCTCGCCGAGCTCGCCCCGTACTCCGGGCCCGACCGGGCCGCGTATTACATCAGTACCGCGGTTTTGGCCGACCCGACGGGGAAGGTCGTGGCCTCGGTCGAGGGGCGGTGTCATGGGGTCATCGTGACCGAACTGCGCGGCACGGGCGGGTTCGGGTACGATCCGCTGTTCCTCGTGCCCGAGTACGGGAAGACGTTCGGTGAACTGCCCCCGGAGGTGAAGCAGAAGATGAGCCACCGGGCCCGCGCGTTCGAGCAACTGCGGCCGGTACTCTCTCGATGCTTGACTCCTGAGCTCTGACCTTGCTGTGTTGAAAGGCTCGCGTGGCACGGGCCGCCACGGAGGGCGGCCCCTACAGGACAGGGTTCGTAGGGGCCGCCCTCCGTGGCGGCCCGCCAGCAACTCTGACTCCTGTCCCCTGTCCCCTGACCCCTGCTATGTCCCTTGCCGAACTCCAGTCCGACATCGGGGCGTTCCGCCACTACCTGCAGTCCGAGCGGGGGATGGCGGACAACACCGTGCAGGCGTACGGCCGCGACCTCGCCCGGTTCGCGACGTGGGCGGCGGTCGTCCGGTACCACGAGTACACCGCCCCGACGCTCCGCGACCTCGCCCGGTATCTCGCGTTCCTGCACGACGAACAGCTCGCCCCGCCGAGTATCGCCCGCCACCTCGTCTCGCTCAAGATGTTCTACCGGTTCCTCCGGCTCGAAGAGCGGGCCGACGCCGCGGCCGTGGACCTGCTCGGGTCGCCGAAGCTGTGGGAGCGGGTGCCGCAGGTGCTCTCGCCGACGGCGGTGGAGGAGCTGCTCAACGCCCCCCAGCCGGGCGACCGGTTCTTCCTCCGCGACCGGGCGGTCCTCGAAACGCTCTACGCCACCGGCTGCCGGGCGTCCGAGGTGGTCGGGCTGAAGGTCGCGGACGTGTACCTCGACGCGGCGTTCTGCAAGTGTACCGGGAAGGGGAGCAAACAGCGGGTGGTCCCCCTCGGGCGGCCGGCGGTCGCGGCCATCCGCGCCTACCTGGCCGAGGGGCGGACCGTTGCCCCGGCGGCCGACACCGGCCCGGCCAACGTGTTCGTCAGCAAGTCCGGCCGGCCGCTGACGCGGATCTTTCTGTGGGCGCTCGTGAAGAAGTACTGCAAGCGGGCGGGGCTACCGGCCACCGTCAGTCCGCATACCCTGCGGCACAGCTTCGCGACGCACGTGCTTGCCGGCGGGGCCGACCTCCGGACCGTGCAGGAGCTCCTCGGCCACGCCTCGATCCAGACCACCCAGCACTACACCCACGTCGACCGCGACCGGCTCAAGGCCATGCACCGCCTGTTCCACCCACGGGGTCAGAAGCCGGCCGACACGGACCCGAAACCGGACGCGGCCGCGGGACCGTGACACTGGTGCCCGCCCCGGGGTCATTTCGGCGGCGGGGGCGGGGCCGGCGGGCCGCGGAGCAGGTCGAAGAGCGGGTGCTTGGTCGAGATCAGCAACACGTCGCGGGTGTCCGCGACCATCGCCTGGAACGCCTGGAGCTTCTCCAGGAACAGCCCGAACTCGCGGTCCTGGGCGTAGGCCGCCCCGCGGGTGCGGGCGGCCTCGGCCTTCGCCCCGCCCTCGATCACCGTTTTCCGGGCTGCGGCCTCGTCCTCGATCTTCTTGGCCGCCGCGGACGCGTCCGTCGTGATCCCGGCGGCCCGCTTGCGGCCCTCGCTCTCGTAGTCGGCCACCTTCCGCGCCCGTTCGCTCCGGATCCGCTCGGCGATGCTCCCCCGGACCGCCTCCGGGTAGCTGAACCGCCGCACCCGAACATCCAGGACCTGGATGCCGTACTCGGCGAGCGCCCGCTCCTTGAGGTTGTCGCCGCGGGCGGGCTCGCCGCCGGCCGCGGCCTCCTCCCCGAGTAGCCGCCGGCGGACCCGCTCGGCCCGCTCGTCGATCGCCTTCAGGTCGGCGGCCTGGAACCGGCCGACGGCCGCCGCCGCGGCGGGCGCGCCGGCCGCGCCCGCCAGCCCGGCCTCCACGTCGGTCACGCTGATCAGGTCGTCGAGCGGCATCGTGCTGATGACCGCGGCCAGCCGGCCGTTGACCAGCGGGCCGAGGATCTTCTTCGCCTGCTCCGGGGTGCGGACCACCTTGACGAACCGGTCGGCCGCCTCGGCGTCGGGGATCTTCCACGTCACGAACGCGTCGACGGCGAGCGTCTTGTCGACCGTCCGGTTGATCGGGTCGCGGGTGAGCGACTCGACGGCGGGGAGGTCGAACGACTGGACCCGGCGGTCGATCCGCTGGACCGCGTGGACCGGCCACGGGGCCTTGACCTTCAGCCCGGCCGCGGTCTCCCCGTCGTGGATGATGACCGGTTCGCCGAACTGGGTCACGTACACGAACTCGGCGTAGTCCACGGTGTAGAACGCGGTCCGGGCCCACAGGACGAGCGTGATCGCGGCGGCGAGAACGAGGACCCGCTTCATGAACGGCACCGAAAGGGCGGGGGAGACAAGGAGAGTGTAAGGGCCGGGTGGGTTTTGGCGAGCGGGGGCGTGAGCCCCCGAGTGACTCACCCCATCCCGACACCGCCGCCGAAAGTCACTCGGGGGGCTCACGCCCCCCGCTCGCCGAGCCCGCCGCCATGATCCAGCACCGGGCGGTGTCGACGAGCGCCCCGGCTTCCACCGCGTCCGGCACATCCCCGGCGAACTTCGCCCGGTCGCAACGCACCAGTATCTCACGGAGAGGTTCTGTCCGTTCCACCGGCCAGGCGGCCCCCTCGCACTCGACAAGCAGTTCGGTCGTGGTCAGCTTCGGGGCGGGCAGCCCGTGCCGCCGTTCCACGAACTCCCGCACCACCGCCGCCACCCGGTCGGCCGCGTCCCCGCCCGTCACCCCCACCGCGGCGAGCGCGCGGTCGAGCCGGTCGAGCTCGCGGACTGCCCACTCGCCCGGCGGGAGCGGCGGCGGCTTCGCCCGCGCCCGCCGGACCAGGACCACGACGACCATCGTGGCGAACACCGACCCCAGCCCCGCGGCCATCTGCCACCCGACCACCGCGGGGTTCGGCGGCGTTACCGGCGGCAGATCTTCGATCCCGGTGACCGGGCGGGCGTTCTCGGCCTTCGTCTCGCCGATCGTCGTTTGTACCCGGACCTCAATCGCCGGCCAGTTCACCTCCCGGGGGTTCAGGTCGGTCCCGGCCGTCACCTTGACCGGCGCGAACGTGATGACGGCCTTCTCGGCCGGGTCCCACGGGTCGAGTCGGAACGTTCGTTCCCACCGCTCCCGGCCCTCGGCGAGCGGGGTGACGGCCGCGGCCCCGGCCGGGCGGATCCGCCACGCACCCGCGGCCTCGGGCGAGAGGATCTTTTCCGGCTCGGCGGGGAGGTCGACCCGCAGCGGCGCCGGGCCTTCGAGCGCCAGCCTGAGCCGGGCCGATTCGGAAAGGCGGATCGAGTTGCGGTCCACCCCGGCGGACGGCACCACTTCCGCGGGCTGGGCGCGCGCCGGCGCGCCGGCCAGGAGAAACCACCCCGCGACCAGCACACACACAAGGAGGTTTCTCACCCGTGCCCCCCGCGCCGGCGGCGGTCCCGCTTGCGGAAGAACGCGAGCAGGGCGTCGAAGTGGTTTCCGTCGGTCCCGGCCTCGACGAGGTCGGCCTGCGCGCCGCGGGCGAGCTTCGTGACCGCCGCCACCCGGTCCCGGGCGCGGGCGGCGAACCCCTCGCGGAACGCCCGGCTCGACGTATCAATCACCACCTGCCGGCCGGTCTCCGCGTCCTCCACCCGGACCAGCCCGACCGCCGGCCACTCCAGCTCCCGCGGGTCGGCCGTCCGGACGGCGATCAGGTCGTGCTTCCGGGCGGCCCGGCGGAACGCGTCGGCGAACCCGGCGGCGAGGAAGTCGCTGATCAGGAACACGATCGCCCGCCGCCGCTGCACCTTGTTCAGGTAATCCAGGGCGGCGGTGAGGTCGGTGCCGGGCTTCTGCGGCTCGAACGCGAGGATGTCGCGGAGCAGCCGGAGGACGTGCCGCGGCCCCTTGTTCGGCGGGACGAACCGCTCGACGGAATCGGTAAACGCGATCAGCCCGACCCGGTCGTTGTTGCTGACCGCGCACAGGGCGAGGAGCGCGGCCAGTTCCGCCGCGACCGCGCGTTTGGACAGCTGCCGGGTGCCGAACCGCTGGCTCGCGGAGACGTCGACCGCGAGGATCATCGTGAGTTCCCGCTCCTCGACGAACCGCTTGATGAACGGCTGGCCCATCCGGGCGGTCACGTTCCAGTCGATCGTCCGCACGTCGTCGCCGGGCTGGTACTCGCGAACCTCCTCGAACGAGAGCCCGGCCCCCTTGAACGCGGAGTGGTACTCGCCCCCGAGCAGGGTCTGCACGACCCGGCGGGCCCGGAGGTGCAGCCGGCGGACCTGGCGGAGCACGTCGGCGGGGAGCATGGGCCTTCGCGGTTGAGGTTGGGGGGAGACGCTGCCTCGGGTATTCTAGCGGCAGACGACCACTCCCGCGGAGGCATCACATGCCCGCGACCCAGGACCGGAAGCTTCCCGGGTTCCACTTCCCGCTCGCGAAGCTGTTCGAGCGGCTGGAGAAGCCGAAGGCGCCGAAGCGAAAGAGGTAACTCCTCGCTCACCCGCCGAGCTTCTCCCGGGCCTGCTTCGCCGCGTCCCGTACCAGCTTGTGCGGATCGGAGTCCAGCTTCCGCAGCGCGGGCAGGGCCGGTTTCGCCTCCCTCCCGATCGCCCCGAGCGCGACCGCCGACTGCCGCCGGACCGTCCATTCCGGGTCGGCCAGTGCCGCGGTCAGGGCCGGGACCGCGGCGGTCGCCTCCGGCCCGACCGCCCCCAGCGCGAGCGCGGCGTTCTGGCGGACGAGCGGGTCCGACTCCTTCAGTTTCGGGATCAGGTCGGGCACCGCGTCTTTCGCGGCCGGGCCGTGGCGGCTCAGGCCGAACGCCCCGCGGGCTTGCACTTCCGGGTCCGGGGCGGCGAGCATCGCCCGCAGCTCGTCCACACTTTTCCCCTCGTCCCGCAGGGGCGCGGGGCCACTCCCCCGGCACGAGATCGTCAGCACCGCCGAGGCGAACACCGCCCACCCGACGTTCCGCCGACCCGAACCGAGCATCCACTTGCCGGCGAGGGTAGGATTGATCTGGTTCATCTCCCGTCGCCCGTCCCCGGTGAAGTCGAGATGCCACCGTTTCGAGCCTGCCTCGCATCCCGGGCACTGAGAGTCGCCCGCCGCTCCGCGGCGGTTCGGGCCGAATGTCCCACGGCGGGGCGGGCGGCTCTCAGCCAGCGATCACGCGCCCGCGACGCTCGCATCCACCTCGCATTCACGCTGATCGAGCTGCTGGTGGTGATCGCGATCATCGCCGTCCTGATCGGGCTCCTCCTGCCCGCCGTCCAGAAGGTCCGCGAGGCCGCCGCCCGCAGCTCCTGCGCGAACAACCTGAAGCAGCTCGGGCTGGCCCTGCACACCTATCACGACGCCGCCGGCCGGTTCCCCGCCGGGGTGGTCGTGGCCGGGGACATCCACGACGGGTGGGCGACCGGGTTCACCTACTTACTCCCGTACCTGGAGCAGCAAAACCTTCAGAACCTTTACCGCTTCGACGTGACGTGGTACGACCCAGCCAATTATCAAGCCGTCGGGTTCGGGGTGAAAGTCTTTTACTGCCCGGGCAACCGGTCGGGTGGCGGGCTATTCCTCGACCAGGTGGGGGCCCAGTGGGGGTTCGCCCTGCCGCCGTTCGCGGCCGGGGTGGACTACGCCTTCTGCAAGGGGGCCAACGCCGGGATCTGGACCGACCCGACCGCCGTCCCGGTGGCCGCCCGCGGGCCGTTCGGGACCGCCCCTCGGGGGTCGGACGGGACCGTGACCGGAACGACCCGCCTGCTCGACGTGACCGATGGCACGTCGGAGACGTTCGCCCTCGGCGAGGCCGCCGGCGGCTCGACCCGCTTCCCGGTCCGCAGCCTGGCGGACCCCACCCAGACCGCGTCCGACCCGTTCACCGGACAGCCCGCCCTGCTGGACCAGGCCTGGGGCGCGACCGGGTTCGGGGACCGGTCACACCCGTTGTACGGCAGCGTCCTGGCCGTGACCGCCCAGTTCGGGCTCCCGCCGGACCCGGCGGACGAGCCGATGAACCGGTCGCCGGCGACGCCGACCGTCTGCAGCTCCGACTCGTCGGGGTACAACCGGAGCGGGCGCGACCTGGTGAGTGGGTTCCGGGGCCCTCACTCGGGCGGGTGCAACTTCGTATTCTGCGACGGGTCGGTCCGGTTCGTCCGGGCCGGGATCGACCCGCCCACGTACCGGGCGCTGTCCACCCACGCGGGCGGCGAGGTGGTCTCGGGAGACGGGTGGTAGGCGACGGGCCGGAGGTCGGACAGGCTCAACCGGCCGGCAAAACCACTCACCTGCGACCAGTTTTGCGCTTCCCAAAGGCGCTTCCGGAAACCCCGATCCACACACGTCTTCCGACCAAACAACCAAGTTGACTGGTTAAGATTAGTTAAGATTTGCGGGTTGTCGCGCCGCGCCTTTGCCCCAGGGCGACTCAACCGGCAGTGATTAACTTTCATTAACTCGTTAACTACACATTTGTATATATATCTATTGATCATTCTCCAGACATTGGATGTCGCTCCGTTGATACGGCAATACCACCCGCCCGGGCCTGACCAGGTGCGCCCGAAGCATTCAAAACAACGGCCCGCCGCCGGTCACACCCCCTGGTACAACCCGATCACCGCTTGAACGGCTTTTCGCCACGCGGTCAGTTTCCGGTCCCGGTCGGCGGAGGGCAGCTTCGGCTCGAACCGGGTCGCGGCCGACACCATCCCCCGGAGCGTCGTCTCGTCCGTCAGACCCGCGCCGACCGCCGCCAGCATCGCCGCCCCGAGGGCCGTCGATTCGCTGTGCGCGGCCCGCAGCACCGGCCGGCCGAGCAGGTCCGCCTGGCACTGCAGGAACCAGTCGTTCCGGGCCATCCCGCCGTCGACCCGGAGAGAACCTAACCCCCCGGCCCCCTTCCCTGAGAAGGAAGGGGGAGTCGATCCGAGAGTGTCTTTCTCCCCTCCCCGCCCAGGGGAGGGGCCGGGGGAGGGGTCTGTGTCTCTTACCGCCGCGTCGATCAGGTCCGCTACCTGGAACGCGACCCCTTCCAGCGCCGCCCGGCCGAGGTCGGCCGCGGTCGTCGCCCGGGTCAGCCCGAAAATGACCCCGCGGGCCTCCGGCACCCAGTGCGGCGCCCCGAGCCCCACGAACCCGGGGACGAATAGCACCGGTTCCGCCGGGTTCGACGCCTTCGCCAGCGCTTCCACCTCGGCCGCGGTCCGGAACAGGTGCAGTCCGTCCCGCAGCCACTGGACCGCCGCCCCGGCGACGAACACCGCGCCTTCCAGCGCGTACTTCGGCTTCGCGTCCGTCGTCGCCGCCACGGTCGTGAGCAGGTGGTGCCGCGACGACACCGCGGTGTCGCCGGTGTGCAGGAGGAAGAACGCCCCGGTCCCGTAGGTACACTTCCCCTCGCCGGGGCCGAACGCCCCTTGCCCGTACAACGCGGCCTGCTGGTCGCCCGCCACCCCACGAATCGGGATCCCGTCCGGCAGGAAGTCGAGCCCGCGGGTCACCCCGAAATCGGCCGCGCTCGGCTTCACCTCCGGGAGCAGCGCCCGCGGCACGCCGAAGTACCGGAGGAGGTCGTCGTCCCACTGCATCAGATGGATGTTGAACAGGAGCGTCCGGCTGGCGTTCGAGGCGTCGGTGGCGTGGGCCCGGCCGCCGGTGAGCCGCCAGATGAGGAACGCATCGACCGTCCCGCACGCAAGGTCGCCGCGCCCGGCGGCCGGCTTCAGGTCCGGGCGGTGTTCGAGCAGCCAGTGGAGCTTCGTGCCCGAGAAGTACGGGTCGAGGACGAGGCCGGTCCGCTCCGTGAGCCACGGCTGGTCGGCGGCGTGGGCGCGGCAGAAGTCGGTGGTCCGGCGGTCCTGCCAAACGATCGCCCGGTGAACGGGCCGGCCGGTCGCGCGGTCCCAGACGACGACCGTTTCCCGCTGGTTGGTGATCCCGACGGCGGCCACGTCCGCCGGGCTACGGCCGGCAGTCGCGAGGGCCTCGCGGACCGTCCGGGCGACCGAGTACCAGATGTCCTCGGGCTCGTGCTCGACCCACCCGTCCTTCGGGTAGTGCTGCTCGATCTCTTGCTGGGCGGAACCGACCACGGCGAACGTGGCCGGGTCGTACACCACCGCCCGGGAGCTGGTGGTGCCCTGGTCGATGGACAGGATGAGGGGAGAGGGCATCAGGGGCCTCGGGTTGGCTGTGGTAAGCCCGTTCCAGTAGTTTCAAGGTTCAAGGTTCAAGTTCCAAGTCGAGAACGTGGGATGGGCGAGGCCATTTCGTTTCCCAAGTCGACAACCGCGAACCGGCCGAACAACCTGGAACCTGGAACTACTGGATTCGAGGGGACGGGTGGCTGCCGGGCCGACCCGCACGCGCGCCGGGAGCGGTCGATTCGTGATCGCGTCATTCTCCCCGAACCACGGTGCGGTGCCCGTGTCACTTCAACGGACGCGAGTAACCGTCCTGGGATAACGGGAGAAATGGCTTTTCCTCGGTAACCCACTGTGTTGCCCTGTTGAGATCCCCGTTGGGGTGGATTTCTTGTAGGGTGGGTCGAGTCTTCGAGGCCCACCGGTGTTAATCTCGGTGGGCCTCGAAGACTCG